>NZ_JBRUHS010000013.1:0-59873 GCF_053206945.1 Streptococcus dentasini
GACCGAGGCCAGACCTCTTTCCCGCTCTTTTTTATCAGTTGTATCGTCTTTGCTATCTGGTTTGCCGGACTTTATAAGAGGACGAGGTCTGTTGTCGTCTGCGTACTCTTCCACGCGCTGATTAACACCGTACCTACTAGCTTTACTGGTATAGGAGAGGCTATGGGATTTGGTGATTTATCTCAGATCAACCTCTTCTTTTACTTAGGTGGTATTGCTACCATGGCCCTTTACAGTATCTATCTCTGGTACCGGACCGATAAGGAGGAACGAATGCACGAAGCAACATATTTTTGACCGAACTTTGGAGGGGGATTTTTTGCGCACTTGTTTGACTATGTTTTACGTCTTAAAGGATCAGTCGGCAGCAAATCCCCTAGTAAACTCACAAAGGAGAAAGAATTATGATGACTGTAAAAAAGATGTCAACCTGGAAAATCCTTGGAATCTGTTTGTTAGCTTTCTTAGCTTTTATGCTTAGTGGGGCTTGTTCTGTATTGTTCTATCAAGGATCACGATTGCTTGGCATCCCCCTTATCAGCTATGGATTATTCGGCTTTAGTTATGTAAGCCTAGCTCTACTATCTATTTATGTGCTAGCCAAAAGAATCTGTCAGTTTGACTTTGAAAAATTTGGGATAAAGCTGACCTTACCCCGCCTATCTTGTTTAGCTGTAGCAGTCCTTATGCCACTAGCCGTACAGTTAGGTTTGCATCTGTCAGGTGGTCAAAGTTATCTGGCCGATGATTTGTACAAAGCGATCATTATAGGAGGTTTAGCTGCTCCGATTGCCGAAGAGCTATTCTTTAGAGGATTTATCATGAGACTATTGGAGCTCAAATATTCTAGAACTATCGCTATACTATCGCCATCCTTTGCTTTTGCAGCTTTACATTTGTTAAATGGAGCCTTGAATCTTATAACAGCTCTTCAACTCTTACTAGCTGGAACACTAGTTGGGATTCTGTTTTCCTTGGCGACCTATCTGACTAAGTCAATCGTTAATAGTATTCTGATTCATTCTGTTTGGAACCTCATCATGGGAACGGTATTATTTAAACAGCAGTCCTTTTTATTCGGCGGTAAGTATGGCGCTGATATTTCTCCCCTCGCGATTTTAGCTTATGCCATAGCCATTGCAGCTTTATTTTATCTATCTAAGAGAGGCAAGCACCAGTAACTATTTTATGAACTCAAGATTGGTTGCTCCCACAGGGAGAAGGATTGCTCTGATACCACAAGGAGAGTTTAAATAAGTTTCTACGTTAAAATAAGAAACTTGATAGGAGGGAAATTTTTGATAGAATTAAGTTAAAATTTCAAAGTAGATGATTGTATGGAAAGGACTATGCCTGTATCAGATATGCGCTACTACAATCAAAAATTGCGTGATGTTATGTGTTGGATCACAAATTATCTTAACGCGTAACGAAAGGGGGGGATGATAGAATAGAGTCAGGTATTCTACGACTGTTAAACAATCGGTGTTATCAATCTACCCAGCGGTGTTCTGAGGAAGGACTTTATCAGGCATGAGCTGGAATTGGACTTGCCTACCTTCTTCATCTCGATACAGGCTAACTTAGTTTCTAACGAATACGCTTTTTTGATCATAACAAAAACACTCCTAATCCTAGTTCACTAGATTTCAACAGGAGTGTTTTTCTTGTGTCTCATTTTATGGGGCTAGTACCCAACTCTTTTGTTATTTTTGGGTTTATCCCACTCCTATAATGACTACTTCTCTTGTTTTGAAATTTCGTCTTCATAAAACTCAATTTTTTCAATCAGTTTCTCCCTATTTTCCAGTAATTCTGAAATACTGCTGTCCAATAACTTCAAATGAGATTCCAACAATACCAGTCTTTCGTGATAGGTGGCATCACCTTGTAAACGAAGGTCTGAATAGGTTTTGATGTCTTTGATAGGCATCCCTACCGCTTTTAATCGCTGAATAAACTGGAGCCATCTATAATCATTTTCATCATAATAGCGTCTGTTTCCCTCGTCTCTCTTTGGCGATAGGAGACCTTCTTTCTCATAGTACCTTAGGGTATGGATACTGAGACCTGTTAATTCTGATATTTTTCCGATTGAATAATTCATTTTCCTCACCTTCCCCTTGACCTAGAGTTAACTCTAGAAGCTATAATAAGTATAACTTAAAAAGGAGGAATTTAAAAATGACAGAAGCTTCAAACTCATACGTATGTATTACGGGCGCTAGTTCCGGTATTGGACTAGAGTCCGCCAAAGCTTTCGCTCATCTAGGATTCAATTTAATTTTAGCAGCAAGACGACAGGAGCTTTTAGAGGAGTTAACAAGAGAGATCCTTGAGATTTATCCCAATCTAGATATTGTTGTCAAGAGCACTGACTTAGCTATCCCAGATAATGCTTATAGGCTGTATGAGGATTTAAAAGACTATCATATCTCGGTTTGGATTAATAATGCTGGCTTTGGTAGTTATGATAGCGTAGCTGACCAAAGTTTAGAAAAAATTAGGACCATGCTTCATTTGAATATTGAAGCGCTGACGATATTGTCTACCTTGTATGTCAGAGACTATCAGGATACTGAAGGAGCTCAGCTGATTAATATATCATCTCGCGGCGGCTATATGTTGGTCGACAAGGCTGTGAGCTACTGTGCTACAAAATTTTATGTTAGTGCCTTCACCGAAGGGCTTGCTCTTGAGATGAGACATAATTATTCTAAGTTGCAGGCAAAAGTGCTTGCCCCTGCTGCGACCCAAACCGAATTTGGGCAAGTCGCAACAAACTCCAGCACCTATGATTATGATCAACATTTCAAGCAATATCACACCGCTGAAGAGATGGCTGACTTTCTAATCCAGCTGTATCAAAGTGATAGCGTGGTGGGATTAGTGGATGTTAAAGATTTTAGCTTTCACCTCAGCCAGCCACTCTTCCGTCACTAAAAAAAGCCAAACGAAGACTCCAGCTATGACCAGCTGGAGTCTCTTTTTAAAGTAACTAACGATCGAAAATCTGGAATAGCTAATAGTTTTGAGAGTTGGACTCAATCAGTAAATCGTAGCAAAATCACGATTTTGATTTTCCTCGCTCTCCTATTTTAAGGCTCAGGTTTCTGCCACTTTCCTGTTTTTAGGCGGCAGGCTTTGGCAGTCTATCCCCAGACTGCCAAACTCCACTGGAGCATTTTGACACTTGCTGTTCATCACAAAAAATCCGGTGGATGTTTGAAGGTTGAGGATAAGATGAACATCGTTCATCACATTAGATAACCTCCAACAGTTCCCCAAACTGTTGGAGCTATCACTTGGGTGGTCGTTAAACAGTCCAGTGGACTGTTTAAGGGGGCGCCTAAGGATAGGGAAGCGCCCCAAGATAAGGATCGCCAATCAGCAGTGGTTCATTAGGTGCTTTAGCACCAATGAACTGTGCAGGGGTAAGACTTCTTGGCATAGCCAACAAGTCTTACTCCCAACCACTGCGTCAATCTGGTAAATCTAGGATAATGCTAACAGGTCTGGACTTTTGTCCCAGACTCAGCATTTTGACATCAGAACAGTGAAATATCAGATTAGGTTTACAAATGGTTGACAGCTAGACCTTTAACCCACTCTAAATATTTAATTAAAAACCATTACTAAAGGACCGCAGAGCTCAGCATTCAAATTTTCAAAAATAAGCTAAACGATACTAAAAGTGCTCAAGTCATTTATAGTATACTTGACGTTTGTGTCAATTTTCTTTACAGTTCATGTCCTTTCTTGAATAATTTCAATAAAACGAGCTGTAAACTGAGCAGTCAACCCCCAAAGATTTTCACCGGCTAAATCATAGAAGGGAATCTTGCGTTTATCTTGACCAAAGTCATAACTTTGACCATTAGGAATACGCTCAAAAGGAAAGTTACCAGCTGGCTTAGCCTTAGCGATTAAATTATAGGTTTTAGGCTGAGTCGCAAGTAAGTCAGACAAAGAGAGAACAAACAGCCGCTCGACTTCATCTGGGTTCGGGGAGATAGTATGCCAATCACCAGAAATGATACCGACAAAGCAGCGAATGGTTCGATGATGGTGGACAAGATAGTCAATCTCCCCCAATATCTCAATATTATCTGTTGTAACATTTAGTTCTTCGACTGTCTCGCGCAGGGCAGCCTGATAAAAGGTTTCATTCTTTTCTACCCGCCCGCCAGGAAAAGATACTTCCCCTGGCTGCGAAATATGCTTACTTCGGACTTGATAAAGAATTTGCCAATCTTGGCTAGCCTTATTCCAGACCAAGGGCAAAAGAACCGCATAGCGACGCTCCTCGCCGATGGGCTTAGGCTGGTAATGTCTAAAGATATCGAGATAACCTGACATAGGAACTCCCTTGTTTACTGCTTTATTTTTTACCATAATACCATGATTAACCGTCGTTGGACAAGCCAAGACTACTTTTTCCTCTTATATATAAAAATTTTGTATATTTTGTTGACAAAGGCTATCAAATAGATTATGCTTAGTATATAAAAATAATATATATTAAATTTTAGGAGGTTCGTATGTTTTTTCCAGTATCATCCGTCCTCATTGAATTCTTGATTCTAGCTATCATTGAAAAGGAGGATTCTTACGGCTATGAGATTAGTCAAACCATCAAAATCATCGCCAATATTAAAGAATCAACTCTCTATCCCATTCTCAAGAGACTAGAAAAAGCTGGATATGTCACAACTTACAGCCGAGAATATCAGGGAAGACACCGTAAATACTATTCTATTACAGGAACTGGGTTAGAGCAACTGACCCAACGCAAGCAGGTTTGGCATGACCATATTTCGACTATCGACGGCATCATCGAAGGGAGGATTAGACATGACAAGGAATGACTACTTAAGAGAGCTTGATAGATATTTAAAAAAGCTGCCCCAAGACGATTATCAGGAAGCCATGGAATATTTTACGGAATATTTTGATGAAGCTGGGCCGGAAAAAGAAGCAGAAGTTATACGGGAGCTGGGAAGTCCTAGGGAAGCCGCTAATGAAATCCTTCATAATATCCTAGATGAGAAGACTGAGCATAACAATCTATCGCCTAAAAATAATGCTACACTGATTTGGATTGCTATTTTGGCCATTTTGGCTTCACCTTTAGCTTTCCCCTTAGCAATTACTGCCTTAGCATTGGTTCTTACTTTTGTGATTTTAGGCTTTTCTGTCATCCTTGTCTTTTTTTCGCTGGCCTTAGCTGGATTTCTATCGGGTATAGCATTTCTTATTGATGGGTTTACTTATCTGCCAACTTCTCTGCCAGCTAGCTGCTTAGGCTGGGGGCTGGGATTACTGGCTTTAGGAATCGCTGCACTGACTGTTTTAGCAGGCACGGAATTATCACGTGCACTGGGCAGGGGAATAACTAGTTTGGTCCGCTGGGTAGGTAAGAGAGGAGGCCGGCAATGAAAAAGTGGAAAAAATTATTACTCGCAATAGGAATCGTGGCCAGTCTGCTTGGTTTGATTCTTACCTTCGTTGGATTTTATACCGGTGGCATTAGTGGTATCCAGCAGAAGTACCAAGGTGAACGCAGTTTTGTCAAAAAGAAATTGACTAACTTCGATACGATTAATCTTGAAGCTACTAATCCTAATTACCAGTTTTTAGTTAAAACTACTGATGATAAACAGCCTAGCATTACCTATTATAAGTATAAAAAGCAGCCCATTAAAACAAAGGTTAATAATAATGAATTGACCGTCACTGCTGGTTCTCCTAACTCCCGTATCACTATTGAAATGTTTAATTTGGAAGTCTTGGGCGAACTCATTGATAGAAATGATAGAGACACAGTTGTTATCTCCCTGCCCAAGGGAACCAATATTCGTGAATTGAAAAGCTCATTGAACGTTAACGATTTAAAGCTCGATGAACTTACGATTGATAAAGCTGATGTAAAGATGGCTACTGGAGATTTGTCTTTAGATAGAACAACTATAAACAAGGGACACATTGATCTCATTAGTGGCGATATGGTTACGTCTAATGCCCACTTGTCAGATCTAGCTGTATCCATAGATACTGGGGATTTGTCTTTGGACAAAACAAACATAAAAAAAGGTAGTTTGAAACTTATCACTGGGGATATGAATATTTCTAATACGAGTTTATCAGACCTAAGCTTATCCATAGATACTGGAGATATTGAACTGGATAGTGTAATTCTAAACTCCTTATCTATTGATACGTCAACAGGAGACGTCGAGGGTGACGGTTTGACCTTTAGGAAAAATAATAAAATTTCTGTTGATACAGGAGATATCTCTCTTGCCTTGAGCGATTATCAACTCAATGTTTCTAGCCAAACAGATACCGGCGATGAGGAGCTTACGCACAAACTTATACATTCCAACACAAATTTCCTTGATATATCATCCAACACGGGTGATGTTGAAATAGAATAAAAATTCCCTCAATAGGATAGAGCGGCTGAGACAGCTATTACGACCGTCTCAGCCTCTTTTGAGTATCGATAAATTTTGATAAAACGACAATTTCGATTTTTCTCGTTTTCTTATTTTAAGACTCAGGTTTGATGCCACTAATTTGGACAGCAAAGAAGAAGATACAGACTGTTGCTGGTAGGGAATTAACATTACCCCAAGGATGATCCTACATAGAGTTTAAAAATGGCATTACAAAATATGGGAATCAAAGATACTCCCAATAGGTAACGTAGCCCAGAGACTGGGCTGATTCGCAATAGCCTTTAGTCTAACTAATGTTTGTTGATCTATATTTTAGACAGTATGTCCATATTTTTGTTATAATATATTATACAAATTTAGAGCTGATTTTCAGCATATTTCGATATTTTTTAGACATTGTGATTAAAATTATATAAAGCAAGCTAATCTTGAGAGGATAGCTCCTAAATACACCTTCATGAAAACCTGGAATTTAGACTGAGTGCCCTATCTGTAAACAGGCAGTGATACTTTAGCTCCAGTTTTTTACGGACTGGTAAAGAAAGGAGATTTTGATGACAAAAGATAATCGCAAGAAACGCACTCGAAAGGCATTAGAGCAAGCTATGGTCCAGCTATTAGGAAGCCATAATTTTGATGAAATCACAACTAGCCAACTGGCCAAGACTGCCGGTATCAGTCGTTCAAGCTTTTATACTCATTACAAGGATAAGTACGATATGATTGACCGCTATCAACAGGCTATTTTTAATAAACTGGAGTATGTTTTTGATAAACATCACAGGGATATTGAGTCTACCCTGCTGGAAGTATTTGAATTTCTGGATCGGGAATCACTCTTTGCCAGCTTGATTACCCAAAATGGAACGAAAGAAATTCAAAATTTTATCCGCCATCACCTACAGCGGCTGATTTCTTCTGATTTTTATGATAATGCACCGTCCCCCGAACGCAGTTCTATAGAAAGACTCTACAATAGTGTCTATCTCAGTCACGCTATGTTTGGGGTCTATCAAATTTGGGTGGTTCGCGGTAAAAAAGAAAGCCCAAAACAAATTACTAAACTCCTGATGAAGTTGCTACCGGACAGTAATTGAGCAAATTATCATGGAAGAAATTCTTTTTCCAAGCAAGAGATCTGTGAACTTTACTAGTTTTTGGGATTTTAATAGGGCTCAGCCAGCCCGCCAGAATTATTAGACAATAAACCCCCGTTCAGCTGGACGGGGGTTTCATAGGCCATAATACGATATGGATTAAAGCATCTTGTTGTAGAATTCAACGATCAGAGCTTCATTGATTTCAGGATTAATTTCGTCACGTTCTGGCAAACGAGTCAATGAACCTTCAAGTTTTTCAGCATCGAATGATACAAATGCTGGGCGCCCTAAGGTTGCTTCAACAGCTTCCAAGATCGCTGGAACTTGCGCTGATTTCTCACGAACTGAGATCACTTGTCCTGGTTCTACGCGGAATGATGGGATATCAACACGTTTTCCATCCACAAGGATGTGGCCGTGGTTAACAAATTGACGTGCTTGGCGGCGTGTTGTTGCAAGACCTAAACGGTAAACAACGTTGTCCAAACGACGTTCAAGCAAGATCATAAAGTTGTAACCAAGCGTTCCTTCTTTGATCTTAGTAGCTTGTACGAATAAGTTACGGAATTGCTTCTCACCCAAACCGTAAGTGAAGCGTAATTTTTGCTTCTCAGCCAATTGCAAACCGTACTCGGAAAGTTTTGACCGGTTGTTTGGACCGTGCTGACCTGGTACGTAATTACGACGTGCCAACTCTTTACCTGTACCTGTAAGTGACAAGCCAAGGCGGCGTGATTGTTTCCATGATGGACCTGTATAACGTGACATATTTATGTCCTCCTATAAAATTAAAATTTTGTAGGAAATAACGTCTTAGACAAATCTAATTCGTGCAGATGCCCTTCGCCTAAACAGCCAAGGTTACTGGTTTTTCAGAACATCTGTTGACGAGCTTTATTTTGCCCTGCTGCTATTTCACACGAAGGTAAGTATAACACAAAAAAAAGCCTAGGACAAGGCTTTTTGACTAGAATCTGATTAAACAGTTGATTCATTTTCGTTTGGCTCTATAAAATGAAAACATCAACCGCCAGAAGAGGCAAAGATTTCTTCTATAATGCTACGAGGAAGGCTTTAAGTTTTTATCGATATTGTCCGTCTAGACAATTGGTAGCGGTGTCTTTCTCGCCTTATCGAGAATTAAACCACCATCAACAGCCTCTTTGCATAGGCTGATTTCTTCATACATAATAGGTCAAAAGGCCTCGGTTTTATTCATTTTCTTCCTAGCTATTTCCTCAAAAGTCTATATTGCAAGGAATGCCTTGCTGCGTTGGGACAGGCGCTTTTAAACAAGTAAAATTGCTGTTTTTAGAACACCTGCTGATAAGATTCATTTGCTGTGCTGCTTTTACACAAGGGTAAGGATATTGTAAAGCTATCTATTAATAAATTCCCTATTAAACAGGAATTTTTTACACTTCAATATTTGTATAGCTTTACACTTGTGTTAATTAAATGTAAAGAAAAATCCCTTATCTTCCTTAACCTATCAGTCAAAATAACGAATTAAGCTCTTTTCGGTCAAAATATCAGAGTAGGTATAAGACTCAACGTAGGCATTGCTAATTTCACCAGGCTGGCTGGCATGGTCATTGTATTCAACAACAAAAAGAGAAGGATAAACTTCAATCAAACGACCGATCTTTGTTTTCTCCCGTTTACGACCATGATCCAAAGTCATCTCAACTTCTTGGCCCTCATGGTTTTTAACTTCCTCTTTAATTTTTTTCATTTTAGCAACATCTGTAAATGCATCACTCATATTTCTTACCTTTCTTCAAATTGTGCGATTGATGAGAACTTATTGTACTCTTTTTGGAATATTAATTTGACGGTCCCTCGTGCTCCAGCACGGTTTTTTTCTAAGATTACCTCAATGGTGTTATCTTCTAATTGATCCTGCCCTTCCTCTTTGTCACCGCGCTCGTAATAATCATCACGGTAGAGAAAAGCAACAATATCAGCATCTTGCTCAATAGATCCTGACTCTCGGATATCCGAAAGTACTGGCCGCTTATCTTGTCTCTGCTCAACACCACGTGAAAGCTGACTGAGGGCAATGACGGGAACTTTTAACTCCTTGGCTAGGATTTTAAGCTGGCGGGAAATGTCTGAAACTTCCTGCTGGCGATTTTCCGAGCGAGATCCAGTGATCAGCTGGAGATAATCAATAACAATGAGTCCCAGCCCGCCTAACTCCTGAGCTAGCTTTCTTGAACGAGCTCGTATCTCCGTCACTTTAATTCCTGGAGTATCGTCAATATAAATTGGCGCATCAGCCAAGGTTCCTTGGGCTAAGGTCAAGTTTTGCCAGTCTTGATCAGTCAGCTGGCCCGTCCGCAGGGCATGAGAATCCACCAACCCTTCAGCTGCCAGCATCCGATTAACTAAGCTTTCAGCACCCATTTCTAAGGAAAAAATAGCGACAGGAGCATTTTGCTTCGTGCCAACATTCTGGGCAATATTAAGTACAAAAGCTGTCTTACCAACTGCGGGACGCGCCGCTAATATTACCAGCTGATCGGGATGGAGACCAGTCGTAATCTTGTCCAGATCTCTAAAGCCAGTAGGCAGCCCTGTAACATCCGTTGTCTGCTGGGAACGTTCTTCTAGGCTTTCATAGTTTTCCTTGAGGACATCTGAAATTTTACGAAATCCACTGCTATTTGAGCGTTCATTAATATCAACTAAAGCTTTTTCTGCATGGGCGATGATATCATCTGATTCGATCGAGCCATCGTAAGCTTCGTTGACTGTCTCTGTCAATCTGCTGATAATATTGCGTAACATGGCTTTTTCTGCCACAATTTTAGCATAATATTCAGCATTGGCACTGGTTGGCACACTATTAACGAGCTCAACAAGATAGGCGATTCCGCCGATATTTTGCAGGTCGTCCTGACTGTCTAAAATAGCCCGAACAGTTGTAGCATCAATCGCATCATTACGATCATTCAACTTGATCATGGCCTGAAAAATAATTCTGTGCGAGTATTTATAAAAATCCTCGGGCTCTATATACTCCCTGACGGAAATTAACTTATCAGGGCTGATAAAAATAGACCCTAGAACAGCCTGCTCAGCAATTAAATCTTGCGGCTGCACACGCAGCTCTTGAGTCTCTGGCATAAACGGTTACCCCCTTTCATAAAATATTAGATTAAATCTATAACATGACTAGAATTTTAGGAAAGTGACTGCACTAGCTTTAACACTTGATGTCCAATTCACAGGTATTAGCAAAGCCCCTAGTCCCTGAGTTTAATAAGTGAATAAGACTAAAACGAAATGGCAAACATCATCTAAGAGCAAGTCAAAACCAAAAATGTTCAAAATTGCTCTTCGCAAGCGTATTTCTCTCTACAGAACCGGCAGCTTAAGCTTCTTCAATATTAAGTTTGATCTGGGCTTCAACTTCCTTGTGGAGCTTAACAGGCACCTCAATTAGGCCCACGGCACGAATAGGATGCTCCAGCACGATAGAACGCTTATCAACCTTGATATCAAACTGCTTTTGCAGCTCATCAGCAATTTTCTTAGCTGTGATAGAGCCAAAAGTACGGCCATCTGGTCCAACTTTCTCGGTAAAGTGAACACGGGTTGCCTCTTTTTCCAACTGGGCTTTGACAGCCTTTGCTTCAGCAAGAATTTCGGCGGCAGCTTTTTGTTCTGATTTTTGTTTACCTTTTAATTCGTTGATGGCTTGGCTAGTAGCCTCTTTTGCAAGGTTCTTTTTAATCAGAAAATTTTGGGCATAGCCCGTTGGAACTTCTTTAATTTCTCCTTTTTTCCCTTTACCTTTAACATCAGCTAGAAAAATAACTTTCATCTTAGATTTCCTCCTCAAGTATTTGATCAATAATGTCAGTTAATTCTGCATAGGCCTGCTTAACAGTCTTGTCATCTAGTTGACAGGCAGCCAGATTAAAGTGGCCGCCTCCACCCATTTGTTCCATGATACGCTGGACATTGATTTTATTGCGGCTACGAGCTGAAATTGCCGTCTGCCCCGCTGCATTTTTACTGATAACAAAGCTGGCCTCGATATTGGCCATTGACAAGAGCGTGTCAGCCGCTTTACTGGCAATGATATTGCTGTAAACCTGATCTTCTGGTCCTTGAGCAATGATCATAGTGTTACCATACGATTGGCCAGTTAATATCAGCTCATTGACCTGACGATATTCATCAAAGTCTGTTGCTGAAATATTTTGAATTTCCAAACTGTCACTGCCCATAGTACGCAGGTAACTGGCGACATCAAAGGTACGGTTGGTCACACGGGTTGAGAAGTTTTTGGTATCCAGCATAATTCCAGCCATCAAAAGGCTGGCTTGAATCTTAGATAGAGTATGACGGCCATTTTGGAATTGCAGCAATTCGGTAACCAGTTCGCTGGCGCTGCTGGCACCGCTTTCGATAAAGGTCAAGATAGCTTTATCAGGGAAGTCTTCATCTCGTCTATGATGGTCAACGACGATAACCTCTGTAAACTTGTTATATAGCTCCTTAGACAGGGTTAGGGCTGTTTTTGAATGGTCAACCATGATTAAGAGATCGTTCTCACTAGAGTGAGCTAGAGCTTCTTCAACTGTCAAGAGCTGGGTAGCTCCTTCTTCTTGCAGCCTATGAACAGCTTTAGCGATATCAGTATTCATATCAGTATCATCATAGACAGCAAAGCTGGCCTCTAAAATATTTGAGGCAAAGCGCTGCATACCAACAGCTGCCCCCAGTGCATCCATATCCAGATGGGCATGCCCGACAATGAAGACTTGCTCAGCACTCTTAATTCGATCAGAAATAGCCGTCATCATAGCGCGAGTACGGGTTCTGGAACGCTTAACGGTAGAAACTGTTCCACCACCAAAATAGAGGGCTTTTTTGTGTTCATCAGTCTCTTTGATAACCACCTGATCCCCACCACGCATGAGAGCAATATTAAGGTTTTGCTGGGCTGCTTGACCAATCTGCTGATGGTTATTTTCACCGAAGGAAATTCCCATACTGAGGGTCAAAGGGAGTTCCAGCTCTTTAGCAGATTCACGGAAATGCTCCAGCATGGTGAATTTATCTTCTATCAAGGCAGATAAAACCTTATAATCACTGAAGAAATAAAAGCGATCCATGCTAACGCGACGATAATAAATCTGATGCTGCTGGGCAAAATCAGAAATAAAATTGGCAATAAAGCCATTGATTTGTGCGACATCGCTGTCAGACAAATTAGTCGTAATATCATCGTAGTTATCTACTGAAATGATACCAATAACTGGGCGTTTGAAAGATGTATCTATGCTAGTATCATCACTGGCTGAATCAAAAAAGTAAAAGAGGCCAGCTGATAGATCTAAATTGATGACATAAGTATGATTGTTGACCCGAATGCGATGATTGGCCGATCCTTCCTTCTGTTCGCGGATAGTGCGGCGTAGTAAATCTACATCCAAACCACCAGCATCATTGGTAAAGATAAGCTCAGCATAAGGGTTGAACCAACCGATGTCGTCAGTTTCCGGATCAAATTGAACTACACCGACAGGCATCTTATCCAGAAGGGATTTGAGGCTGAGTTCGGTCTGGTCATTAAGCCGCTCGATCTGCTCTAACTCTGATAACTCATAGGCCTGTTTTTGGTAGTAAAGGAGACCGACCATTGCTACGAGGACAAGGAAAATTGCTAGCAGCAAAGACGTCTGAGAAGTCATTGTTCTCACACAGATAGCCAAGATACCAAAGAAAATCAAACCGATCATCACAAGATGGATGGTCTCTAAACGAATTTTTCTCATTATTAAACCTCTTAATCTGCATATTATATCATAAAGAAGCCTAAAATTCTAGGCTTCTTTTAAGGCAAATCGTGGGGACATTTAGGACTTGCGGCTGGCCTTTTGATTCCCTTCCAAGTAGACCATGAGAATAGAAATATCAGCTGGATTAACACCCGAAATCCGACTGGCTTGGCCGATGGTTTCAGGATTGATCTTTTTGAATTTCTGGCGGGCTTCGGTGGCGATGGAGTCGATGTCATCCCAGTTAATGTTAGCAGGAATTTTCTTTTCTTCCATACGCTTCATCTTGGCCACTTGATCTAGGGCTTTATTGATGTAGCCTTCATACTTGATTTCGGTTTCGAGTAGTTCAATCAGCTTATCATCCAAGTCCTCAGCAGCAGAGCCGATAAATTCGATGACGTCAGCATAACTGACTTCTGGACGACGCATGAATTCCTTTGCTGTCAAAGCATCTGTCAAGGGTTTAAATCCCATAGCAACAACCTTTTCATTGGTTTGCTTGACAGGTTTTAGCTTGATAGTTGACAGGCGTGTCATCTCGTTGTCAAACTGCGCTTTCTTAATCTCGAAGCTGAGCCAACGCTCTTCGTCAACCAGACCGACTTCTCTGCCGATTGGAGTCAAACGCATATCGGCATTGTCATGGCGCAGAATCAGACGGTACTCGGCGCGTGAGGTCAAGAGGCGGTAGGGTTCAAGGGTTCCTTTTGTCACCAAATCATCAATCATAACACCGATATAGGCATCGCTGCGCTTGAGAATAAGTTCAGGCTTACCTTGAACTTTAAGGGCAGCATTGATCCCAGCCACTAGGCCTTGACCAGCTGCTTCCTCATAGCCAGAAGTCCCATTGGTCTGTCCAGCTGTAAAGAGACCAGAGATCAGCTTGGTTTCAAGAGTAGCCCGCAGCTGGTGAGGCAGGACAATATCGTACTCAATGGCATAGCCCGTGCGCATCATCTCAGCCTTTTCGAGACCCTTGATGGAGCGCAAAAGATCGCGCTGAACATCTTCAGGCAGGCTGGTTGAGAGACCTTGGACATAGACTTCCTCAGTATGGCGTCCTTCGGGTTCCAAGAACAGTTGGTGGCGATCCTTGTCGGCAAAGCGGACAATCTTATCTTCGATCGATGGGCAATAGCGTGGTCCAACCCCCTTGACGACACCTGAAAACATAGGAGCGCGGTGGAGGTTTTTATTGATAATATCATGGCTGGACTGGTTGGTATAGGTCAGCCAGCAAGGCACTTGATCCTGCAGGTAATCCCTATCTTTTGACAAGAAAGAGAAGTGGTTAGGCGTGGTATCGCCGGGTTGGATTTCTGTTTCGTCGTAGTTGATCGTTGAGGCCTTGACACGTGGGGGAGTTCCTGTTTTGAAACGCCCAATTTCAAGCCCTAGTTTTTTAAGGTTATCGGCTAAGGTAACAGAGGCTAGGCTGTTGTTGGGACCAGATGAATACTTGAGGTCACCGAGGATGATCTCTCCACGCAGGGCAGTCCCAGTCGTTACCACAACAGCCTTGGCACCGTACTTGATCCCAGTTGCCGTGACAACACCGACAACCTTGCCATCTTCGACCAAGATATCATCGATCATGCTTTGGCGCAGGGTTAAGTTTTCCTGCTGCTCAACGGTGTGTTTCATCTCACGCGCATAGAGGGCCTTGTCGGCTTGGGCACGCAGGGCACGAACCGCTGGACCCTTACCAGTATTGAGCATTTTCATTTGGATATAGGTCTTGTCAATATTCTTGCCCATCTCACCGCCGAGCGCATCGATCTCACGCACCACGATCCCTTTGGCAGAGCCGCCGATAGACGGATTGCAGGGCATAAAGGCCAGCATCTCAAGGTTGATGGTAGCCAGCAAGGTCTTGCAGCCCATACGGCTGGCAGCCAAGCTAGCTTCAACACCAGCATGCCCAGCCCCAACCACAATAACATCAAATTCTTCTGCAAATGTGTGTGTCATTTCGTCTCCTTCTGTTTGATAGAAATAGTATATTCAATCAATCCCCACAAAACTTTGACAATCTTTTTTGTCTGAGTTATTTTATGTGAATACAGTCCCCATAAGATATTTAATATAATATCAGTATCAGTTTTTTTGCTACGATAAAATAGTCGGTATTTCATGTCATTATTAACTTTATTTGTATCGACTTGACCCTGTTCTGATTTTTCAGATGTCGAAGCATTTAGACTAAATGTTTTACTTCTCTTACCATACCGATTAAGAATTGGTCTGGAATCTTAACCGTAATAGTAAACAATGTCATTTAATATATTCCTAATTTTAGAATATTTATATTGTTTACCTAAGAATGGAACGTCCTTTTGAATACCAAAAATCATGACAGTAATTAATAGTGTAGCAATACTCAATACTATATGAACTCCTGCTAATATGTTCTTTATATCTCCATCATTTAAAGCTGTAATAGAGGTTATAATAACCGTGAAACTAGCTAAGAGTATCCCGACGAAAAAATTAGTTCTCCGATGGTCTAAAGAACTGGCTATTTCTAATTCCTTCATCAATCCTTGGATAGTTTCATCAAAAGGACGTGAGGGTTTTTTTAAAATATAATTGTTAATTTCTTTTAACTTGTTCAGATAAGTTAGTCTATTTAAGTATGATTTATTAAGCTCCCTAAACTTTTTACCTAAATAAAACAATCGAACAATTAAAGCTGCAAAGACTAATAATACTATCAAAAATAATTTATAATTATTAAATAAGGGTACGATGAAAAAAGTAATTACTGCGAGATAAAAAGCAAAAGCAAATACTATCAACCATACCACAAATTTTCTCTGATAAGATATTACATCTTTAATTTTAAACTCACAATTTATTTTTGAAAAAATATCATTATAAAAATTACTCATCTCTTGGTTTGAAATCTCGTAATCTCTTTTGCTCATTTCCTTTCCTCCGCACAAAAATGGCCAAAACTCTCGAAAACTGTACGTCAAAAACGCACAATTCTCATGAGCTTTGACCATCATGATTATTGTTAGGGTAATTGTATCAAAATCCTTATTTTTGTCAATTCACCTAGATTAGCAAAAGTAACTGAATTGAATCTATTAAACGTATTGACGAACTTCTTGATTGTTATAGGCATTATCAATAATCGCGCCGCCGAGGCATTCGTCTCCATCATAGAAGACAACGGCTTGTCCTGGTGTAATAGCACGCTGAGGCTCATCAAAGATGACTTCTGCCTTGTCACCTGATACCTTGACAGTTACTTTACTGTCTGGTTGACGGTAGCGGAACTTGGCTGTACATTCAAAGCTGAATTCCTCAGGCATATCACGGGTGAAGTGGACTTGACTAGCCTGTAAAGAGGTTGACATGAGGGACTCATGGTAGAAACCTTGGCCGACATAAAGGATATTTTGCGACAAGTCCTTGCCGACAACAAACCAAGGGGCATTGTCACCGCCGTGCTGGCCTCCGATTCCCAGACCACCACGCTGGCCGATGGTATAGTACATAAGACCAGCATGCTCGCCCATATCACGACCATCAACGGTCATCATGCGACCGGGTTGCGCTGGGAGGTAGTTCCCTAAGAACTCTTTGAAGTTCTTTTCACCGATGAAACAGATACCGGTCGAGTCTTTCTTTTTAGCTGTCGCTAGACCAGCTTCTTCGGCGATACGGCGCACTTCAGGCTTTTCAAGATGACCCAGAGGGAACATAACCTTTTGCAGCTGCTCTTGTGAGAGCTGGCTAAGGAAATAGGTTTGATCTTTATTGTTGTCAGCCCCACGCAGCATATGGACAGTGCCGTCTTCGCCACGGCTAACTTGGGCATAGTGCCCAGTTGCAACATAGTCCGCGCCCAGACTCATAGCGTAATCAAGGAAGGCTTTGAACTTGATTTCCTTGTTGCACATGACGTCTGGATTTGGGGTACGTCCAGCACGATACTCGGCCAAGAAGTACTCAAAAACACGATCCCAGTACTCTTTTTCAAAGTTAACAGAGTAGTAGGGAATCCCAATTTGGTCTGCAACTGCAGCAACGTCCTTGTAATCTTCGGTCGCTGTGCAGACACCGAACTCATCCGTGTCATCCCAGTTTTTCATGAAGACGCCGATGACATCATAGCCCTGCTGCTTGAGCAAGAGGGCTGTTACTGATGAATCGACACCGCCACTCATCCCGACAACGACACGTGTTTTAGCATTATCCGTCATAGATAATCTCCCATCAAATATAAGATGCTCAGGACTAAAAAGGCTAAAATACAGCTGGTTTTAGCCCCTGCTCAATTGGAAATAGTGACCTAAAATTTAGCCACTATTCTTGGTTAACATAGACTTGAAGGGTCTAGTTATTCAACAATCGATTTGAAGGTCGACATTGAAAAACGGCGTTAGCAACGCTAACACCGTAAAAGATTATAACATGATTTAATCAGAAAGCAAAATTTGGAAATTGTAACCCTTGATGCGGTGATAGAGCCAGTAACTAGCTAGAAGCAGCCAAGCAAGAATTGTCAACCACAGCACAGGCGGGAAATAAGCTGGTTCTGTAAAGCTAACTGTCAATTGGTTAGTCCCTAATTTATTTTTTATCCTTGGGACACCAAAGGTTGACAGACTGTAGTCATCACGTTTTAAAGCATGATGGTTTAGTACTAACCTCGTCTTTTTATAAACGACAATAGGCAGCTCTGTCTCGCTGTTCTTAGTACTCCAACTTAGGGTAAGGGTTCCATCGTTATTAACCCATTTGGTCATGTCTCTCTTAAAAATAATTTTTTCAGCATAGGCATTATAGGCATTACCCTTGACAGACTTGTAAACCGGAACATAATCCGGAGTAGATTTTTCAATTCGTTTTAAGAGGTTATTGAGATTGCTATCGAAGACAGCATCGTACTGGTCTTGGTAACTGCCAGTTGGGTGAACATGGAGGTTGGGTTTTAAAACATAGCGGGAACGCTTAGCAGCTTGAGCTTGCCTGTGGGCAGTATTGACAGTTTGAACTGCACCAATTGAGGCAAAAAGAATTAATGCGACTGAAATCAATTTACGCCATTTAACAAAACGATTAAGCGTCATACTTCCGATAAGCAAAAGCAGGATAGTAGCGGGGATAAAAAACCGAAAAGGAAACTGGACCAGCTGAGCAAACTTGACACCATTGTCAACCAGCCATTTCCAAGGAACAATAGTTGTTGACAGGATGATAAATAGGAGGTAAGCTGCATGAAGGACACGCTTCCACTTAGCCATATTAGTCCAGCGCCAAAGCAGATAAACGATCTGACCCAGCAGGAATAAGACTAGGGGAAACGGTGTTAGTATCCAGTAGCTTGAACCCGTATTGATGGCATTGTTATTGATTAGTTCGTTAACGAAAGGGTCCAATAGTTTATTATCCAGTCTTAAAAAGAGAAGAGCTACCCAAACATTGGCTGTTAAAACTAAACTTAAGATAACTGATAGCAGACCTTGCCTAAAAATCTTGAGCTTATTTTTACTTTGGAAAAAACCATAAGCAAAGAAGGGGAGGTACATGATAACCAGAAAGAGGGTGCTTAAGAGGTGAATTTGAAAAATAAGACTGACTGCAAAAGCCAGCTGCAGGGGGTGAAGCTCTTTATAAAAGGTAAAACGAATAGCTGGTATAAAACAGAAGGGCATAACAGCCGCTCCCCAACTTGTGAACCCCTGACGCATAGTCCAATATTGAATGGAAAAGGTTGTCAGGTAAAACAAAGCAATAGGGAGGGCGATTTCTTCCTTGACCTTGGCAGCTCTGAGTAGACTGTACATGGACATTCCAGCTATTAGGCCTAAAATAAAGCGAGACAGGAGCTGATAGCCAAACCAAGAGCGGCCCAAGAGTACCAAGATTCCTTGAAAATAGGCAAAAAAAGGACCGTAGACTGCATTGACAATTCGTCCTGATTGCTGAAAACCATAGATAGATATGAAATAGGAGAAATTCCAATGCCTAATTTGCATAGCAGCTTCATAAAAGCGGTTGTAATGAAAAATAGAATCTGACCCAAAGATAACGTCTTTGGTTATCCATTGGGGGAGGATTAAGGCAAAGGAAAATAAAGCTACTACTATAATAGGTCTCAATTGTTGGAAATACGTTCTATTCATGTATTTTTGACTCCTTTTTACGGCCTTGGCCTTGCCTTATTAGTATATCATAAAAAGCCATCCACAAGCTGTGGATGGCTTCATATCAAGGCTAATTTGTTTTTTATACGCCTTTAGTTTTACATTCCCCAAGCTGACATACCTTGCGCATTGTAGGCGTTGATAGCAGCATTGACTTGATCTTGGACGGTTGCAGTTGAACCCCAACCAGGCATCGTTTGAAAGAGACCTGAAGCACCTGAACCATTAGAAACGTAGGGATTTCCATTGGATTCACGCGCAATGATGTATTCCCATGTTGCTTGGCTAACACCTGTTGCAGCCGCCATTTGGGCTGCGGCGTCAGACCCGACAGCACCAGCCGTGTTACCATTGGCCAATCCACGGGCTCCATTAGTATTAGCTGTACTTGTAGCTACTGCTGGAGTATTGCTGCTAGCTGATTGTGCTTGATCAGCAGCGGCTGGCCGTTGCTGATTTGCCAGAGTTTCTTCTTGAGGCTGAGAGGCTGCCGTAGGAGCTGTTGCTGTCGAAGCTGCAATTTCAGCAGGCTGAGTATCTGCAGGGGCTTTCTTGTCCTCATCTCCATCGTTCGCAGAGGGAGAGACTTCCTCTGCAAAAGAGGATTCAGATAGGGAAAATTTGCTATTTTCAGAGATGAGGCCCAAGACTAGAGCCGCAAATGTCGTCAAGATAGTAAAAATAACAAGTCTATCAGATAATTTAGTTTTGTTTGTTCTTCTCTTAGGCATTGATAACTCCTTTACTACACAAGTTTTCTCTCATTTTACCCCAGTCTTGTTACCAATGAGTTGGATTGGTGTTAAAATTATTACAATTACATGTTAATTTACACAAAAAAGCTCTAAGTTCTTAACTTAAAGCTTCTTTGTTACATCCCTCTACTACTTATGAATACCTACTTCTTTTAATACCAGCCGTTGGCATTCCAATAGTCAAGGGCTGCTGACCAAGAACCGTAGCGGCCTGATACGTAGCTATCTGCTGTACGTTCTTGGTTTTCTTCTGATAAATCATTGTTTAGATAATCTCTTGTCAGTTGGTAACGGCCGTAATATTGACCATTTTCAGCTGTATAGCTACCACCTGATTCACGCTGAGCAATTTCTTCTTTGGCAGCTGCATCAGCAGAACTCAGGCTCGATGCATAACCAGATGTTGCTGGGGCTTCTTCTTGTACTGGCGCTTCGCTAGCTGCTGGGGCCTCAGACACTGCTTCAGAAGCCGGGGCTTCACTGCTAGCTGTTTCTTCACTAACAACAGCATTCGCATCTTGTGGCGCTTGGCTTTCTTCAGAGCTTGCGGCCTCAGAAACCGGAGCCTCACTATTTTCAACTGGAGCTTCTTGTTCAGCTGTTTCTTGAGTTGATGTTTCACTGCTCGTCGTTTCTTGAGTAGCCACTTCTTCTGGTGCTGGGGCTTGAACCTCTTCAACAACTGGTTCTTGCGGCGCTTCACTAGCAGCATAACTAACTTCTTCTTGTTGGGTTACTTCGCTTGTCGCTACTGCATCATATGCTGGAGCTTGGACAGGGGCTTCGCTGGTTACTGAAGCGTCAGCAACCTCTTGGACCGCTGGAGCCTCAACCGCTTCGCTTGTCGCTGCAGCTGTATCAGCACTGGTCAATTCCGCTGCTGAGCCCGCTGTGGCTACAGCTCCTGACACTTCAATATTTTGTCCAGCCACAATGTAGTCTGGATTTTCAATATTATTGATTTGAGCCAAGTTATCAACAGTGGTATTGTGACTTTCAGCAATTGCTGAAAGTGTATCTCCCGCCTTGACCGTGTATGTTTCAGCGTGGGCAACATGGGCAACGGCTGTTGCGCCGAATGCTGCTGCTGCCGACAAACTAGCCAAGGCTAATTTTTTAGAATGGAGTGCATTTTTCAAAATTGATTTAGTAGACATAAAAAAATTATGCTCCTTTTTTAAAATATACCCTATACTATACACTCTTTTTGTTACTTTAGTTTTAGTCTTAGATTAAAAATATTACAGACATTTTTAATCTTGATAAAGAAAAAGGAAAAGCTTGGGCTAGTGCACAAATATCTCAAGTTTTCCAGTTTCACTTTTAATTTAAGGGCTAGGACAAATATTTTAAGAACTAACTCTTGAGGATAAAGAGAAGAAGACCCAGACCTATCATTATAAGGATGGTTAAACTATCCGGCCAGCGCCACAGCAGACGGCGGTATTTGCTGCGACCATCCCCTCCTTGATAACCACGCGCTTCCATGGCAACGGCCAGCGCATCTGCCCGTTTAAAACTTGAAGCAAAGAGGGGAATCAAGATAGGTATGATGGATTTAATTTTTTGAACCATACTTCCCTCACCAAAATCAACACCTCGGGCACGTTGAGCCTTCATGATTCGGCTGGTGTCATCCATTAAGGTCGGCACAAAGCGTAAACTGAGCGAAAGCATAAGGCCGATTTCATGAACGGGAACTTTAAACGGTTTAAGTGGTTTAAGTAAAGATTCTACAGCATCCGACAGGCTCAAAGGAGTTGTTGTCAATGTCAATAGGGTTGAAAAGGAGATAATCAGAACAAAGCGCATAAAAATCAGAGTTGCCGTCTGAAAACCAGTGTCTGTTATTTTTAGTATCCCAAATTGCCAAATTAGCTGCCCTTGATGATTAAAGAACATCTGAAAGGCCGTTGTAAAGAGAATAATACCAAACATAGATTGCAAACCATTTAAGAAAAAAGAAAGCTTCATACGGGATAAGCCTATTAGACTTAAAGTGAAACCAGTCATAATAAGGTTGGTCACTAGGTTGTTGGCCCAAAAAATAATCAAGATAAAGATAAACATAGCAAGAAGCTTACTGCGGGGATCTAAGCGATGAATAGGGGAATTACCTGGAATGTACCTTCCTAAAATTAGCTTATCCATATAAGGCCTCCACAAACTCTTTGATGGTTATTGGCAGATGCTCCAGTTGCCAGCCTCGTTGAACTAAATCATGAGCAAATTTGGTAATTTTAGGTACACCCAGTTGTTTACTCTCCAAGAAATCGAGATTCTGAAAAATCTGGCTTGGCTGGCCAGAAGCGATTATTCGTCCCTGTTCTAACACATAGACAAAATCAGCATAATTAGCAACATCGTCCATGAGATGGGTCACTAGAACAATAGTTTGGCCTTGCTGATGGAGCTCAGCAAATAACTCCATTAATTCTCTTCGGCCCTTAGGATCTAGGCCAGCAGTCGGCTCATCTAAGACTAAAATTTGGGGCTCCATGGCTAATATACCGGCGATAGCTACCCTGCGCATTTGTCCTCCAGATAAATCAAAAGGATTTTTATCAAATAGATCGTCACTAATACCGACTTGGCGAAGCTTTTCACCAGCGATTTGTTCAGCTTGATCTTTGGCCATGCCAAAATTTTGTGGACCAAAAGCAACATCCTTGAGTACTGTTTCATCAAAAAGCTGGCTTTCAGGAAACTGAAAGACTAAACCTACTTTCTGACGAACAGGCTTAATAACCTTATTTTTTGAATCCGGTGTAATCACAATATCGTCAACTGTAACCTCACCCTGAGTAGGAAGGTTCAGGCCATTGAGCAGCTGCATAATAGTCGATTTACCACTGCCGGTATGACCGATAAAGGCTGTATAGGAACCATCCTTAATATTCAAATTAATATCAAAAAGGGCACGCCCTTCAAATGGCGTTCCCGCTTGGTAAGTGAAGTCTACTTTTTTGAGAGTAATTCCCATAAGTCATCTCCTAATTCCCTTTCATCAGCATAAGTTTTTGAAATAGCAAATTTTGTCTTTTGTAAGGCTGCTAACAACTGAGCTGTAAAAGGACTATCCATACCTAAGCTTTCCAGCTCCTCACCCCTTCCTAGAAATTTAGTTGGCAGGGCTGTTGACTCAACTTGTCCGGATTTCATAACCAAGACTCTATCACTCAAGGCAACCTCATCAAGATCATGCGTGATAGAAATAACAGTCATCCCATACTGTTCACGAACAATCTTGATAGTAGCCATTAAATCGAGACGGCCTTCTGGATCCAACATACTAGTGGCTTCGTCAAGGATAAGTATTTCCGGCCGCATGGCTACAATGCCAGCGATAGCCACACGTTGCTTTTGTCCGCCAGATAAGCGTGCAGGTTCCCGACTGGCAAACTCTGACATGCCAACTAGCTCCAAGGCTTCCTGTACTCTCTTTTTCATTTCTTGGTAAGGCAGGTCTTGGTTTTCCAATCCAAAAGCAACATCATCTTCAACAGTGGCCCCAACAAATTGATTATCAGGATTTTGAAAAACCATACCAATCTTGCGACGCAAGTCCCAAACATTGTCAGCTGTCAATTCTTGACCATCAATTATAATTCGTCCTGAGTCAGCTTCTAGGAGACCGTCAATTAGACGAACCAGAGTTGACTTACCTGAACCATTATGGCCAACAACAGCTAGCCATTCGCCACGTTTCACGTGAAACGTTACGTCTTTTAAAATATCGTTTTGATGCTTATCGTATTTAAAACTTACTTGTTCGAGAGAAATTATCGCTGTCATAAATTACTGAAAGGTATCTTTGAAAAGGTAGCCCGCTCCTTTGAAGTAATCATAACCAGAATATATGGTAAAGAAGAGAGCAATGTAGAGCATTATAGTCCCTAGTAGGGATAGGTGACACAAAAGGAGGATAATAGCTAGCATTTGTGTAACTGTCTTAATTTTTCCCGGCATAGCAGCGGCTAAGACTTGCCCACCCGTCTCCACTAGAAGGAGACGCAGACCTGTAACAGCCAATTCCCGGCAAATAATAATAGCCGAAATCCAAGCAGGAGCTAAGTCCATCCCAACAATCATGATGAAGGCTGACATAACTAACATCTTGTCGGCTAGGGGATCTGCAAATTTACCAAAGTTGGTTACAACCTGCCATTTGCGAGCTAGATAGCCATCCAAATAATCTGTAAAGCTGGCAACTGCAAAAACCAAAGCTGCTAGAAGATGCCATTTGGTGTTACTTGGAATAGAGGTTAAGAGTAAGAAAATCGGTATCATTATGATACGGATTAGGGTTAAAAGATTTGGAAGGTTTTCTTTTTTTGTCATAATAATTTCTTTCTTAGTTAAGAGTAAGGGTAATATAGTTTGTATTATCTTTGTTAAGGTTTGAGAGATCGAGGGTCTGTCCATTAATCTTGACAGTTACATGGTCAACTTTGTCAAGGGTAATGACAGTTTTATCAATATTAGGGGTTAATGTAATAGTAACACTCTTATTTTCCCCACCTAAGGCGAGTCCCTTTTTATCTAGGTCTGAATTGGTAACCCTGATAAGGTTTTCGTCCTCAAAATCTTGAGAAATCTCAATAGTAACCTTAGGGGGTGTATCACCGGTAAGTTTCACTGTCGTATAAGAACCTCTGGTCTTAGCTGTCAAGCTGGATTGACTAGAAGTTGACGACTCTGATGGCCCTGTTTGTTGAGTGCTTGATCCCACCGCTTTTAAAGAGGATCTAGGAGCAGTTGCGCTCGCTTCTTGTTCCCATTGAAAATAGACAGCTGTACCAATTAAACCGACCATGAGCAGACTGAGCAAAGACAAAATGACTAAAGGGAGCCTTCTGTTAGGATCATCTTCTACATAATCAAAACGCTCCGATCGGAGCCATTTCCACTTATCAGGTTCCTGCTCTTGGCCTGCTGTTTCTTCTTCCTCTTGGGGTTCATCTTCGTCAACTTCAATTTCAAAATCAGGATTTTGATACCCTTCCAATAAAAGTTGACTATCTAATTCTAAATAATCACCGTACCTAGTCAGGTAATCTGTAACCTGCCCTTCTCTGACAAATTTAAACTGGTTGAGCTCCATAACTGTAATGTACTGCATAGGCAGTTCCAAATCTTCTGAAACCTGCTCTACAGTCAAATCTTTTGCTTGACGAGCGTCGCGTAAAACCTGACCGATGCTCTTTTTCTTCATACTAACACCTCAAAATAATCAACTGCCTTTTATTATACCAAATTTCAAACTATTTTATAACTAGTTTGGAAAGATAGTAAATTCTGAAACTTCCATTTCCCTGACAAGGTCTTGTCCAATCTGCTTAACATCTCCCAGAGTCAACTGATTCAAAATTGTGGGTAAATCTAAATAAGCCTCTTCATCAGTTTCATAGGCAGCCAGCTGAGTAAGGAGATGCTCCATTGAATCTAAGCTCCTCAAGAAGTCTCCATAAGTTTCTCGCTTGAGCAAGGTCAAATGTTCTTGGTTCATGTCATCTGATATTAGGAAGTGCTTCAAACTCTCTCTAATTTGATTGACTAATTTAATGGGTTGCAGCGTATCTGCTGTTAGCAAAATAAATTGAAAACGACGGGAGACCTCTATATCAATATCAAAGGAATCATCAATAAGTTTTTGGTCATACCAACTTTGGTAGGTCCTGCTGGTCCAGCCAAAAAGCAAGGAGAAAAAGAGGCGCAGACCGACTTTTTGCCGGAGAATTGATCCTTTTGCTAATTCTGGTAGTCTAATACCAAAAGCTAGTTTGGGTCTAGCGGTATCAAAACTGGTTGATTTTCGCTTAATATTTTTTGTCAAGTTTAGCGGTTTTTTGTCAAGCTTTGTCAAGCTATCTGTAAACTTGCTTTGCGTTTTTTCGACCTCAGTAAGCAGGATATTCTTGTCAAAATTTCCAACAACAAAAAGGGTCATGTTTGCTGGATGATAATAAGCCTTATGGCTGTTTTCTAGCTCATTTAACGTTATTTCTGATAAGCTCTTGCGGTCACCAGCAATATCGTTAGAAAGTTTAGTATTTGGATACAAATTCGCTAAAATAGAATTGTAAAGTTTACAGTCAACATCGTCAAGATACATGTCAATCTCTTGTTCGATAATTTTCTTCTCCCTATCAACTGATTCTTGATCAAAATCTGCAGTCATTGGAAAACTTTGCAACAATTCCAAAGCCTGTCCATTGAACCCTAAACTTGTAAAATAAAAAGCTGTTTTTTCAAAACCGGTAAAAGCATTGCTCTCAACTGATAAATCAGAGAACTTTTGAGCAGCATCCCTATGATTGGGCAGTTCAAAAAGTTTATGTTCTAAAAAATGAGCGAGTCCAGCAGGAGATTCATTGTCTGCTGTTTCCTCGTCGATTGGGAGAGGATCGAGAGCCCCAAAATCAACTTGCAGCAAGGCTGACATTTCTGAAAACTCTGGTTTAGGAAGCAAGCAAAGCTTTAAGCCATTTTTGAGGGTCGTCCTATACAGGCTTTCGCCAAGACAAGGATAGTTTTTTTCCTCTAGCATGTCAATGAACTCCTTCCAAAAAATAGACAGCTTGTAAGTGGGTTTTCCTTGCTAGGTGTACAATATCAGCTTTGGATACTTTCTTTACAGCCTGAAGCCACTTCGTAAAGTTAACTTGTTTATTCAAAACAACTGTCTCATTATAAGTTCTTTCAATTAGAATTTTGGGATCATCTGCTGCCAACTGGGATTGAATTTGCAGAAATTCTTTAGTCTGTTCTAGCAAATGACTTGAAAAACGGCCTAATTTAAAGTCATGCCACTGTTTATTGATAAGAGCCAGCACCTTTTCACGATCAGACTTATCAACTCCGGCGTAAACCTGTAGTAATCCTGTATAACCATCTAAGTCACTGGCTATCGTGTAAACTAAGCCTGCTTTTTCCCTCACTTCTGTGAAAAGTCGCGAGTGAGCATAGGCCCCTAACATGCCATTTAAAATCTGGGCAGCTGGATAGTCTTTATCCCCATAATGAACAGGAAGATGATAACCTAATTGTAAAACAGATTGGTTATCTAAACGCCGTTCTATTTTTTCTGTCGTTACCTCCTGCTTTTCTTCTTGGTAGTTGACATAGGTGTAAAGCTGTCTTTCTTTAAAAGGAAATTGATTGAGTTTATCTACAATAGCATAACCCTCACTATCACCTAAAACAAAAATATCAATCTGATCTTCCTTAAGCATTTTTTGCAATTCTTGATAGGCTGTAAAAGAGTTTTCTTGCGCAACTAACTCATCGGAACTATACTTGGAAAGCTGTAAATCAGGATCTTGAAAATAAAGTTTACGCAAGTTCAATTCACTGTAATAAAAAGAATCCTCCTTGTCTGCCTTGAGGTAGGATATAAGGTTGTCTTTTTCTATATCAAAAATCTTGGATTGAAATTGTTCCAAACTAATCAAGGGTCTGTAAAGAATGCTGTAAAGAATGTCAAAGATTTTATCCAACAATTCTTCCTTATTCAAAGTAAAGCGACTGCTCAAAAATTCAATATCAATGTCAACGATATGAGCCTTACCCTTAGTTGACACACTCGTTGATACACTAGCACCGTATAAATCAGCTAAAGCCCTTTTAAAGGCTCGATAACTTGGGTAGGTCTCGTTTGCTAAAGCCAGCATCTGTGCAACTAATACGCGGCGAGCAGTAGTTTCTTTTTGGCGTTTACCTGTAAAGCGTAGGGTAATATGATTGGTTTTAAATTTATCCGTCTTAATGAGGTGTAAATTAACACCATCAACTAGTTTCATCTGCTTTCCTCTAAGTTAGTTATTGACTTAAATTATAGCATTTTATGCTATAATATTCTCATTAGAAAGTTGAGGTGGGTATGGAATACAAACTCTTTGAAGACTATATTCTTTTACAGTCTCTGTTGAAAGATTTACGGGTTATTTCTAGTGGTGGTGCTGTCAAATCTTTCTTAGCTGATACTACCGTCCTCTTTAACGGTGAAGATGAGAAGCGCCGCCGTAAAAAGTTAAGGGTTGGAGATAAAATTGAGATTCCCAGTCGTCAATTAACAATTAATCTAGTTGCTCCTAATTCTAAAGAGTTGGCTCAACATAAAGAAGAACAAGCAGAAAAAGAGCGTGTCGCTGCTATAGTTAAAAAGATGAACAAGAAGCAAGAAAAGCGGGGACAGACGCAGCCTACAGGCCGGGGACCTGTAAAATTTCCGGGGACTTAAAGATGTGGCTCGAATCTATTGCACTTAAAAATTTTCGAAACTATCAAGATGTAACTGCAAAATTCTCCAGTAACCTAAATGTTTTTGTGGGTCAAAATGCCCAAGGAAAGACGAATTTTCTCGAAGCTATTTATTTTTTAGCTCTAACACGCAGCCATCGAACGCGTTCAGACAAAGAGCTCATCAATTTTCAGGCCAAGGAACTATCAGTTTCAGGACTTTTGAGACGAACAAGCGGAAAACTTCCTTTAGAAATCAATCTATCTGACAAAGGGCGAACAACTAAGGTTAACTATCTCAAGCAGACTAAACTGTCCGATTATGTCGGACATATGACTGTTGTTCTTTTTGCACCTGAAGATTTACAGCTTGTAAAGGGAGCACCTAGTCTGAGGCGTAAATTTTTAGATATTGATTTGGGGCAGATAAGACCTATTTACCTCTCAGATTTATCCAATTACAATCATGTGTTGAAGCAACGCAATGCTTACCTTAAATCAGCTGAAAAGATTGATAAAGATTATCTGGCTGTTATTGACGAGCAATTAACTGACTATGGCAGTAGGGTTATGGAACATCGCTTCAAATTTATACAGGATTTGGAACAAGAAGCCAGCAAACATCACTATACGATTTCTAACCAGTTAGAAGACCTTACTATTACCTATCAACCTTCTGTCAATATTCCAGATAAATCAGACATTAAGCAGAGTTTTTTAGAGCAGCTATCTAAAAGTTTCAGTCGTGATAGCTTTAAAAAAAATACTGGAGTAGGCCCTCATCGTGATGATCTGTCTTTTTTTATCAATGGGATGAATGCTTCATTTGGTAGCCAAGGGCAGCAACGCAGTTTGATACTGTCAGTAAAGATGGCAGAAATTGAGCTCATCAAGTCAGCAACAGGTGATCAGCCTATCCTTTTGCTTGATGATGTCATGAGTGAACTTGATAATCATCGACAGCTGAAATTACTAGAAGGGATTAAGACAAATGTTCAAACTTTTATTACAACGACAAGTTTAGAGCATCTTCATCAGTTACCTGACAATCTTAAAATATTTACAGTCGATAAGGGAGATATAAAGAATTAGGGGAGATATTGTTGTTTCGATATTTAAAACCGTCAACTTTCTGTCAACTATATTTACACTAAAAATGTAGATACTGTGGAAATACTTTATTACTTAATGTCGTAACCTATCCAAAAATCTAAATAAGGAATTCCAGAAAAATAGAAAACCGAGTTTGAGGCCCTTTGATCCTTAAACTCGGTTTTTAATTGTCTACCAGTTTTTATTTTTATACTCTTATATTTTTTATTGAACAGAGTAGTTTGGAGCTTCATTGGTAATTTGCACATCGTGAGGATGGCTTTCGATTAGACCAGCACCTGACATTTCGATAAATTGGGCTTTATCGTGAAGGGCTGGAATATCTGCAGCACCAGTGTAGCCCATGCCTGACTTAATACCACCGACCAATTGGAAGACAATGTCAGCAGCAGCACCTTTATAAGCTACACGGCCTTCAATTCCTTCTGGAACAAGCTTATTAGCTTCATTAACAGAACCTTGGAAGTAGCGGTCGCTAGAGCCCTTCTTCATAGCAGCAACAGATCCCATACCACGGTAAGTCTTGAATTTACGTCCTTGGAAGATTTCTGTTTCACCAGGAGCTTCATCGGTACCTGCCAGCATGGAACCAAGCATAACAGCATGGCCACCAGCAGCTAGGGCTTTGACGATATCGCCAGAATACTTGATACCGCCGTCAGCAATAATCGTCTTACCATATTCACGAGCAACACCAGCTGCATCGTAGATAGCAGTGATTTGAGGAACACCAACACCGGCTACAACACGGGTTGTACAGATTGAACCTGGGCCGATACCTACCTTAACCACATCGATACCTGCTTCATAGAGGGCACGCGCTCCTTCAGCAGTTGCAATATTACCAGCAATCAAGGTCTTATCTAGGAAGGTTGAGCGGATCTCAGCAATTTTGCGAAGAACACCAGCTGAGTGACCATGAGCTGTGTCAATAACAATGGCATCTGCACCAGCTTCAAAGAGAGCTGTTGCCCGCTCAAACGTATCTGAAGTAACACCGACTGCAGCCGCTACTAAGAGGCGACCAAATTCATCCTTGGCAGCATTAGGAAACTCAATAACTTTTTCAATATCTTTGATGGTAATCAAACCAGATAAACGACCGTTATCGTCAACCAAAGGTAATTTCTCAATGCGATGTTGTTGTAGGATAGCTTCAGCTGTCTTTAGATCCGTGCCTACTGGAGCCGTCACTAGATTGTCACTAGTCATGTAAGTCTTGATCGGCTGGCTATAATCAGAAATAAAACGCATATCGCGGTTGGTAAGAATACCGACTAATTTACGATTTTCCAGAGTTTCTACAACTGGAACACCAGAAATGCGATAACGCCCCATCAATTCATCTGCTTCTGCAACAGTATGCTCTGGTGTTAGGAAGAATGGGTCAATGATAACGCCATTTTCTGAACGTTTTACCTTACGGACTTCTTCAGCCTGAGCTTCGATTGACATGTTCTTGTGGATAACTCCAAGTCCGCCAGCACGTGCCATAGCAATAGCCATACCGCTTTCAGTTACAGTGTCCATGGCAGCAGTAATGATAGGAATGTTTAATGTCAAATTCGCTGCCAGTTTCGTCTGCATATTAACTTCATTTGGAAGTACATGACTTTCTGCCGGAATAAGCAAAACATCATCGAAGGTATAGCCTTTTTTCAAAAATTTAGTGTCCCAATTTGACATCAAATCCATCCTCTTTTCTATAAGATATTTAGCCTCAAGAGCTCTTATTATTAGTATATAATCATATCATGCTAAAAATTTTTGTCAATAACAATCAGCGCAAAATTTTATGAAAATAAAAAGAATCCAAGGGTCAAAAAGAGCTTGAATTCAATTAAAGTTTAAAAGTATTTTAACCCCATGGCTGACTTAACATCATCTAAGGTTTGGGCAGCAGTTTGACGGGCTGTTTGGCTTCCTTTTTCTAACATGCGATAGACCTCGCCCATATCCTTTGCGAACTCCGAGCGGCGTTCACGAATAGGCCCTAGCTCACGCTCCAAGATTTCTAAAAGGTAACGTTTTGTTTTGACATCACCTAAGCCACCACGTTGATAATGGTCTTTCATAGCCTTAATATCTGCTTGATCTTCCTCACGTCCAAAGACATCTAAATAATGGAAGACCATATTCCCTTCGATCTTTCCAGGATCTTCAATTTTTATATGATTGGGATCAGTATACATACTCATGACTTTTTTCTTGAGTGTGTCTGCGTCATCAGCTAGATAAATCCCGTTGCCTAAAGACTTGGACATTTTAGCATTGCCATCAAGGCCTGGCAGGCGACCCGCCGACTCATTTTCAGGATAGATGCCTTCTGGTTCGACCAGAACATCAGTATTATAAGCATGATTAAAACTACGCACAATTTCGCGGGTCTGTTCAATCATGGGCTTTTGATCATTACCAACAGGAACAAAATTCGCCTTAAAGGCCGTAATATCTGCTGCCTGTGCAATAGGATAAACCAAAAAGCCTGTAGGAATGGATTCACCAAATTCTTTTTGTGCAATCTCTGTTTTGACAGTAGGATTGCGCTCTAGACGGGCTAAAGACACCAGATTCATGTAATACATGGTTAATTCGGCTAACTCCGGAATCTGACTTTGAATAAAAATTGTCGATTGTTCAGGATTAAGGCCTGCTGCCAAATAGTCTAAAGCTACATTACCGATAGAATCAACGATTGTTTGCGGATCTTTTGCGTGATCTGTTAAAGCCTGCTGATCCGCCAAGAAGACAAACATTTTATACTTACCTTGATTTTGCAGTTGAACACGGTTCTGCAAACTACCTACATAGTGTCCAATGTGAAGTTTACCTGTCGGCCGATCGCCTGTCAGAATAATTGGTTTCGTCATTATTTTACCCCTAGTTTTTGTTTGAATAGCTCTTTAAATTATATCATAAATCTTGTTGGACACGTAGCTCTTATGCAGAAGTCTTTACCGGCTGCTTTTCCAAGAATTCCTTACTAAAGCTTTCTTTTAACTTATTTTAGATAAACGGCTTTAGTTTGAAAAATCGGCCTATTTCTAGTAGAATGAAAGACAGTTTATAGAAGATAAAGAGGTAGTTTCATTGCTCACAGTTTCAAATATTTCACTGCGCTTTAGCGACCGCAAGCTTTTTGATGATGTCAATATCAACTTTACAGCTGGCAACACTTATGGATTAATCGGAGCCAACGGTGCTGGAAAATCCACCTTCCTAAAAATCTTGGCTGGTGACATTGAGCCAACAACCGGCCATGTGACGCTCGGCCCAGATGAGCGTCTATCTGTCCTTCGTCAAAACCATTTTGACTACGAAGAAGAGCGCGTTATTGATGTTGTTATCATGGGAAATGAGCAGCTCTATAAGGTTATGAAGGAGAAGGATGCTATTTATATGAAGGCCGATTTTTCCGAAGAAGATGGGGTTCGTGCTGCCGAGCTTGAAGGTGTTTTTGCTGAATTAGGCGGCTGGGAAGCTGAGAGTGAAGCCTCTCAACTCCTGCAAAATCTCAATATTCTTGAAGAGCTTCACTACCAAAATATGAACGAGCTTAGCAATGGAGACAAGGTTAAGGTTCTCCTTGCCAAGGCTCTCTTTGGCAAGCCAGATGTTCTTCTTTTGGATGAGCCGACCAATGGTCTTGATATTCAGTCTATTGCTTGGTTGGAAGATTTCTTAATCGATTTTGAAAATACCGTTATCGTTGTATCTCACGACCGCCACTTTTTAAATAAGGTCTGCACCCACATGGCTGATCTTGACTTCGGTAAGATTCAGCTTTACGTTGGTAACTATGACTTCTGGAAGGAGTCTTCTGAACTGGCCGCAAAACTACAGGCTGACCGCAATGCTAAAGCAGAGGAAAAAATTAAGGAATTGCAGGAGTTTGTTGCCCGTTTCTCAGCTAACGCTTCAAAATCTAAACAAGCGACATCCCGTAAAAAGATGCTGGATAAAATTGAGTTAGAAGAGATTGTCCCATCTAGTCGTAAATATCCATTTATCAGCTTTAAGTCTGAACGTGAGATTGGTAATGATCTTTTGAGTGTTGAGAACCTCTCTGTCACTATTGATGGTGAAAAAATTCTTGATAAGATCAGCTTTATTCTACGTCCAGGTGATAAGACCGCCCTCATCGGAGAAAACGATATCCAGACTACAGCCCTTATTCGAGCTCTAATGGGAGAAATTGAGTATGAGGGAACCATCAAGTGGGGTGTCACTACCAGCCGCTCTTATCTGCCAAAAGATAACTCTAAAGACTTCGCGTCTGGCGAGTCTATTCTCGAGTGGCTGCGCCAGTTTGCTTCTAAGGAGGAAGATGATAATACCTTCCTGCGTGGTTTCCTAGGACGTATGCTCTTCTCCGGTGATGAAGTTAATAAGTCCGTTAACGTTTTATCAGGAGGAGAAAAAGTGCGCGTGATGCTGTCTAAGCTCATGCTTCTTAAATCTAATGTTCTTGTTTTAGATGACCCAACAAATCACTTGGACTTGGAATCCATTTCCAGTCTTAATGATGGCCTCAAAGATTTCAAAGAATCCATTATCTTTGCTAGTCACGACCATGAATTTATTCAAACCTTAGCCAATCATATCGTTGTCATTTCTAGAAATGGGGTTATCGACCGTATCGATGAAACATATGATGAGTTTCTTGAAAATACAGAAGTTCAGACTAAGGTCCAAGAACTATGGCAATAATGCTATCTCGCTGAGAGGTAAGATCCACAACATTCGCAGAGTCTGAAACGTAGGTGTCTCAGACTCTTTTTCTCAAATACCATGAAAAATTTTTTTACTAAGCATAAAGTCAACCTTCTTTTTTATAGTTTATCTTTTTTAATTCCTACTTTTATCATGTTAGTTGCCCTCTGGTCAAAGGGAATTTACTGGGGTAGTAAGACTACTATATTAGCAAGTGATGGTTTTCATCAGTATGTTATTTTTGCAACCCAACTCCGCAACATCTTGCACGGCAGTGACAGCCTATTTTACACTTTTACTAGTGGTTTGGGACTGAATTTTTACGCTTTAATAAGCTATTATTTAGGATCTTTTCTATCGCCGTTTTATTATTTCTTTTCTGTAAAATCAATGGCAGATGCCATCTACCTTTTTACTTTGATAAAATTCGGATTAATCGGATTGTCAATGTCGTTTACACTGAAACGACTCTTTGTCAATATTAAACAAGCGCTTATTATTAGCTTATCAAGCTCCTATTCTTTGATGAGTTTTGCCGTTAGTCAGCTTGAAATTAATACTTGGCTGGATGTTTTTATACTTGCTCCCCTTATTATTTTGGGACTCCACTCCCTATTAGATAAACAGAAATTTTGGCTTTATTACTTGACACTAAGTTTACTCTTTATCCAAAATTATTATTTTGGTTTTATGATGGCCATATTCCTGACACTCTATTTTCTGGTTCAACTTAGTCGAGATTTTCGTTGGAAGTTAGTCTTTAGAAAATTTTTAGACTTTACAGTTGTGTCAATATTATCGGGTTTGACTGCTTCTATTATGCTGTTACCGAGCTATTTGGATCTGTCAACTCACGGTGAGGAGTTTTCTCAATTTAATAGTCTCTTATCTGAAAAGGCATGGTTCTTTGATATTTTTGCTAAAAATTTTGTCGGTGCCTATGATACGACTAAGTTTGGCGCTATTCCAATGATTTATGTAGGACTTTTCCCTTTATCCCTCGCTCTCATTTTCTTTAGCCTACGAACACTCAAGTGGCCAGTTAAACTAGCTTATGGATTATTGTTAGGTTTTATGGTCGCTAGTTTTTATCTTAGCCCGCTGGATTTAATCTGGCAGGGAATGCATACGCCGAATATGTTCTTGCATCGCTATGCCTGGCTCTTTTCTCTTTTAATCATCCTAATGGCTGCTGAAAGTCTATCACATATTAAAGAGTTTCAACCTAATTTTCTGATTGTTACTTTTTCTGCCTTAGCTAGTGGTTTTGTATTAACCTTCCTTTACACAACCCATTATCATTTTTTAAAACCTGTCAACCTTATCTTGACACTTGCTTTCCTTCTAGCTTATGCAGTTATTTTGCTGTCTTTCAATAGAAAACAGTTAAGCACCTTGGCTTTTATTCTCTTTACTCTACTCTTTTCTACTTTTGAAATTGGACTCAATTCCTATTATCAAGTAACTAGCTTGGGTGACGAATGGATTTTTCCTTCTCGTGAAGGATATAACCGCGAACAGACAGAAATCACTAGTCTTGTCAAAAAAGCTAAAAGTGATAAGAAAAGCTTTTTTAGACTGGAGCGTACCATGCCACAGACTGGTAATGATAGTATGAAATTTAATTACAACGGTATTTCCCAGTTTTCTTCTATCAGAAATACAGCTTCCAGCAGTACTTTAGATCGTTTGGGTTTCCAGTCAACGGGTACGAATCTCAACTTACGTTACCAAAACAATACCATTATCGCTGACAGTTTATTTAATATTACTTATAACTTATCAGCAGAAGATATCGATAAATACGGTTTTACATCAGTCGCTAATTCTGGACTTTTAACACTGTATAAAAATAAAAATGCTAGTCAGATGGCTATTCTTACTAAAGGTGTCTACAAGGATCTTCCTTTTACTGTCAATACATTAGATAACCAAGCCTTATTATTAAATCATTTGAGTGGCCTTCATCAACAGTACTTTACACATTTGTCAAGTCAATCCGCTACTGATGCTGTTCACCCCAATTTCAATAATCGTATCAATTTAGAAACAGGAACTGGACAGACAAAGGCTGTTACTTACAAAGTTCAAACTATCCCAAATCAGCAGGTCTATATCAGCATTCCTGATCTGAGTTTTAGCAATGACACCACATCATCCCTTACTGTTACTGCCAATGGTAAAGATCATATTTACACAACCGATAATGCGTACAGCTTTTTTGATTTGGGCTATTTTAATAAACCTACTGAGCTTACGGTAACTTTGAGCTTCCCTGAAAATAATCAAATTTCTTTTGAAACACCGACCTTTTATGGTCTTGATACTAGAGCTTATCAGAGGGCTATGACGACTATTAATAATAGAAAGGTCTCTGTAAGAACTAGTGGCAGTCAGGTTCATGCGAAATATTCTGCTAAGAAAGCCGGCTCTCTCTTTTTCACTCTTCCTTACGACAAGGGATGGACAGCAAAAATCAATGGACACAGAGCTAAAATTCGCAGGGTCCAAAAAGGCTTTATGGCTATAGATGTGCCGGCTGGTAAAGGAAAGGTTGAACTCAACTACCTGCCTAATGGCTTTAAAATAGCCAGTTTTCTCTCTTTACTAGGTTTCCTACTGTTTATTAGCTATAGCAGTAGCCGATATTTCTGGTCTGAGAAAAAAATAAAAGCTTCTGGAGATTAATTACCAGAAGCTTTTATTTTTTATAATGTTTTAAAAAGCTGCCTGGAGGACAGCTCTTAAGTCTTATCATAGTCCGTACGGGATTCGAACCCGTGTTACCGCCGTGAAAAGGCGGTGTCTTAACCCCTTGACCAACGGACCAGACTTTAGATAGTATACCTTACTCTTTGTGAGCTGTCAATAGTATTTTCTATTTTTATTTTATAAATTCCTTAAACTACTAAACGCTGGAGAGAAGCCTCTCACTAAGGAGCTAGATGAAAACTTAAGCTAAGCTCTTCTGCATAGATTAAAAAACAGCCCTTACTAGATCTGAATGCTTACACAAAACGATGATTCCAGCAGGATTCGAACCTGCGACCGTTCGCTTAGAAGGCGAATGCTCTATCCAGCTGAGCTATGGAACCAATTCTTCCTTATTCTATCAAAATACAACTCCTACTGTCAATATGATAAACAAGTTGCTGTATGTGTTAAACCTAATAAAGTTTGGTCGAAAATTCTGGCTTTGTAGGATTAATCTGATTTTCCTTATAAGCTTATTTTAATTATTGCTTTTTAATGGCTCTTACATTAGACTTCAACTTTACTAAGGAATGATAAAATAAACGTTGTTTACTTATGATAGGGGCTGCCTGCTTGAATCATAAAAGCGCGGTAGATTTGCTCCATGAGAATCAGACGCATTAGTTGATGGGGCAGAGTCAACTTTCCAAAACTCATCAACAGATTTGCTCGTTTTTTCACACGGTTAGCTAAACCTAAACTGCCACCTATGATAAACGTGAAATCTGAATATCCTCTCAAGGCTGTATCAGCCAATTTTTGGGAAAATTCTTCGGAAGACCATTCGTCTCCTTCAATAGCTAAAGCAATCACAAAATCACGTTCAGCTACTTTAGTCATAATACGCTCAGCTTCTTTTTCAAATATTTGCTTGATTTCAGCAGAGCTAGCTTTATCAGGTATCTTCTCGTCAGGAAGTTCAATAAGCTCAATTTTACTAAAACGGTTTAAGCGTTTTCGATATTCAGCTATCCCATCTTTAAGATAAGCTTCTTTGAGTTTCCCCACAGTAATAACTTTCACTTTCATGACATTATTATATCATATCACTTTCATTCACAAGTTTTCCACAATAGTTTAGCCCATAAATTTGCTTATTTAAAGGCTTTTTATAATCCTTTCAACAAACTTATCCACAAGCTGTGGATTCTTGATTTTTCCCAAACAATAGGGTATAGTAGGGAGGTATAAATATAAGTAAGAGCGCTTAGGAGGTTTTCCCATTGAAAAAATTTGACTGGAAAAAGTGGTTTCAACCTGTTTTTATATTGTTAGCTGGATTTTTAGGGGGCTTGCTGGCTTCTCTGCTTGTTCTAAAGCTCAACGGGGTCACATCTTCATTTAATCCAACTGTAAAGAGCAATGTTCAATATGATAATTCATCTGATGTGACAAAAGCTATCAATAAAACTAAGGATGCTATAGTAACCGTTGTTAACTATCAGGAAGTTCCCGATGCTGAGACAGAAGATGCTGTGCGAGCTTCTGGGCTTGAAGTTGATGAAAATGGTTTAGCTCCCTTAAGTCAAGGTTCTGGTGTTGTTTATAAGAAAGATGGCGATGATGCTTATATTGTCACTAACGCTCACGTTGTGACCGGCGCTGAGAAATTGACTATCTTGCGAGGAAAAGAAAAAGATACAAAAAATTCTATTAAGGCTGAGCTAGTGGGTTCTGACACTTATTCTGATTTGGCGGTTATCAAGGTAAAAGCCAAGGATGTTTCCAAAATAGCTGAATTTGCAGATTCATCTTCAATCAAAGTGGGAGAAACTGCTATCGCTATCGGTAGTCCAGTAGATTCCGAGTTAGCCAACAGTGCAACCCAAGGAATTGTTTCTAGCTTGGATCGTAATGTCACTCTACAGGCTGAAGATGGCTCTACTATCCATACTAAAGCAATTCAAACTGATGCCGCTATCAACCCGGGTAATTCAGGCGGAGCCCTTATCAACATTGAAGGTCAGGTTATTGGCATCACATCAAGTAAAATTAACGTTGAAGGCGTTGAAGGTTTAGGGTTTGCGATTCCTGCTAACGATGCTATAAAAACTATCAACCAGCTGGAAAAAGATGGAAAAGTTGTTCGTCCGGCTCTTGGTATTACTATGGCTGATTTAGGATCAGCAAGTGAATCAGCTAGAGCTAGGGTTGATGTTCCTGATGAAGTCTCTACAGGGGTTGTTGTTGGTTCTGTTCAGGAAGGCATGCCATCAGATGGTAAATTGAAAGAATATGATGTGATCACAAAAATTGATGACAAAGAGGTTAAAACGGTTGCTGAACTCCAAGAAGAACTATATAAGCACAAGGTTGGAGACACTGTTACACTTACCTTCTACCGTGATGGGGATAAAAAGACAACTGATATTAAGCTGAATAAAACCAGCCAAGATCTTGATTCTTCATCTGAAGATGAGTAATGAGATTAAGGCCATTAGTATTCTTATTAATTTAGCAGTAGTTTTAGATGGGGCTGGGCAAATATGCCTAGCCTTCTCTTTTTATGAATAAAACTTGCTAAAATATTGTGAAGAAACGATTCAGTTGTTTAATTTTCGACCTCTATTTCACCTTCCTAGTAATTAATAGCATAAAATTAGAACTCGGAAAGCTTATCTTCAAACTTATACGCTTTATCTTTAATATAATTGCAGCCCTTAGGCTGTATAACTTGTGAAAGGAACACCATGGCAGAAGAATTGAAAAACATTAGGCTGAGTGATATTTCTCCCAATCCTTTTCAACCACGCCTACACTTTAATCAAGAGGAATTAGAAGAACTGGCTCAGTCTATCAAGGAGAATGGTTTAATTCAGCCTATTATTGTCCGCAAATCTCCTGTTTTTGGTTATGAATTAATCGCTGGTGAGAGACGTTTTAGAGCCTGTCAATTAGCTGGATTAGAGATGATGCCAGCTATTGTCAAAGAACTTTCTGATCAGGATAGTCGTATTCAGGCTATTATTGAAAACTTACAACGCTCTGATCTTAATCCAATTGAGGAAGCTAAAGCTTATCAGAATCTGTTAGCAACCAATCAGATGACACACGAAGATATTGCTAATTATATGGGAAAATCAAGGCCCTATATTACAAATGTTCTGCGGCTGCTTAATTTATCTGATAAGGCTAAAAGCGCGTTAGAGGAGGGGCACATTTCTTCAGGTCACGCTCGTCTGCTACTTGGTCTCAGTCAAGCTGACCAAGAAGCTTGGTTAGTAACTATCCAGAAACAGGGCTTGTCTGTCCGTTCTCTAGAAAGACAATTAAAACCCTCACCTAAGGATAAGGGAAAACCTTCAAATTCTGCAAAAGATCTTTTTAAAGAAGATTTAGAAAAAGAATTGACACGCACTTTGGGAACACCTGTCACTATTACAATGACAGCAAAGAACTCAGGAAAACTTTCTATCAATTTTTCATCCCAAGACGATTTCAACAGAATTATCAACAGACTGAAATAGATTGTGTAAAAAGCTTTCATCCTTGCTTGCTTTTTCCACACTATTTAGTGGACAAAAAAGCCTATTTTATGGGGAGTTCACTGCATTTCCACAAGTTGTGGAAAACTTCTTTGAACAATGTGAATTGTTTTTATCACCCCTGTGGAAAACTTATAGTTTTTATGTTAAAATACGGTACGAGATTAAACTAGGAAAACAGGAGAAGTCCTTATTATCAAGCAAAGGAGAAATCTATGACCGAAAATGAGCAGATTTTTTGGAATAGAGTTTTTGAGTTAGCTCGAGAACATCTTACTCAAGCGACATTCGAGTATTTCGTTCTTGATGCTCAATTGATCCGAGTTGAAAATGATACAGCTATTATTTATATCGATCGCATGAAGGAATTATTTTGGGAAAAAAACCTTCAACAAGTTTTGATTACGGCTGGCTTTGAAGTATTTAACACCCAGATTAACGCCCAGTACATTTTTGAAAGTGCAGAAATTAACAATATTCAGGCTGGTAGTAATGGACAAGAGACCAACTATCAAGAAAACAATAACCAAGCTACTCAGGACCTTTCTGTCTCTTCTAATTTAAATTCTAAATATCAATTTGATAATTTTATCCAAGGGGATGAAAACAAGTGGGCTAAAGCGGCTTCTATTGCTGTTGCTAATAGCCCTGGGACGACCTATAATCCCCTTTTCATCTGGGGTGGTCCAGGACTTGGGAAGACTCACCTGCTCAATGCTATTGGCAACACGGTTTTGGAAAATAATCCCAATGCGCGGGTTCGCTATATTACAGCAGAAAACTTCATTAATGAGTTCGTCACTCATATTCGCTTAGAATCTATGGAAGAGCTCAAAGAAAATTTCCGCAGCCTTGATGTTCTCCTTATTGATGATATTCAGTCTTTGGCTAAAAAAACCTTAGAGGGGACACAGGAAGAATTTTTCAATACATTTAATGCCCTCCATGCTAACAATAAGCAAATTGTTCTGACCAGCGACCGAACACCCGACCATCTCAATAATCTTGAAGAACGTTTGGTTACACGCTTTAAATGGGGATTGACAGTTGATATCACGCCACCAGACTACGAAACTAGGATTGCTATTTTGACTAATAAGATTCTTGAACAGGGCTATCCTTATACTTTTTCACAAGATACAATTGAGTATCTGGCTGGTCAGTTCGACTCTAATGTTCGTGATTTAGAAGGTGCTCTTAAGGATATCAATTTGGTTGCCACTTTCAAGCAGGCTAATGTTATTACAGTAGATCTGGCAGCAGAAGCTATTCGAGCCCGCAAACAAGATGCACCAATTATCAATATTGTCTCTATCGAAGAAATCCAAAGTCAGGTTAGCAAATTTTACGGTGTAACTGTTAAGGAAATCAAGTCAACTAAGCGTAATCAAAATATCGTCTTAGCTCGTCAGGTTGCTATGTATTTAGCGCGTGAGATGACCGACAACAGTCTACCAAAAATTGGTAAAGAGTTTGGCGGACGTGACCATTCAACCGTCCTTCATGCTTATAATAAAATTAAGAACATTATTGCTCAAGATGACAGTCTGCGTATTGAGATTGATACCATTAAAAATAAGATCAAATAGACTTGTGGATAAATAAAGCTTTTTTTAGAGATTTATCCACAGGTTGTGCACAAGCTGTAAGCCTTATGACCTATAGCTTGTCCATATTTTTCCACCCTATAAACAAGACCTACTACTACTACTAAACTAATACTTATAAATATAAAGGAGTCATTATGATTAACTTCTCAATCAATAAAGCTTTTTTCTTACAAGCGCTTAATGCAACTAAACGAGCTATCAGTTCTAAAAATGCTATCCCTATTTTATCCAGTATAAAAATCGATGTTACTACTGCTGGCATTACGCTTACAGGTTCTAATGGACAAATTTCTATTGAAAATTCTATTGCTAGTACAAATGATAATGCAGGACTTTTAATTACAGAAATTGGTAGTATTTTGCTTGAAGCAAATTTCTTTATCAATATTGTTTCGAGTTTGCCAGATATCAGTCTTGATTTTAAAGAGATTGACCATCATCAAGTGGTGCTAACTAGTGGAAAGTCAGAAATTACCCTTAAAGGAAAAGATGTTGAGCAGTATCCTCGTCTCCAAGAGGTTCCTACTAGCAATCCCTTGATTTTTGATACAAAGGTGCTGAAAACTTTAATTGCTGAAACAGCATTTGCTGCTAGTACACAAGAAAGTCGTCCCATACTAACAGGGATTCATTTGGTGCTGACAGAACACCAAAATTTTAAGGCTGTCGCAACAGATTCTCATCGTATGAGTCAGCGTAAACTTGTTTTGGAAAATGCAGGTGATGACTTTGATGTTGTCCTTCCGAGTCGCTCCCTTCGTGAATTCTCATCGGTTTTTACAGATGAGATAGAAACAGTTGAAGTCTTCTTATCTGGCAGCCAGATTCTCTTTAGAAGTGAAAATATTAGCTTCTATGCGCGTATGCTTGAAGGGGCTTATCCAGATACTGATCGTCTCTTAGTCAATGAATTTGAAACGGAAATTCTCTTTGATACTCATAGTCTTCGTTCAGCTATGGAGCGGGCCCATTTGATTTCTAATGCGACCCAAAATGGAACAGTTAAGCTAGAAATTGCTAATGGTACAGTTTCAGCTCATGTTAATTCACCGGAAGTTGGAAAGGTCAATGAAGAAATTGATACTCTAGAAACTAGCGGCAGTGATTTGACTATTAGTTTCAATCCAACTTATCTGATTGAAGCTCTAAAAGCTTTACAGAGTGAAACTGTACGTATTCGCTTTATCTCACCAGTGCGTCCTTTCACCCTAACGCCAGGTGATGATAGTGAAAACTTCATCCAGCTGATTACCCCAGTTCGAACAAATTAAAAAAATCAGGAAATTTTAAGTTAATTTTAAGTGGTTTAGGCTATACTATAGTCAATCCTAAATAAACTTTTCTTTTTCATAATCTCCGGGAAGTGCTCAGTGTTTTACTGAGTTCTTTCTTTTTATGTCAATAAACTTTCCCTAGGGCGACTCCGATGCCCTAGAACCCGCCCTTCTAGCTTATTGCGTATCGAAGAATGGACGTGTCTTTTTCATAATCTTCGGGAAGTGCTCAGTGTTTTACTGGGTTTGTCAGGCTGGAGCTTTTTGGTTATAATAGGGCTACTATTTAGAGATTTTGGAGGTGTCTATGTATCAAGTAGGTTCTTTGGTTGAGATGAAAAAACCTCATGCCTGTACCATCAAGTCCACTGGTAAAAAGGCTAATGAATGGGAAATTACACGCATTGGGGCTGATATCAAAATTCACTGTACCAATTGTAACCATGTCGTCATGATGAGCAGACATGATTTTGAGCGGAAGATGAAAAAAGTCTTACAACTGTAGAAAGTCTGATGTAAAGTGACTTTTAACTGTCTTTTTAATGGGATGCAACCTTGGAAACCTTATGAACAGCATTTTTCTAGCATTATGCAACTGTTAGTTGCGATAAAAAGTGCTAATTTACTCTAATATTTTTAGTATAATGAGACTAGAAAAAAGAAGGGTGGTTATGGTGATGACCATGTTTGCAGAACAGCTCAAAAAAATTCGGCAAGAAAAAACATTTCGCAAGAAGAATTAGCACAACAACTCTTTATTTCTCATCAAGCTGTCTTCGCAGTAGCTGATTGAATGTTCCCTTCGCTTCTCTCGTGACCATTCTAATCAGCCTTGCGGGGGTGCGACGACGAAATCATAGATTTCTGTCTTACCGCCAAATGGGAAAATGGTGATGCAACACCTGATTTGGAGAATCTAGTCAAGTTATCAGAAATTCTGAAGGTTAACCTAGATGAGTTAGTTAAAGGAAAGCAGCAATCCACTTTTCAAATAGACGAAGATGATGGCAATTTACATTTATTAAAAGGTCGTGAGTATGTCATCAATCCTGAAACTGGAAAATATGAGAAAAGAGATGGTTTGACGATTATTGTTGATTTACTTTCAGAATATTGGTGGGTACTACTAGCTACTGTCCCTTTATTATTCATTTTCTTATAAATTGCTTGTCACTAGACAAGCTTTTTCTTTGATTTTCTGCTATAATAGTCAGGACGAAAAATGTAATGGAGACTATATAAATGGCTTTAACAGCAGGTATTGTTGGTTTACCAAACGTTGGTAAATCAACTCTTTTTAATGCAATTACCAAAGCAGGTGCAGAGTCTGCCAACTACCCATTTGCGACGATTGATCCAAATGTAGGGATGGTAGAAGTACCAGACGAGCGTTTACAGAAGTTGACAGAGATGATTACTCCTCAAAAGACGGTACCAACAACTTTTGAATTTACCGATATTGCGGGGATTGTAAAAGGAGCTTCTAAAGGTGAAGGTCTGGGAAATAAATTCTTGGCCAATATTCGTGAGGTAGATGCCATTGTTCATGTGGTCCGTGCCTTTGATGATGAAAATGTTATGCGGGAGCAAGGCCGTGAAGATGCCTTTGTAGATCCAATTGCAGATATTGATACTATCAATTTAGAGTTGATTCTGGCAGATCTTGAATCTGTCAACAAACGCTATGCGCGTGTGGAAAAAGTTGCACGTACGCAAAAAGATAAAGATTCTATGGCAGAATTTGCCGTTCTTGAGAAAATCAAACCTGTTCTTGAGGATGGTAGATCTGCGCGTACCATCAATTTTACTGAGGAAGAAGAAAAGATTGTCAAGCAACTTTTCCTTTTGACGACTAAGCCAGTGCTTTATGTGGCAAATGTCGATGAAGATAAGGTAGCTAATCCGGACGAGATAGGGTATGTCAAGCAGATTCGTGAATTTGCAGCGACTGAAAATGCCGAAGTAGTAGTTATCTCAGCGCGTGCTGAAGAAGAAATATCAGAGCTAGATGATGATGACAAGGCTATGTTTCTTGAGGATCTGGGTTTGAAAGAGTCCGGTGTGGATAAATTGACACGCGCTGCCTACCACTTATTGGGCCTTGGAACTTACTTTACTGCTGGTGAAAAGGAGGTTCGTGCTTGGACCTTCAAGCGCGGGATCAAAGCTCCTCAAGCCGCTGGTATTATCCACTCAGATTTTGAAAAGGGCTTTATTCGTGCGGTTACTATGTCTTACGATGACCTGATTGAGTACGGTTCAGAAAAAGCCGTCAAAGAGGCTGGTCGCTTGCGTGAAGAAGGTAAAGACTACGTGGTTCAAGATGGCGATATTATGGAATTTCGTTTTAATGTCTGATAATTTTATGAAGAATAAGGCTGGAAGCATATTCCAGTCCTTTTAGTGTGTTTAAGGAAAAGTGATAAATTATGGCAAAATTAATTGTGGGACTGGGGAATCCTGGTTCAAAATACGATAAAACGCGTCACAATGCTGGTTTTATGGCTATTGAGCGCTTTGTGGAAAATCTCAACGTTACATTTTCAGAAGAGAAAAATTTTAAGGCAGCAGTTGGCTCAAGCTTTATCAATGGAGAAAAAATTTACTTTGTTAAGCCCCTGACCTTTATGAATGAAAGCGGTCAGGCTGTTCATGCTTTGATGACCTATTACAATCTTGCGCTTAAAGATCTGGTAGTTATTTATGATGATTTGGATATGATGGTCGGTAAGATTCGTTTCCGTCAGAAAGGATCTGCCGGTGGTCACAATGGTATTAAGAGTATTATCAAGCATGTTGGCTCTCAGGAATTTGACCGTATTAAGATTGGCATCGGTCGCCCTAAGCCTGGGATGACCGTAGTTAATCATGTACTCAGTCATTTTGACCAAGATGACTATGCGACTATGCAGGCTTCTTTGGATAAGGTTGCAGACGCCCTTAATTTCTATCTAGAAACTCGTGATTTTGAGCAAACAATGCAAAAATACAATGGATAATAGAGATAAAACATTAATAAGCCTATTTGGGCAGAATAAACAGATTCAAGAATGGCAAGATAAGACTGGTTTAATTGATCGTCAGCTAGTTTTGGGCTTATCTGGCAGTACTAAAAGTTTGGCTATTGCTTCTAACTTCAAGGCTAATCAAGGTAAGCTGGTCGTTATTACGGCTACACAAAATGAAGCTGAGAACTTAGCTGCTGATTTGATAGGCTTGGTCGGGGATGACCAAGTTTATCAGTTCTTTGCAGATGATATTGTCGGAGCAGAGTTTATCGTGGCCTCCCAAGAAAAATCTCTGTCACGTGTGGAAAGTCTCAATTTTCTATTGGATGAAGCTAGCACTGGAATTCTGGTCATCAGTCTTTTAGCCAGTAAGATTTTACTGCCAAATCCTAAAGACTATGCTAGGTTTGTCCTAGATTTTGAGGTGGGTGAGGAGTATCAGATATCTGATTTGGTCAAGCAGCTGACCAGCATTGGCTATAAGTCCGTTTCTCAAGTTTTGTCTCCAGGGGAATATAGCCATCGTGGAGATATTTTGGATATCTATGATGGATCTACAGACACTGCCTATCGCTTGGAATTCTTTGGTGACGAGATTGATGGTATCCGAATTTTTGATCCTGAAACCCAAGTATCTCAGACAAATTTGGACTGTGTTCGCCTTAGTCCAGTTGATGAAGCTATATTGACTCAGGAAAATCGTGAGCGAGCATTGAAACATTTTGATACTGCTATAGCTAAGTCACAAAGTAAGAGGCTTAAGGATTATTTGGAAGGACTCTACACGACAGTAGCAGATGGCCATCGCCATGAGGATCTTAAGAAATTTCTGTCATTCTTTTATGCCAAGACCTATACCTTGCTTGACTACCTTCCGAAGGGGACTCCCCTCTTCTTTGATGATTTTCAAAAACTGACGGATCGTCATGCTAAGCTAGAGATGGAGATTGCTAACTACCTAACCGAGGGTCTGCATCAGGAAAAGGCTCTGGCTAATCAGGTTTATTTTGCAGATACCTATCAGACACTGCGTCATTATCAGCCAGCGACTTTCTTTTCAAATTTCCACAGGGGTTTGGGCAATATCCGCTTTCATCAGATTTACAATCTGATCCAGTATAGCATGCAGGAATTCTTCAACCAGATTCCTCTTTTGATTGATGAAATTAAGCGCTACTCTAAATCTGGTGCTACTGTTGTCTTGCAAGTTGATAACGCGGCTAAATTGGAAAAACTTCAGGAGAGTCTATCTGAGTACGAGTTAAACATTCCTATCGTGGCGGAGGATGATCTACAAGTAGGCCAGATTCAGCTGATTACGGGCCATCTGACCAGTGGTTTTTATTTTGCGGATGAAAAGCTAGTTCTCATCACAGAAAAAGAGATCTATCATAAGACTCCCAAACGCCGTATTAGACGTCAGCATATTAGTAATGCTGAGCGACTTAAAGACTACAATGAGCTGGAAAAAGGGGATTACGTCGTCCACAATACCCACGGAATCGGTCGCTTTATGGGGATTGAGACTATTGAGATTTCTGGTGTTCACCGCGACTACCTGACCGTTCAGTATCAAAATGCGGATACTATCTCGATTCCAGTTGAGCAGATTGAACTTTTGTCGAAATACATGGCCAGTGATGGTAAAGAGCCTAAAATCAACAAGCTCAATGATGGCCGTTTCCAAAAGGCTAAAAGCAGAGTTTCTAAGCAGGTTGAAGATATTGCTGACGATCTCTTAAAACTTTATGCTGAGCGTAGCCAGCTCAAAGGCTTTGCTTTTTCACCAGATGATGAGAATCAGCATGAGTTTGACGAGGATTTCTCTTATGCAGAAACGGACGACCAGCTCAGATCTATCAAGGAAGTCAAAGCAGATATGGAATCAAACAAGCCTATGGATCGCCTCTTAGTTGGGGATGTTGGCTTTGGTAAGACAGAGGTTGCTATGCGGGGAGCCTTTAAAGCGGTCAATGATGGCAAGCAGGTTGCCGTTCTTGTGCCAACAACAGTTCTGGCCCAGCAGCATTTCAACAATTTTAAGGAGCGTTTTGAAAATTTTGCTGTTGAGGTTGGGGTGCTCAGCCGTTTCCAAACGAAGAAAGAGCAGGCAGAGACGCTTGAGCGGATTGCAGACGGTAAGATTGATATCATTATCGGGACTCATCGTCTTCTTTCAAAAGACCTAACTTTCAAAAATTTAGGCTTCATTGTCATTGATGAGGAGCAGCGTTTTGGTGTTAAGCACAAGGAACGTCTTAAGGAACTTAAAACGAAGGCGGATGTCTTGACCTTGAGCGCAACGCCTATTCCCCGAACGCTCCATATGTCTATGTTGGGGATTCGTGACCTTTCCGTTATTGAGACACCCCCGACCAATCGTTATCCTGTTCAGACCTATGTACTTGAGACTAATCCAGGTATGATTCGCGAAGCTATTATTCGCGAGATGGATCGCGGCGGTCAGAGCTTCTATATTTATAATCGTGTTGAGAGTATTGAACAAAAAGTAGCAGAACTTCAAGAAATTGTCCCAGAAGCTAGTATTGGATTTGTTCATGGTCAGATGAGTGAGATTCAGCTGGAAAATACCCTCTTTGATTTTATTGATGGTGTCTATGATGTTTTGGTAGCAACGACAATTATTGAAACCGGTATTGATATCTCTAATGTTAATACTCTCTTTGTCGAAAATGCAGATCGTATGGGTCTCTCCACACTTTATCAGCTACGCGGCCGAGTCGGACGCAGCAATCGTATTGCCTATGCTTATCTCATGTATCAGCCAGATAAACTCTTGTCAGAAGCTTCTGAGAAACGCTTAGAGGCGATTAAGGGTTTTACTGAGTTAGGATCTGGTTTTAAAATTGCTATGCGAGACCTCTCCATTCGCGGTGCTGGCAATATCCTGGGGGCCTCTCAGAGTGGTTTTATTGACTCAGTTGGTTTTGAGTTGTATTCTCAAATGCTGGAAGAGGCCATCCAGCATAAGCAAGGGGGATCACAAGTCCGTCAAAAAGGAAACGCTGAGATTAACCTACAAATTGATGCCTACCTACCAGCTGACTATATCAGCGATGAGCGTCAAAAGATCGATATCTACAAGCAGATTCGCGAGCTTAACTCCCAGCAAGATTACCAAGATTTGCAGGATGAATTGATTGATCGCTTTGGTGAGTATCCAGATCAGGTCGCTTACCTCCTTGAAATTGGTCTTCTTAAATCCTATATGGACAATGTCTTTGTTGAATTAGTTGAGAAAAAGAAACAGGATGTTGTGGTTCGTTTTGAAAAGTCAACTAGACAGCTCTTCTTGACTCAAGACTATTTTGAAGCTCTGTCCAAGACCCAACTCAAGGCTCGCATTGGGGAACACGACGGTAAAATCGAAGTAGTCTTTGATGTACGCCATAAAAAAGATTACGAAATTCTAGAAGAGCTCATGGTCTTTGGCCGTGCTTTTACAGAGATAAAAGAAGGAAAACAAACCAAAGAAAAATTATGAGAAACTTGGTAGATCAATGTGTCAAATCCTTTTGACATAAAAAATGCTGGCCTAGCAAAGAATTTGTATGGTAAAGTTAGGATGAAATGATTAGACTGAAATTAATAAGAAGATCGAAATGGAGCTACACAATCGCTTGGTTGAATTACGGAAGGCAAAAGGTCTCTCTCAGGAAGAACTGGCGGAAAAACTCTATGTTTCGCGCTAAACAATCTCTAACTGGGAGCAAGGAAAAACCTATCCAGATATCAACTCACTGTTATTGATAGCTACTTTTTTCGATATCTCCTTAGATAATCTAATTAAAGGAGATGTCGTGATTATGAAACATCATGTAGATTCATCACAGTTAAAGGGATGGTTGATAACTACCGGAATAGTCATCTTTTTAGACTCATTACTGGAACCTATAGGGCGCTTTTATGTAGGACGTTTTGCTATCTTACCTAATGACATGATCATCAGAAATATTTTCATTTTGCCGATACTTTATTGTCTCTATAAAATCTTTTCACTATCAAAAAAACATCATCTTAAAACTTATGGAGAAATTCTAGATTTTATCAATGGGAAGGAAAAAGTAAAGCGAACATTCCTTCAAGAGAGTTTAAAAGGGTTAGGACTTTTACTGGCTATATGGGTTTTAATTATCCTAGGTCAAGCCATTGGAGCGCTATTATTTTTCAAATAGTAGTTAATCGTAATTAGAAAGGATTTTATATGATTTTTAGACTAATGACGGAAGCAGACTTGGAAGACTGTACACAAGCTTTTGTAGATATTTTTAATGGTGAACCTTGGTACGATGAGTGGACCTTTGAGGGTGCTAAAGAATATATTTCAGACTTTTATCATACGCCAAAGTTTCTAGGTATTTTAGCTATTGAAAACGATGAGTTTATTGGTTTTGTTTATGGAACGATAAGAAATTGGTGGTCAGGAAGAGAATTTTTTATTAACGAGATGGGGGTTAAAAAGGCTTTTCGACAGCAGGGAATTGGAAAAAGGCTGTTAGAGGAACTAAAGAAAGAATTGGCAGATTCAGGTGTTGAAAACTTTGTTTTATTGACTGATCGCGAAACACCAGCGGAAGTTTTTTATCAGAAAACAGGCTTTAAAGCTGTTGAAAGATTGGTCTTTTATAGTCGGAATATATAATGTAGTTTGACAACAACCAGAGACTAGGATAGCTTTTAACTTTACTTTCCTGTCAATCTATTCTTTCAAATGGTGGGGCAAGGAGCCATTCGTATGAAGTTAAGATTACAAAATTGATGTTTGCCTATCATGTTTTTATACTTAATCTTATGATGCATTATTTTGTGAGTGATAGTATCACCATCATATATGCCCTACCTTCTATTTTATTTCTAACATTTTACTACCTTCGTTTATTTCCGCCATTTGAGAATTGCTGTTATGCTGGTGGGTAGTCAGCAGGATCGTCCCTCCTGAGGCTCTCAGCAAAATCAAGTGCAACTGATTGGATTATTGGTATAGAAGTCAGTTTATTCGCCTGCATAATATGATTATGTGTTATCATTATGTTGCTGTTAGTTTTAAAAAATATGAAAAGTTTATTTGCTTAAACAGATAATTGAGGAATTAAGCTTATTTATGGAGACATAAAGTCGAGAGTGGGACAGAAATCAATAAATCGTTATAAAATCACGATTCTGATTTTCCTCGCTCTCTTATTTTAAGGCTCAGTCCTCTGCCAGTTTCCTGTTTTTAGGTGGCAGGCTTTGGCAGTCTGTCCCCAGACCTTTTTAATCAGGAATAAAACTTGCAAAGCAAGTGTCAAAAACGATCTGGGGAAAGGCTGTTTCAGGTAACCACCTTAAAACCAAGACGTGGTGAGAGCTAAAATTTTAAAATTTTGGACTGATCACGCCCCCTTTTCTCCTACATTTTGTAGTTTCTCTAGAACGCATAGCCAAAAAATGGTAAAATGAGAGGGATAGACTTCAGAAAGGAAAGAAGTTGGTAGGATGAGATTAGACAAGTACTTAAAAGTATCACGTATTATCAAACGTCGGCCGGTTGCTAAAGAGGTGGCTGATAAGGGTCGCATCAAGGTTAATGGCGTGCTGGCCAAATCTTCAACGGATTTAAAAATTAATGATGACATTGAAATCCGTTTTGGTAATAAGTTGTTAACTGTCCGCGTTCTGGAGATGAAAGACAGTACAAAAAAAGATGATGCAGAGAGTATGTATGAGATCATTAGTGAAAAAAGGATAGACGCTGATGGGGAAAAATGATAAGGTCGTTCAACTGAATAATGACTATATCAAGGTTACTAACCTTACTAAACGTTATGAAGAGGAAGAAACGCGTAAGCGTCACCGTTTTATGGGGTGGACTTTGATTTTTGTCATCTTGCTATTTATTTTGCCAACCTATAATTTGGTTTCAAGTTATCGAGATTTGCAGGATAAGAAAGCTCAGATTGTTCAGCTAAAAAAGGATTATAAGCAAACCAAGTCAGAAACAACTCAGGAAGAAAAATTAGCTGACCGACTAAAAGACGATGAGTTTGTGGAAAAATATGCGCGTGCAAAGTATCATTACTCTAATTCAGGTGAGGTCACCTTTATTATTCCTGAGCTGGTTCCTCAATAATTAGTATATATGGAAAATTTGATTGTAATTATTGAAAAATTTTTAGCTCATTCTGATGAAAAATTAGAAGAGCTCAGACAGAAAAATCAATCCTTAAAAGAGGAGGTGCCTCATGAGGATTAAGACAGGCAATGAGAATATCATCTTTTTTGCCCTTATAGTTTTACTGCCGATTTTTTTGGTTTCTTTCTGGACTGTTAAGGGAGACAGAGAAGTTTCTTCTTCCTCTTGGAAGCAGTTTGATCAGGTTTCAGAACGGCAGTTTGATTACTTTTATTTTGCCAAAGTTCCGGCTAATCCTAATGTTTATCGAACAGTAAAAACTTATGCTGATAGTAACCTGACCAAGGTTTCAGGTAAGATTGATCCTGATTCTAAGATAAAGATAAAAAAAGTATTTACAAATTCTAAAGGAATCCCGCTTTTTCAGTTTGCTAACGGGACTTATGCCAAGGCCAGTTACAGTCAGTTTTATGATGATAAGGTCCTTGCTAAGAGAACTTTAGGGAAGGAAAAGTCCTATTGGACGGGCAATGAGGTAGCAATTTATGAAAAGCCCTATGTAACAGGGATGGTATCTAAACGTTCGGCTGTTACAGCTTACAGTAAGATTCAAGTCTCTGAAAGAGCCCTTACCCATCATGGCAGTTATTTATTTATTAAAGGACAAGGGTGGATCAATGAAGCTTTGGTTTCCCAAAAAGATAAACGAATAGAAGCTGTTCAAGATTTCCTGAAGAAAAAGTATAATAATCCCAATAAATACAGTATTTATGTTGAGCAGTTAGATAATGGTAAAACAGCCGAAATCAATGCAGATAAGACCATGTATTCGGCGAGTGTTAGTAAATTACCTCTGCTTTATTATGTTCAAGAGCAGTTGAATAAAGGGAAAATAGATAGCTCTAAGAAACTAGTTTATAATGCAGCAGTTAATGATTTTAAGAGTGCTTATAAGACTGAAGGAAGTGGAATTATCAGTAAAACTCCTGATAATAAAACTTACAGTATCAAAGATTTGGAGCAAAAGGTTACCCAGTATTCTGACAATGTCGCTACAAATATTTTAGGTTACTACGTGGCTAATCAGTATAATGAAGACTTCCAAAAGACAATAAAATCAGCTATTGGCACTGATTGGAATATGGAAAACCGTAAGGTTTCTGCCAAGATAGCTGGAAAAATGATGACAGCTATCTATGAGCAAAATGGCGATATTACAAATTATCTATCCTCGACTGATTTTGATAAGCAGCGGATTTCTAAAAATATCCCTGTAAAAGTCGCTCACAAAATTGGTGATGCCTACGAATACCGTCATGATGTAGCTATTGTTTATGGTGATACCCCCTTTGTTTTATCTGTTTTTACAGAAAATGCTACCTATGATGATATTACAGCTATCGCTGACGGTGTGTACAGGATTTTAAAATGATTTATCAAACTATTTTCAAAGATATTCAGAAAAAAGGGTATTTTACCTCTCATAAAAAGGTTTTAGTGGCAGTCTCAGGTGGAGTAGATTCAATGAATTTACTCCATTTCTTACATCAATATAAAGATGACCTAGACATTACTATCGGGGTAGCTCATGTTAACCATAAACAAAGAGAATCATCAGATAAGGAAGAGGCTTACTTAAAAGAGTGGACTAGTCATCAGAATATTCCATTTTTTGTCTCTTATTTTTCGGGAAGATTTTCTGAAAAAGCAGCACGTGATTTTAGGTACCATTTTTTTGAGCGCCTCATGCGGGAAAAGGGCTATACAGCCTTAGTGACAGCTCATCATGCTGATGATCAGGCAGAAACAATATTTATGCGCCTGTTACGTGGTAGTCGTCTCAGACATTTAGGCGGAATGGCAGCCATACAGTCCTTTGCAGGCGGTCAACTGATTCGTCCGTTTTTAACGATTTCAAAAAGTGAACTGCCTACTATTTTTCACTTTGAAGATGAAACAAATGCCAGCAATTGTTACCTTCGTAATAGAATTCGTAGGGAATATTTACCATATTTGTCGCAGGAAAATCCTGCTTTCTCCCGACACCTTCGAGATTTGGGAGAAGAGACCGACTTATTGCTGACAGCCTTGATGGATTTAACGGTTGATTTTAAAAAGGGTAATTTGGAAGTTTTTAGAGCGCAAACAAAAGCTGTACAATATTTTCTTTTGCAAGATTATCTAGCTAATTTCTCTGATTTAAGGTTGAGCAAACCTCAATTTAATCAAACTCTTAAACAGTTACAAAAGTCCCAAGCGTGTGTCTATTATTTGAAAGCAGGTTTTTATTTACATGTTGCGGATAAAAGATTTTGGATTGATAAAATCGGTCCTGAGACGGATAACAGCTTTACCGCTAAAGTGTTAGAATATGGCAATATCGTCAGTATTGGTCAAAATTGCTTTAAATTTGGCCAGATTGGCGATGTAGATCTGGTCAGTCTATCGCCAATTACCTTACGACCTAGGCAGGCAGGCGATCAACTGGATTTTGGGAATTTTCATAAGAAGCTGCGCCGCCTTTTTATTGATGAAAAAATTTCTATAAAGGATCGACAAACGGCAGTCGTAGCAGAACAAGATGGGCAGATTATTTTTGTCCTTGCTGGAGGAAACTTATATTTGAGAAAAGTGCCTCAATGTGTTACAATAAGAGCCAAATTGTGTATAGAAACTAAGGAAACTGGTGACTTATGACTCTGGATAATGACATTGAAAAAGTGCTGTATTCTGCTCAGGAAATCACTGCTAAAACAAGAGAGCTTGGTGAGCAGTTGACACGAGATTATGCTGATAAAAATCCTCTTTTAGTAGGAGTATTAAAAGGCGCTGTTCCCTTTATGGCTGAGTTGATTAAGCATATTGATACTCATATTGAGATTGACTTTATGGTTGTTTCCAGCTATCAAGGTGGTACACAAAGTAGTGGCGAAGTTAAGATCCTAAAAGATGTTGATACTAATATAGAGGGTCGGGATGTCATCTTTGTTGAAGATATTATTGACACTGGACGTACTCTCCTCTATCTACGCGATATGTTCAAGTATCGTAAGGCCAGTTCCGTAAAAATTGCAACTCTGTTTGATAAACCTGAAGGACGGGTTGTTGATATTGAAGCGGATTATATCTGTTACGATGTTCCTAATGAGTTTATTGTTGGGTTTGGTTTAGATTATGCGGAAAAGTATCGTAATCTGCCTTATGTTGGTGTCTTAAAAGAAGAAATTTACACACACGAGTAATTAGAAAGTTTTTTGTTAGTCAATGAATAATAAAAATAAAAATGGGTTAGTCAGAAATGCCTATGTCTACCTCACTCTCATTATCGTGGGAGTTACGGCTCTTAATTTTTATTTCAAGGGGGATTCTAGTCAGACCAAGGAAATTGGTTATTCGACCCTAGTGAAGGAAATAAAAGATGGTGATGTTAAGTCGGTCACTTATCAACCGAGCGGCAGTGTTGTTAAAGTAACGGGTGACTATGCTAAGGCAAAGAAGAGTTCATCAGAAAATGGGAATGCTGATTTTAATTTCTTTAATAGTGGGTCTGCTTCTGTTACCAAGTTTACATCCATCATCCTACCAAGTGATTCGTCTTTGAACCAATTAGAGAAGGCGGCCAATGATTCTAATACGAAGATAAAAGTTATTCCAGAGAGTTCTAGTGGGACGATTCTGTCTTATGTTTTTAGCCTCTTTGTTCCTTTAGTTATCATGGGAATGCTCTTTTATTTCCTGATGAATCAAGGTGGCGGTGGTGGTGCCAGAGGCGCTATGAGCTTTGGTCGTAATAAAGCTAAGGCTGCTAGTCAGGGGGATATTAAAGTTCGTTTCTCTGATGTTGCCGGAGCTGAGGAGGAAAAACAGGAATTAGTCGAAGTTGTAGATTTTCTAAAAAATCCAAAAAAATACCGTGCTTTAGGAGCACGTATTCCAACCGGAGTTCTTCTTGAAGGCCCTCCGGGTACTGGTAAGACGCTTTTAGCTAAGGCTGTTGCTGGTGAGGCTGGTGTTCCTTTCTTTAGCATCTCAGGTTCTGATTTTGTGGAAATGTTTGTCGGTGTTGGAGCTAGTCGTGTTCGTTCCCTCTTTGAAGATGCAAAAAAGGCTGAAAAAGCTTTGATTTTCATTGATGAAATCGATGCTGTTGGCCGTCGTCGTGGAGCCGGAATGGGTGGCGGAAATGATGAACGGGAACAAACCCTCAATCAGCTTTTGGTTGAAATGGATGGGTTTGAAGGAAATGAAAGTATCATCGTTATTGCTGCTACAAACCGCAGTGACGTACTTGATCCAGCTCTTCTTCGCCCCGGTCGTTTTGACCGTAAAGTTTTGGTTGGCCGTCCTGATGTTAAAGGACGTGAAGCTATTTTGAAGGTTCATTCTAAAAATAAACCGCTCAAGGAAGATGTTGACCTCAAGGTTATTGCCCAGCAAACCCCAGGCTTTGTTGGTGCTGATTTGGAAAATGTTTTAAACGAAGCTGCTCTAGTGGCTGCTCGTCGTAATAAGACTAAGATTGATGCCAGTGATATTGATGAAGCGGAAGACCGTGTTATTGCCGGCCCATCTAAAAAAGATAAAAAAGTTTCGGAAAAAGAACGTCAAATTGTGGCTTACCATGAAGCGGGTCACACTATAGTTGGCTTGGTACTTTCAAGTGCTCGTGATGTTCATAAAGTTACCATTGTTCCACGCGGTCGTGCTGGTGGTTACATGATTTCCTTGCCTAAGGAAGATCAATCTCTTCTGTCTAAGGATGAGTTAAAAGAACAACTGGCTGGTTTAATGGGTGGTCGTGTTGCAGAAGAAATCATCTTTAATGTCCAAACATCAGGTGCTTCTAATGACTTTGAACAGGCTACTGCTATGGCGCGTGCTATGGTTACTGAATATGGGATGAGTGATAAACTTGGACCTGTTCAGTATGAAGGTAATCATGCTATGAATCCGGGCCAAATGCCAATGGATAAATCATACTCCAGTCAGACTGCTTTGGTCATTGATGATGAGGTTCGCGAACTTCTGAATGAAGCTCGTAACAAAGCAGCAGATGTTATCAATTCTAACCGTGAGACGCATAAATTGATTGCAGAAGCTCTGCTTAAGTATGAAACACTTGATGCAGCTCAAATTAAGTCAATTTATGAAACAGGAAAGATGCCCGATGATACTCTTGATGATTCTGAAAATGATAACTATGCTTTATCTTACGATGAAGTAAAAGAAAAAATGACTGAATCTGAAAATCAAGCTGATTAATAATGAGAGGCTGGAATCAAAATTCCGCCTCTTTTGTATTTGTCTAAATTCACTAAGTTGACGCAACGGTTAGGAGCAATATTTGTTAGCTAGGCCAATTTGCCTAACTCCTCTTTTTATTGATACTATTGGAAGTTGCCTGTCTCTCTAAGTTAGAGTTGAAATAAAATCGCCAGATAAAAGGATTTACATTCATTTATCCCTATGATAAACTTACAACTATAGAAAATCTAAGGAGAGATATGTGAACATTTTTCGGAAAAAAGATCCTCGTCACATAAAGACAGAAATGGCACGTAGTCTACGTGTTATGGATTTAGTCTTTTTGGGATTAGGTTCTATGGTTGGAACTGGTATTTTTACAGTAACAGGTATCAGTGCTGCGAATTACGCTGGACCTAGCTTGGTTATTTCCATCATTATTGCAGCGATTGCTGTAGGAATTTCTGCGCTATTCTTTGCGGAGTTTGCCTCACGCATCCCAGCTAATGGCGGGGCTTATAGCTATGTCTATGCTACCTTAGGGGAGTTCCCTGCCTGGATGGTTGGCTGGATGATTATCATGGAGTTTTTAACTGCTATTTCTAGTGTTGCATCAGGATGGGGTTCTTACTTAAAAGGACTTCTAGCTAGTTATAAGATTGAATTACCAAGGGCTTTAAATGGCACTTTTGATCCAAGTCAGGGACACTATATTGATTTGTTACCTATACTGGTCATGATTGCTGTCACAGCACTGGTACTGATGAATTCAAAAACAGCCCTTCGCTTTAATAGTGTCCTGGTTATTTTAAAATTTTCAGCCTTGGCCTTGTTCATTGTTGTTGGCCTCTTCCATTTGAACGCTGAAAATTGGGGAAATTTTGCTCCGTTTGGTTTCGGTCAACTATACGGAGGTAAAACGGGAATTATGGCTGGTGCATCAATCATGTTCTTTGCTTTCCTTGGTTTTGAGTCTCTATCAATGGCAGTTGATGAAACAAAAGAGCCACAAAAAACGGTACCAAGAGGAATTGCCTTATCGCTAATTTCTGTGACAGTCCTTTATGTTGTTGTAACACTTGTTTTAACTGGTATTGTTCATTATACTAAGTTAGGTGTTGATGATGCAGTTGCTTTTGCTCTCAGGCATGTTGGCCTAAATTGGGCAGCTAATTATGTTTCAACTGTGGCGATACTTACCCTGATAACAGTCTGTATTTCGATGACTTATGCCTTGTCGCGGACAGTTTATAGTATCAGCCGGGATGGCTTGCTGCCAAATAATTTTAGCCGCATCTCTCCTCGTTCTAAAATTCCTGCGAATGCCACTTTACTAGTCGGGGTTTTTGCTATCATTTTTACAGGGATTATTCCACTGGCTAATTTAGCAGAATTTGTAAACATCTGCACGCTAGCCTATCTAATCGTTTTATCTGTAGCACTTATAAAACTTCGAAAAGACAAAGGGAAACCAGGAAAAGGGCAATTTAAAACCCCCTTGGTTCCAGTGCTACCAGCACTTTCTATTGTTATCTGTCTCTCGCTAATGAGCCAGTTTCAAAAGGTAACGTGGGTTGCTTTTATTGTAGCCATCGTGCTAGGTATACTAATTTATTTTTCATACGGTTATAAAAATTCAGCTATTTCTACAAAACGATAAAAACTGGGGTTTGTTCTCAGTTTTTTTATGCGCATATTCATAATATTATCTACCTAGATTTTTTCTAAATTTAAAATTTGAAAAAAACTTAATAAAAAGAAAAAAGGTCGCAAAAAGTATTGACAAAGGGGTAGGGGTTTGATAGAATAAAGGAGCTGTTTTCGAGAGGGGACAGTTCAAGACCTTTGAGAACTGAATAGACAAGAAACCAAGCGTGCGGGTTAAGGAACTAACCTGTCAAGAAACAATAAACGGATAAGCCAGAAGTGCTTAGCCGGACGAACTAGCATTAATGAGAGTTTGATCCTGGCTCAGGACGAACGCTGGCGGCGTGCCTAATACATGCAAGTAGAACGC
>NZ_JBRUHS010000014.1:0-52928 GCF_053206945.1 Streptococcus dentasini
GTCATAGGACTCACAAGGGTCAGATCAATCCCGGTCACCACATAGGCCTCATAGAAGGCTTGCGGATCATCCGCTGTAAAGAGCTGGAAGGCCCCTTTTGGTGTGATCTTAGCCGCTTGAAGCATGGTTCGAACGTCCTCTGGGGCCGCTTCAAGGCTGGCATAATCAGCGACACTAATCCCTTCAACAGCCTGGCCTTTAGCGTCGGTAATTTTTACCAATTCTGGACGCAAGGTCAAAGCTTCTTCTGGATAATCGTCTACGTAGAAGAACCCTTTTTGGATGGTATCTGGGGAAGACTTATCGCCCTTGTATTGATCCAGATCCCACGTCAATTCGTAGAAATTGGTTGAACCAGCCAGGACGGTCTTGCCGTCAATCACGGTGCCATTTTCATTTTTATTGACCTTGTGCGGTTTGATGTAGTTATTATTGGGATTGTCTGGGTCTCCTGGTTTCCCTGGGGTAGTGACCCGAACGATATTGGATTTGACCCCATAAGCATCGTTGACCGTTAGGGTAAAGTTATTTTCATAGGTGGCCCCGTCGTTCATGACCTGACCGACAATGGTTGGGACGGGGGCAGTGATGCCCTTGGTGTAGTCCTGATTGAGCTGGGTCAGGGTTTCCGCAGTGGCCGTGAAGGTCACCGTATGCGTGGTTGCATCATAGGTGACCTCAAAGTCTGGACTGGCCACCTTAGTCGCTTCTAGGTTGAACTGATAGCCGCTTGGCAGGGGATCGACCAAGACGAAGGAGGTGGTTTCCTCACGGTTGGCCGGCAGTTCAGCCGTTCTCAGTTGGAACTTGACCACCGACTGTTTAGCGACCAGGGTCTTGTCGATATCGACTCCTATGTTATTGGTGATACCTTTGGCTACACTCGGTTGAACCTCTAATTTATAGTAATGGTAGCGAACTCTTGGTACATTAACTGGATCAGGAACCTTCTCATAAAAAGGTTCAACTGGCGGCGTCGGCTCTACCTCATAGTTGGGCTCATCCGGCTTGTTTGGTTCCGGTTGATCCGGTGTCCGAGTCGGTGGCGTTGGCTCCGGCTCGTAGTTGGGTTCTACCGGGGCTGGTTCGGATGGCTGTTCCTCTTCATAGTTAGGCTCATCCGGTTTATTTGGCTCCGGCTGATCCGGCGTACGGGTCGGAGGCGTTGGCTCCGGCTCATATTTTGGTTCTACCGGAGCTGGTTCGGATGGCTGTTCTACTTCATAGTTAGGCTCATCCGGCTTATTTGGCTCCGGCTGATCCGGTGTCCGAGTCGGCGGTGTTGGCTCCGGCTCGTAGTTGGGTTCTACCGGGGCTGGTTCCAAGTCCTTTTCGGCCTCGTAAACAGGTTCTGAAGGCTGAGTTGGAGCTGCTGGCGGTGTTGGCTCAGATTCCATCGGTTTATTAGGAATATCCTTGGCCTTTATCTTAGAATCAAAAGCGAACCATATTCCCGAGGCGTTTTCAGCAGAAATCGTAAATTTGATATCGGAACCCGTTTGTTTACCAACAATGGCTCCATACCAATTCAATGGGGAATCCGAACTATCCCATTCACCGCTTTCAAATCTCGATTGATTGGTCTTAGTATAGTTTGGAGTAGCAGCGTATAAGCCATCTCCATTGTCTTTTACAGAAGAGCCGTTTATTTCAATGGCCGTCCCTGTGTGATAATCAACCTTCTCAATTGCATTTACACCATCATACTGTGCCCAACCATGTCCTCTGTTAAGTGAAGAGAAATCTAGCAATGCACCCGTCGCATCGATTTTATTTCCATCTTCATCATAAAACCTAATTTCTACATCAATACTCTGTGAGCCAAAGAACTCAAAGTAATAGATCGTTGCGGTAGGATCATCATATAGCATGGCAGGTATTTTATCGGCCTTAAGACTAGTATCTTTTAGCGTATATATGAATTCTGCAGAAGCAATTTTTATACCATTCAGCTCTGAATTCTTTAAGTTGGTGTACTTTGCAACAACAGGTTTACCTTTTGACAAAAATACTCGCTTGCCCGGCCAATCTGCACTATCTTGAATTCCACCCCAAAAGTGACTATAGGCAACTCGTCTCTTTTCTGTATTAAATGGTGTATCTGCCTTAATATAGTCCATTTTATCTGCTTCGGCATAGAATTCGTCAGCATTATAGACTTTATCTCCCGATGTAATTTCAAGGGAGGCCTCTTTTTCCTTCTCAAAGACAAAAGGTTGCGATTCTGGTGATGGTAAATATCCATCATCATTTTTGTGTTTTTCTAGCTCTGCTAAGGCAGCCTTGTAAGCGGCCTGCTCATCTTCGTAAGCTTTTAACTTGGTTTGGTAGTCAGCTAAGTCTTTTTGGTATTGGGTTAAGTCTTTTTGATATTGGGCTAATTTAGCTTCATAGTCAGCTTTAGCATCGACATTGCGCTGTTTGATGGCGGCATTTTCTGCTGCAATCTCGGCATTCTTAGCCGCATTTTCAGCCACAACCTTGTCGTAAGCCGCTTTGGCATCCGCATTGGCCTGTTGAACGCGGGCCAGCTCTTGTTCGTAGGCGGCCTGTTTAGCTTGATAATCTGCCTCATTATCCTTGTTCTTTTGTTGGATATCTGCTAAATCTGTATTATATTGCTTCAGGGCTGCTTCATATTGAGCTTTGGCTTCGGCATTGCGCTGCTTGATGGCTGCATTTTCTGCTGCAATCTCAACATTTTTTGCCGTATTTTCAGCCACAGCCTTATCGTAAGCCGCTTTGGCATCCGCATTAGCTTTCTGCACGCGAGCGAGCTCTTGTTCGTAGGCGGCCTGTTTAGCTTGATAATCCGCCTCATTATCCTTGTTCTTTTGTTGGATATCTGCTAAGTCGGCTTCATATTGCTTCAGGGCTGCTTCATATTGAGCTTTAGCATCGGCGTTGCGCTGTTTGATGGCTTCGTTTTCTTTCGCAATCTCAGCATTTTTTGCCGTATTTTCAGCCACAGCCTTGTCGTAAGCCGCTTTGGCATCCGCATTGGCTTTCTGCACGCGAGCCAGTTCCTTTTCGTAGGCTTCTTTAGCTGCTGCATAGGCAGCTTGGCTGTCTGAGTTGGCTTGTTGGACAAGGGCCAAATCTTTTTGATACTGGGCTAATTTAGCTTCATAGTCCGCCTTGGCAGCAGCATTAGCAGCATTAATCCGCTCAACTTCTGCCTGATGGGCAGCTAAATCTCGTTCATATTGTGCTTTCTTAGCGGCGTTTTCTTGATTAATACGATCGGTCTTTGCTTGATTTGCAGCCACATCAGCCTTGTAGGTTCCCGTTGTGGTTTTAATAGCTTCCGCCTGCTTGCTGTAGTCAGCCTGAATTTCGTTTAATTTTTCATCTGCTTCTTGGGACGTTCCCACAGTCCCCTTGTCAACAGTTTCATCCTGTGACACCGACACGCCGGCTTCAGCAGCGGATTTTACAGCCTCATCAAGCTCAGTAGCCGCTACATCGACAGGTATTGAACCAGTTTTTTGCTCTGCTTGGGCTTGACTAGTCTCTGCTTGCGAGCTAGGAGCAGCCTGCTTTTCTGGCAGATTGGTTGCGGGATTCCCAGTCTCTGTTCCAGCTACTGCTTCTGTATCAACAGTGGATGTTGTACTGATCTCCGTATCTTCAGCGAACGCCTTTTGACCTGCTACAGACGCAATAATAGCAGTTCCCAACAGGGCACCACAAAGGGTCTTACTGATTTTACTCTTGCGAAAACCAAAAGTTTCCTTGTGTTTCATCTTATTTACTCCTTTTAATCGAGTTGTAATATTCCGTTTTTTAGTTACACCGATGTCATATTACCATTTTATTAGGAACTAAACAAGCTAATTGGCTTTTATTTGCTAGCAGTTGATAATCTTTCGAAATTTATACGCTAACTCTTAATAAATATTAGGTTTTACCACAATTTTACAGGCCTGGCTAAGGCCTTCACAGGTGGTTGGGAAGATGGGGTATATCTCCAGGACAGCTCCATTCTCTAGCTCCAAAGCCAAAGAAAGCTATTTTAAAACTGAAGGCCTTGCCTGCATTATTGCTCTGATTCTGCTCTTTCTAGCAAATGATTTTTAATCTTGGACTGGAAAAGCTAGCTAGATAAGGCTGTCCCACCCCTATCTATGAGGAGCTCCCTTTTATTTAAGATTTCTAGTCAAAATCAAATAACTTAGTCCACCAAAAAAGCATAAAATCACTGCTGCAACAACATAATTTTATGCTTTTTCCTGTATTATGGAATCTATCTACTTCAGGACCTTTAATGAAGCAGTCCGAAGCCAATAAGGAGGAGGTAGATAGCACTTGGCAGGTTATTAAAAACATGGACCATCATAGAGTCCTTGATATTGCCACGACGCTGATAAGCGCTATAGAGGACTGCTCCTAATAGGGCATAGAGAAAAAATTCCGGAATGGTCGCAGCATGCCCCAAGGAGAAAATTGAGGAGGTTACCAAACCAGCTAATATTTTACGCTGTTTAAAGAGAAGTACCTGCGGAAAACCGCGAAAGGCCAGCTCTTCAATGAGCGGTGCCATCAGACCAATCATCAGACAATATAAAGCCGTATAGAGAAAGAAGCCGCCCTGAAAGAAGTCTGTCAACTTGGCAAGCGCTTGGTCATTTGCTGTCTGACTCTGACCAGATATCCAAGCGAGAATCAAGGTTCCAAAAACAGCCACTGCTCGGGCTGCCAAAAAGAAGAGAAAATTGTACCCGATATCCCCCCAGGTCATCTTTTGAAGCTTGACGGTCTCGGGTTCATGCTTTTTATAGCTTCGCCAGAGCAATGTGAAAACGGCAATGATAAAAAGGATACAGAGCAGACCCAGTCCCCACTTGAGCGGCAGAGAAAAATAGGATTGATTTCGTAAAAGCAAGATAGGAACCATATTGCAGCATATGGCTAGAACCAGTAAACCAATAACTTTAAGAATATTAAAAAATAGTTTCATCATATCCCCTTATAATTTTATTTAGATATAGTGTACCATTTCTTTTTCATTTTGATAATGATAACAGTAAGAATAATTCACGATATCCCAAAATCGGGGCCTGCTATGTGTTCCCAAGTTCATTTACAATCGGTAGAATAACGGTAGCTCGGCCACCGCCTTGTTTTGTATTTGACAGCTCAAGCCTGCCCTTGTGCAGGCGGATAATATTATCCGCAATAGCTAGGCCTAGTCCTTGATGAGATTGGCTGCGACTACGGCTGCTATTCACAGTAAAGAAAGGCATTTTAGCTGAATTTAGAGCTTCTTGACTGAAACCAGGTCCACTATCAGTACAGGTGATAATTAATTGACTGTCTTGTTTCAGATAATGTATGGAAACGTTAGTCCCCAAAGGACTATGCTCTATAGCATTGGCAGCAATATTGATAAGCGCTCGTTTGAGCAGTTTGGGATCCCAGCTTGCTTGATCCGTGAGTGCTAGCGGCACCAGACAATCAAATGTAAGGCCTCTGACAGTAGCCAGACCTTTAAGATCACGATTGAGAGACTCTATAAAGTCTCTGACTGTAAGGATCTGAGGAGAAAAGACCTGCTGGCTCTGCGTCTGCGACAGTTCTGTTAGCTCTTGAAGATAGTCATCCAAGGCTTGGATATTTCTCTTAGTATGACTCAGAAAATCAGCTTGTTTCTCAGTTAAGTCCGTCAATTCCAGAAGGTCGGTGTTACCCTTGATAACTGTCAAGGGAGTTTTGAGATCATGAGTCAGGGCAGCTATCTGGTAGCTCTGGTCCTGCTTTGTCTGCCAAGACTCAAGAAGAGACTCTCTCAAACTAATACGCAGTCTGTCCAAACTCTGGATAATTTGGTCGAACTCCTTGATTCTAGTCTTTGGTAAAGAAAATTCTAACTCCTCCTCTTGGATCTTCTCTGTCATCCTTATAATAGGCCACAACTGGCGCTTGACATAACGGCCAAAGAAAAGGCTGGTCAAGATAAAATAGAATAAGAGTCCTAGACTCAATAAACCAATAATAACTATGCTCAGACGGGGTAAATGCTGCTCTAACCAAGGATCACGGTAACGCTGCCTGAGTTTATAATTGACAATAAGATGGCTGCCGTCAGGCCTCCTAAAGGTTTTGAAATACCCATAGCGACCATGGTCAAGACTGTAAGAATCTCGAGACGACGATGCCTTCTTCTTTAATTGGGGGTTCATATTAGTTTGTAGTTCCTGTCCATCTTTATCCACGAGCAGATAGCTAGTCCCTTGTGGAAGATTGGATAGTTTAAAATGCGAATCTGTCTCAATCGAGCGTGTTAAGTTTATCAACTCATTTTCTGTCTGATTAGCTGGCAAGATAAATCCGGTTCTAAAAGCCACTATCAAACCAATGTAAGCTATAAGCCCCATTCCTATGGCTCCCAGAACAACACTCATGAAGTAAGCTACGAAAATACTGGTCAAGGATGGGTTTAATTGTTTGTTTGCCATTTATAACCAATCCCCCAAACTGTTTCAATGGGTTCTGCTCCAGCCATCCGAAATTTTGCACGAATATTTTTGATATGCTCGGCTATGGCCGCAGGTGTTCCGCGTTCTTCAAATCCATAGAGATAGTCATAAAGCTGCTCTTTAGAGAAAACCTGGCCGCGGTGTTTGGCCAAATACTCACAAATTTCGTACTCTGATTTAGTCAGGGCAAGTACTTGATTGCTAATAGAAATTTCTTTGGCAGACAGATCGAACCGAATATTTCCTAAGACTAAACTGGTATGATGTTCACGCCTTTCCCGACGTAAGTGGGCATTAACACGCGCTAAAAGCTCTTGGACACCAAAAGGCTTAACCAGATAATCATCTGCTCCGCAACTAAGCCCTGTGACAATGTCTGCTTCCTGTGACTTAGCTGTCAGAAAAATGATCGGACTGTCCACCAGAGAGCGGATCTCTTTACAAAAACTCAAGCCATCGATATCAGGCATCATAATGTCCAGTAAAATCAAATCATAATCTACTAACTTTGAACGATCAACTTGTTCAGCACTGGTAAAAGTCTCTACCAAATAGCTTTGCAGCTCTAAGGTATTTTTTACCAAAGTCAGAATATCTGCTTCATCATCAATTACCAAAATACGTGTCATCTTTTTTCCTTTTTATGTTATCCGTACCATTCTTATCATATCATCCATAAAGTAATACTGACAAGCCATAGAGCAAGTAAATATGCAGCGGATAGAAAATATAAAAGAGATGCTTACTGCCCTTGCCTCGTTGGCCATTATACATAAGCATGAACGGTGCTGCAAAGATTTCTAACCATTCAAAATAAGAAAAGAAGAGACCGTGAAGGGTCAGTGGAGCACCTGCCAACAATGCACGCCCTAGATCAATTATCAGAGATACAAGGACAAAGGCGAGAACTTCCCTTTTGAGCGTTTTTCGGCAGAGATACATGGCAATGCCTACAATCAAAGTTGCCGTTCCACCATCCATAATGGAAAGATGCAGCGGCAGGATCGTAAAATTGAGCAGGTTAACAACAAACATGCCCAGTTGATTACCAGACCCCATGAAAATGCGGTAGAAAGGCATGAAAAGAAAGGGCAGAAGAATCGGAAAAAGAAGGGTCGGAATGCCTCGAAGGTACTTCCTCTCCTCAATCCAAGCAATCCCCTGCAAAGCAACCAGCAAAATGGCAAAGGAGGACAGCATCATATTCTTAGGAAAGAAGCCATCTCCCCGTACCAAAGGCTGCAGCACATTATAAAAGCCAAACTGAATCAGTCCCATGGCAATAGCTAAGCCGTAAATCTTGAGGAAGTATTTCTTGCGGTCATGCGTATGAATAAACCCTTCGATAATTGCAAATAAGAACAAAGGAGCGGATAGTCTCCCAAGCTGAGTGAACCACAGGGGGATCTTTCCTGTATAGTCAAAAAAGTAATGAATATGGTCTAGCAGCATGAGCACCAAGGCGATGTATTTGAGCTGAAAGCCCGTCAGCTTCTTGAATTTTGTCATAAGTAGCCCTCCTTACCTATTCTTAGTATAAACAATAAATTTAAGGACTTTATCAGGAAGAGCAAAATAAAAAACGTATAAAGGTCCAATTGACATCTTTATACGCTTCTTATGCTGATAGCTCTCTCCTCCAAATTTTATACGCTTCTTTAGCTAGAATAATTAGAGGCTGAAATAGCAGTCGCAATACCATTTGTCCACTATTTATCGCGATGGCAAAAGTATAAAAATAAGTGCTAGCCATAACCCAGTTCTAACTCCATTGATTGCCGCTGTGTGTCAGGTTGGGACAGCTATAAGTTGCTTCAAATTTACAGGTTGCGCTAGGTAGCTGAAAAATTCTGAAGAGCTATAGATGGCAGCATAAGCTCCAATTACTCCGCACACTCATCACTCGGAAATAAAAGGGCAGGGCACAGAGCCAGCGCCTAACAACTCTCATTCCATGCTGCTCTAACACATATTAAAAGTAAAGTCCAATAAGATTAAATAGAGGAGATTATATGACAGCTTCAGTAGGCAAATTCATCCCCTTCCAACCCTCAAGGGCGCCTGACAATTCATAAGCCTCTAGCCCAGCTGATAAGAGAAGTAACAGAGCCTGTTTGCCTAATATGGTGCCGCTGTTCCAGTCATAAACTACGTAGGTTTTATCCTTGGCTAAGCTCCCTAATTCTTGGGCTAAATCTTTAGCAGGTAGAGCTCTGGATCCTTTTATCTGCTCCTTTTTAACATGAGCTGGGGCATTGCGGACGTCAAGGAGGACATAAGGTGAGTCATCATCTTCCATGGCTTTTAATACCTCAAAATGGTTAATATAAAGGCTAAGGTAGGTTTCCAGTAATTCAATTTTTGTCATAATAGTTCTCCTTATAATATTGTCGGGATTTTTCAACCCAAGTTTTAACAGTTCTCTATTTTAGTTTTTTTACAGGCAGTTGAATTTACCAATTTACTCCCTTCGAAAATCCAGAGGAACCACTAAGAATGGCAAGAAAGAAGCGAGAGTACAGCTGTGGTTACTGGCTACCTCACTTCAACTTCTGCAGCGACAAAAGAGCTTAAGAGTACACTGCCCTTCTGCTCAAACAGAAAAAAAACTAATTTTGCACGTTTGAAGCTGATTCAGCTTATTTGCTCAGCGATTTGCAATAGGATAGCCTTTTGACTGTCTGATAATTCCTCTATCACTTCATGCTCAGCCTGTCTCATAACCAACCACATATCGGAAACCAGCTTCTCACCTTTTGCAGTCAAGGCGAGCACGTTCTGACGGCGATCTCTAGGATTTCGCTCTCGCTTCACCAATTCTTTTTCTTCAAGCACATCAATAATTTGCCCAATACTAGTTCGGTCGATGCTCAGTTTCTCACCAATCTTAAGCTGAGTATGATTGGGAGAATTAAATATGGCTAAGAGGACACCATAATATCTGGAATCCCTGTAATCCAACCCATGCTGGCTTAAATGGCTGCTAAAGCGTCTGTCCATAAACTGAGCAATTTTACTTAGGGTAAATCCCCATGATTCTTCAACTCTTATAAGAGTTCACCTCCATTCTTTATATATAATCAGTTTTACTGATTATCAGTTAAAATGATTATATGGCAGAAACTGAAATTTGTCAAGAAAAAGTACAGTGGGTAATTTTATTGATAGAGCACTGAGGTTGAAGCATTCTTATTCGTTTATAACTAATTCTAGCTGAGTTTGCTGTAATTTAGCCTTTTACCCCTATAATGCTAAGGTGAAAACGGCGATTGATTATACCAAAAGCTTAGAGTTCCTCTTTTAACTATCACTAACGCTACTAACAAGATCAAAAAAGAAAGGCCCTATAACTCCTAGTAGGGATTTATTCACTGAAGTTATAAAGCCAATGTCTATACTTATATTACAAAAAAGAGCAGAGATCAATCGATTTCTTTAAAGTATTGATCATCTCTTACTCTCTTTTATATCGATTAGGATTTAGCCAATAGCTGCAAGAAGAGCTTGGACTTGCTTAGCCAAATCTGCTAAGACTTCTTCAGAAGCTACATATTTACCATCAGCCCAAGCAGAATCGTTAACTTTTGAGAAAGTCACTTGGTCCACAAACTGTGTGCGGATAAATGGCATCAAGTTACGGTAGCTCTCTGCTACTGGTTCATTACCACCATTTGCCAAAACAGATACTGTTGTAACCTTATCTTGAAGGACTGAAGCACCTGTTGTATCTGAAAGATCTTCAGCACGAGAAAGCCAATCCAGTAAGTTCTTAACAGAACCCGGAATCGCAAAGTTATAGACTGGTGAGAAAATCCAGATAGCATCAGCTGCCTTAACAGCGTCACGAACAGCTTGAACTGCTGGCAATACCGGTGTTTCAAGGTCTTGATTAAAGATTGGAACCTGAGCCCAATCAAGATAGGTGACCTTGGCCTTGCCAGCAAGGGCTTGTTCAGCCTGCTGAGCCAGCTGCTGACTAAAAGAGCCTTGACGCAACGATCCGACAATAAATAAAATGTTTTTCATATAGGTTTCCCCTTAAAAATATTGTGTTTAGTAATTTTTCGGTTATTACTATGTAGTAATAATAGCACAACCAGAGGATCTTGTATAAAAATTTGCTCACTTATCATTTTGATCAAGAGTTTTAAATTTTTTCAAGAGGGTAATCAGCTGCTCTTGCTCTTCTTGCGTTAATATGCTAAAAGTCTCTTCTACTGCCTCAATATGTGCTGGCAAGGCCCGCTCAATAATGCGACGACCTTTTTTAGTGAGATGAATAATATAGGCACGGCCGTCCCTCTTACTAGCCTCACGTCGAATCCAACCGCTCTTTTCCATATTTTTGATGACAATGGTCATATTACCCGATGTCGTCAAAATACTGCTCACCAGTTCTCCAATACGCATGGAGCCTTTACTGTAAAGTACATCAAGAACACTGAACTGGGCTGGGGTCAAATCGAAGTCACGGAAAGTTGTGGAAACTCGGCTATCAATAGTATGGAAGGCTTTTCTCATGACAACCATACTTTTGACAGCAGAATTTTTAAATTTTGTCATAGACTATCTCCTCAAATGGGTTGAAGCGGAATCCCAGCACTGTCTGTTTGGCATCAATTAATTTATTGAACAAACAAAGGAGAAACTAGGACATCCTCTTCTCAACAAAAATTGTAATCGCCCTTGTATACGAGCCACCTTAAATCCACAAAACTACAGACAAACCTGACGCCTGGCCTTGGTCGCTATCGCTTGGTTATTAAGGGTTCTACCAAGAGCTGAAAAATAGTTTAAAATGAAACCAATTTCCTTGTTAAAGCTGCTATATTCAGCTTTTTTACTTTCCTAAAATGACCTCTAAGTTCTTTCATTGTAGCATTTCTGACTAAGAGTCGCAAGCTAAACATCTTATTTTGGAAATATAAAAAGGATCTGATCCTTCTTTCAAATAAAGGATCAAATCCTTAGATAAACCTAAGGCTAATTGATCGATTAAAGCCGTGTCAGAAACTACTTTTTAACCCGTGGAAATTTTTAGAAGCAAAAAGGAGGTCAATTAAAAGAAATCATCAAAAAGCGACAGTTGGTTATCTTCAGGCATATCACCTAGAATACCCATTTCATCCATTTTTTCAACTAGAGTAGTTGAAACCCCACCGCGTTTGCGCAGCTCGGTTTTAGATAGGAATTCTCCTTCTTGACGGCTAGCAACAATCTGTTTAGCAACGTTTTCACCAAGTCCGTCCATAGCCACAAATGGCGGGATGAGAGTGTCGCCTTCAATCTTGAATTCGGTTGCTTCACTATTATAGAGGTCTAACTGACCGAAGTGATAGCCGCGCTCCAGCATTTCATTGACAATTTCCAAAGTGGTATACAGATCAATTTCAACGTTGGACGCTTCATTATTCTTACGTTTAACAGCAATATCTTCCATACGTGCCTTGACAGCTTCTACCCCTGCGCTCATGGTTTTGAGCTCAAAGGCTTTAGCTCGAATGGAGAAGTAGGCACAGTAATAGTAGATAGGATGGTGCACCTTAAAATAAGCTACGCGCAAGGCCATCATAACATAGGCAGCTGCATGGGCTTTAGGGAACATGTACTTGATCTTCCCGCAAGATTCAATGTACCAGTCTGGAACATTGTTATCGCGCATGGCTTGAATATAAGTATTGCGCTCTTCCTCAGAAATTTTAAGCCAAAGCCCCTTACGCACCCGCTCCATGATAGTGAAAGCCATCTTGGGATCGAGACCTGCGTGCATGAGATAAACCATAATATCATCCCGACAGCCGATAACTGTTGAAAGAGTGGCAATGCCTTCTTTTATCAAATCTTGAGCATTGCCCAGCCAGACATCGGTCCCGTGTGAGAGTCCAGAAAGTTGGAGCAATTCAGCAAAGGTCGTCGGGTGGGTCTCATCAACCATCCCTCGAACAAAGTTAGTACCAAATTCAGGAATTCCCAGCATCCCCGTCGGTGTTCCGATCTGCTCCTCGGTCACACCAAGAACTTCAGTTCCCGAAAAGAGCTTCATGACATCCGGATCGTCGGCTGGAATATCTGTAGGGTCAATTCCCGAGAGATCCTGAAGCTTACGAATCATGGTTGGGTCATCATGACCCAGAATATCGAGTTTGAGGACGTTTTCGTCAATATCATGGAAATTAAAGTGGGTGGTCTGCCATTCTGCTGTCGTATCATCAGCCGGATATTGAACAGGAGTGAAATCATAAACATCCATATAGTTCGGAATAACAACGATACCGCCAGGATGCTGACCCGTTGTTCGCTTAACACCAGCTGACCCCATAGCTAAGCGATCGACCTCAGCATCACGGTAGAATTTATTGTAGTCACGCTCATAACCCTTGACAAAGCCATAAGCTGTCTTTTCCGCAACAGTACCGACAGTTCCGGCACGGAAGGCATATTCTTCACCGAAGATATCACGCACATCCAAATGGGCAGATGGTTGGTCATCACCGGAGAAATTAAGATCGATATCGGGCACCTTATCGCCATCGAAGCCCAGAAAGGTTTCAAAGGGAATATCTTGACCGTCTTTCATCAGGGACTGGCCGCACTTGGGACAGTCCTTATTTGGTAAATCAAAGCCAGAGCCGACGGATCCATCCGTGATAAACTCCGAATATTGACATTCTGGACATATGTAGTGGGGAGGCATGGGATTAACCTCAGTAATCCCAATCATCGTTGCCACAAAACTAGAGCCGACAGATCCCCGTGAACCAACTAGATAACCGCGCTTATTCGACCGATCAACCAACATCTGGGAGGCCAGATAAATCACGGCAAAGCCATTTCCCAAGATAGAGGTCAGTTCTTTTTCAATACGGCGATCGATAATGTCTGGCAGAGGATTGCCATAGAGCTCAAAGGCCCTAGCATAAGTTTTTTCAGCGACAGTCTCTTCGGCCTTGTCGATATAAGGCGTATAGAGGTCATTTTTGACCACCTCTACTTCTTCAAAGCGTTCTGCAAAGGTCTGTGTGTTTGTGACTACAATCTCATAAGCAAGCTCTTCCCCTAGGAAGGCAAATTCATCCAGCATTTCATTTGTCGTTCTGAAATGGGCCTTTGGCAGAGGAGCTGGCTTAGCATCCTCACCACGACCGATTGGGCGGTTAATCATAGCTCCTGGCCCTAAACTGCGGACAATGATTTCCCGATAGAGCTCATCTTCCGGCTCTAGGTAGTGAACATCACCCGTCGCTAGGATCGGCTTATCCAGTCTGCGTCCCACTTCGATCAAATCACGGATAACCTGTTGAATCCCAGCCTGATCTTGAATCAGATCATTAGCCAAAAGGGGGGCATAGATAGCCGGTGGCATCACTTCAATAAAGTCATAGTAGCGAGCTACTTCCACCGCCTTATCTACACCGCTGGTTACTACTGCATCAAAAACCTCGCCTTCCGAGCAAGCTGATCCCAGCAGCAGCCCTTCACGGTGAGCATCTAGGATGGTTCTTGGTATTCTGGCTACGCCTTCAAAATATTTGACATTGGATAAACTAACCAGTTTAAAAATATTTTTTAAACCGATTTGATTTTGTACATAGATGGTAGCATGTTTGACTCTGGCCTTTTTGTAAGAGTCCTCTGAAACCAACTTAGTGTTGAGTTCTGATAAATCAGTAACATTACGGTGGTCACGCGCCTCTTTAATAAAGATGAAGAGCAAGCGCCCTGTGGCTTCCGCATCATAATTAGCCATATGGTGATGATCTAAGGCCACTTGAAAACGTTTAGTCAAAGGGCCTAGACCATGGCGTTTATACTCAGGATAGAGGTTACGGGCAAACTCTAGAGTATCTATGACTGGCTGAGTAATGTGGGGCAGACCATGGCGTTCATAATTAGCATTCATAAAGCCAACGTCAAAGGTAGCATTGTGGGCAACTAAGACCGTATCCTTACAAAAGTCCTGAAATTCTTGCAGAACCTGCAAGAGCGGTTTAGCATCTTTAAGATGGTTGTCCGTAATCCCTGTCAGATCAGTCGTGAACTGGCTGAGGGGGTGGCCTGGGTTGATAAATTCATCGAACTGATCAATGATATTACCTTTGTGCATTTTAGAAGCCGCAATCTGAATCAAAGAGTTATTTACGGCAGAAAGCCCTGTGGTTTCCACGTCAAAGACAACATAGGTTGCTTCATGCAAATCCATAGGCACTTCATTGTAAGTGATCGGCACACGATCCTCAACGATATTAGCTTCTAAGCCAAAGATAGCCTTGATACCTGCCTTTTTAGCTCGGTGGTAACCATGGGGAAAACTCTGAACGTTTCCGTGGTCGGTGATAGCAACAGCTGTGTGCCCCCAGTTAGCTGCTTTGTCAATTAACTGTTCAACCGTAGGTAGGGCATCCATGGTAGACATATTGGTATGGGCGTGAAATTCTACACGCTTTTGCCCTTCGGGCATAAGATCCTTGCGTTCCTTATGGACAATTTCCTTCACATCCTGCACATTCATGGTCAAGGTTTTGGTCCACTGATTATTTTCAATATTTCCGCGAACGCGCAGCCAAGCACCCTTGGCGATCATGTCATACTTTTGCAAATCGGCATCATCTTTAGCCCACTTCTGCATGGCAAAAGATGAGGTATAATCTGTCATTTTAAAGCTGATGATGTGACGACCGGTTCTAGTTGTACGGCGCTCTACATCAAAGACCATCCCTTCAAAAACAATACGATTTTCTTCTGTTTCGATCTCCACCATAGGTGTGATCTCTGCCTTATCAAAACCAGCTTGACGTTTAGCTGCTCTTTCCTTATAGTCAAATTTGGGAGTGGGAGCAGCCTCTTCTTGGGCAGGCATAGAAGCTTCTAGGGAGGCCACAGCCTGAGCATTCTCTTCCTGAGCCTTCTCAATTAATTGCTCACTTCGAGCCTCAAAGGCCTGAGTCAGCTCTTGGGTCTTGTCAGCGTCGGTCCTAATCGTAAATGTGACAGTCCCAAAGCCAAACTGGGCAAACTGTTTCTCCAGCTTAGGAAGATGCTGCTGTTTAAAATGGTCATTATCCAGAAAACTGGGGGCATGAATAATGATTTGTCGACCTTCGCGAGACACTGCTAAATCCGAAAATGAAGAGCGAAAACTCGCGCTATTGCACAGAGGAAGATTAAAACTCTCTCTATAATATTCCTGAAGCAGTTGGTCTGAAACATCATTAGATTGAGCTTCAATGTCAAAACTAGCCTTGATATCAGCCTGTTCGAAGGTCCTGACTAGACGGTCAGCTAACTCGCGATAAATTTCAATGGGGGGAATTTCAGCAAAGATAAAATGAAACTCCCAGTGACGGCTAACAGCATGTACTTTAACTTCCTTAATGTCAGCAGACAAAAATACTGGAGACTGTCTCATCTCAAGCGGCATTTCTATCTGTTCCATCAATTTTTTGAACAAGTCTGACATGATATTTTACTCCTTAATAGTCAGTATATTATAGCATAAATAGCCTATAAAATCTCCCCATTACCTCAGGCCAAAAGGCTTAGAAAAGGGGCTGGAACTGATCTTGTTCCACCCCTTTTGGTGCTTTTTTCTGCCGACACGGCAAGTTACCCAAAACACTGTTTCCTGATATTTCAGAGCTAAATTTAAAGCCCTATTTACGTTTTTTAGACTTTTTCTTCTTGGACTTTGATTTAGGCTTTTTAGTCGTAGACTGATTACTTTTGTTTGATTTAGAAGGTAATGCCTTCTCAGACTTATCTGTCGTATTAGATGTTTGGCTATCCGCTTGAGTGCTCTTTTTACCATTAAGCTCAGAGGCCTCTGATTTTACATCTGCCTTCTCAGTTTTAGCCGCCTCAGCCTTAGACTTACTAGCTGCTGATTCGGTGTTTAATTTTTTAGCAGAGGTCTTAGTCTCTTTTGCCTTTTGGGATTTCTTAGCTTCGCGCTGCTCACGCTTTTGCGCTACTTGTTCGCGGCGCTTTTCCTCCCGCTCTTTCTGGGCTTTTAGCTTTTTAGCTATTTTTTCATCGTGAGTTTTTTGCTTATCAGCCTTACGCTTGGCAAGCTGGGCATTGTAGTCTGCCAAAGATTCCTCAAATTCAGCCTTTTTCTGGGCTAATACTTCTTCAAGCTCTTCCAGTTCTTTAGGCTGCTCTTGCTGACGTAAATCTTCGTAAAAGGCCGCCACAGTTGTTCCTAGGTAAGGTGCCAAAATAGAACCACAAACCAAACCGATGATAATGCTCAAAACCAAGATCAAAGCGACCCCTGCTGATGATCCCGTTTCTAAGACAGATTGACTTGCAGCAATTCCTAGCAGCGCAGCAAAGGCAGTAACCAGCAAGTACCACCCTAAAAAGCTCAGTACAAGCTGAAAAAAGTCTTTTTTATGCCCTTCCATCATGAGACGACTTTTAGTGATCGCTGAAGTAGTGGTGATGCCGTTATCAGCATCAAAATCATCTTTGAGTAGGAAGAGGCCTTGTGAATAAGAAATCGCCTTTACGACACCGGGGACGATCAACAGAACTGACCAAAGCAGACTAAAAATGTTGGACATAAGAACAAGACCAAAAATGCTGTCAAAGCGTTGGTTCCTAAAGGCATAGGTGCCTGCCTGTCTAAAAGACCATTTACGGCCACGAATCAACTCTAAATAAGCATAGCTAGCCCCCGCGCTGATGCCAACAGTCGCAAAAAAGGCGAAGAGAGCTAGAATCAGAAAGGCCATGGTAAGAAAGACCAAAACAATATTGGTACTAACTGATAATTCTAAGCCAGAGGCCTGCTTCCAGACGAGGGTTAGAACCCCCAGCAGGACTAGGACGATCGCCACTAAGACTAGCATTGGTACTAATATGACACCGATTCCCCAAGCCCAGTTACCACGCAGGGCTATCTTAGCTTGTTCTTTTAGCTCTTTTCTCGTTTTCACAACAAACTCCTTTTAGTTTAATACTACTATTCTATTACGGTTAAGAAAGCTTGTCAATGTAAAAAAGGACCTCGATGCCAGTAGGACTTAGCAAATCTTGCTACAGAGCTTTGAAAAGTACACTTTTAGTTATGCGACATCTTATGAAAACGCAGATTTGCAATAGTTGCAACAAAAACTTTCACTGTATCTCCGGGGATGAAAGCCAGGCTGCTCGTCACTACAGCTGTGAAAAGGGGAGCTCCTGTAAAAAAGGCCAGATACAAGCCCCCAAGTACATCAACAAATAGGACACCAGCCAGCCAAATAACTACGAAGGTCAGCACAGCCCTACGTCTTTTCAGACGAGACAAGCCCCAATCCATCAAGAGAGGAACAAAAAGCCAAGCAAGGACATAGCCAGCTGTTGGACCGATCATTACCTTAACTGTTGTTGTCAAACCTGAAAAAACTGGAATGACAAGACCGACTAGAAACAAAAGCAAGACTGACAGACTGCCTTTTTTGCCTCCTAACAAGCTGCCAGCCAGCATAACACCGAGATTTTGTAAGACAATAGGAACAGGGATAAACCCTAGGGGGATGCCCGGTATGTAACTGAGGACGACCAAAAGAGCTGTCATCATAGCAATAGATACGAGATCTTTTGTTTTCATTTTTTCTCCGATTCTCATTTAAAATAGATACTATCGTGCAAAGAGCACTTGGGATTGAAGGGATGACAACAATGCGGACAATGGCCAGACTTGTACTCTGACCAATCTAACAATGACCGACAAGCACCACATTGGACTAAGCACTTCTCGTTTTTATTCATGGGCTGAAAGTGGTGATCACAGAGGCTGTCATGGCATTGGTAGCAGGCATAAAAAGTCTGGCAGGCTTGACATTTTAAGGCCACGATATCGGTCTCACTGTGATAGTGATAACACCGACCTGCCTCATCGAGATCAATGCCGCGTATGGTTCGCATAGAGTTACTCCTAACCGTCATTGGTCTTAGTCTAGCATAGCCAGCATCGCTTGTCAACCAAACATAAAAAATAAGTTAACAAACAGCAAACAAAAATTGGCTTATAACACAGTACTTCCCATTAGCTATAAGAAGTCAGAAGTACTGCTGCCAACATTTCTAATTGATTCATGCTATAGGGATGTCTATTTAGGTATCATCCCCGAAAAAGAGCGAAACAAGCGCAATGACGATGACAGCACCAGCTACAGATGGCAGCAAGGCCATACCTGCTAAGCTTGGTCCCCAATAGCCAAATAATTTTTGACCAATCCAAGAACCAATTAAACCAGCGAAAATCTTTGCCAAGCAGCCCATGGAGCTGCCTCTGTTTGTAATACTGCCGGCTATAGCACCAATAATGGCTCCGACAATCAGCGATCCTATCCCTATCATCTTTTATCCTCCATTTAACAACAAGTAGAAGCGGCTCTGTGCTTTAACAGCCAGATATCAGAAATTTCGATTATTTTTTCCATAACCATAGCGCTCAAGAAAGTCCTGACGGAACTCTAGCAGACTATCGTCCATGATAGCTTGACGGACTTTCTTCATCAGGTTGACTAGGAAATAGAGATTGTGGTAGCTGGTCAGGCGAATACCAAAGGTTTCGTCCGCTTTGAGCAGGTGACGCAGGTAGGCGCGTGAATAGTTTCGGCATGTATAACACTCACAATCTGGATCTAAAGGTCCAAAGTCCTTAGCAAAGGCAGCGTTTTTTACAACCAAACGTCCTTGACTGGTCATGCAGGTGCCATTGCGGGCAATACGAGTCGGTAGCACACAGTCGAACATATCGACTCCGCGGATGACTCCGTCAATCAAACTGTCCGGAGCTCCTACTCCCATGAGATAGCGCGGTTTATTTTCTGGCAGGAGAGGAGTTGTAAAGTCGAGGACAGCATTCATCTCTTCATGACTCTCACCAACAGCAAGTCCCCCAATAGAATAGCCTGGAAAATCCATGCTGACAAGATCAGCAGCCGATTGACGACGCAAATCCTCAAACCCTGCACCTTGGACAATGCCAAAGAGGCCTTGATCCTGTGGGCGGCGATGAGCTTTGAGACCACGCTCAGCCCAGCGACTGGTGCGCTCAATGGATTTTTTAACATAATCGTAGGGTTGGTAAAATTGCGGACACTCGTCAAAACTCATCATGATATCTGAGCCTAGATTATTCTGAATAACGATAGCTTTCTCAGGTGAGAGAAACATTTTGGCGCCATTGAGGTGATTTTTAAAGGTTACACCTTCTTCTGTGATGTTTCGGCTATCTGCCAGAGAGTAGACCTGAAAGCCACCACTATCGGTTAAAATGGCTTGATCCCAGTTCATAAATTTGTGCAGACCACCGGCCTCAGCAATCAACTCATCACCTGGACGCAACCAGAGGTGGTAGGTGTTTGATAGGATAATTCCTGAACCCATCTCCTTGAGTTCCTCTGGTGATTGGGTCTTGACCGTCGCCTGAGTCCCAACTGGCATGAACATAGGGGTCGGAAAAGTGCCATGCGGTGTGATAATCTCACCTAGACGGGCACCTGTGTGCTTTTCTTTCTTAATCAAACGGTATTTGATTGGATAATCTGTCATTCACTTCTCCCTTGTCTTACCTTTATTTTTAAGCGCAAATTAGCTTCACTATTTTAACAAAATAAGACAGACTTGTCACTTGGAGCAGTAATGGGCATAGAAGCTGAAATTAATAATTTAAAAAAGAACTATGCTATCACCATCATTAGAGAGCTAGTGTACTGCAAGAAGTGAAATATACTCGTACATTATTGCTAGTAAAGATAGTCTAGTTATTTCAGGTAAAGGTATCTTATCGTGAATTAGTGATTATACATGTCCGGTTATTAATATTGTACAAATATTGGGGAGAACAATTGCTAAAGCTGTGAGGCCGCCAATAGCCCAATAATTCACTAAATTATCAATAGGTACATCCAAAATAACCGGAGTAAGCGTCAGGTAGACTATTGTTAAGACTAGGGGGACAACTAATGTCGATAGAAGATACTCATTAGTCCTAACTCCACTGAGTAACAATGTCTTTAGAGTTTTCTTTTCCTTTTCATCTGCTAAAATAGTTAGAATTGGGCTGCCTACAGCTAAGACAATGGCAAAAGGAATACAAAGCATTAGATAAGCAAGGCCTATTTGATCCTTTGGACCGGACTGACTGTCTATTATAAACCGGTAAAGGTAAATCAGGGCTACAGGCATAAGTACCTGTAAGAGAACACTCTTATTAGATAGAATAATCTGACAGCGCAACCAAAGAAGGGCCGTAAATTGTCTAAACATTGAGTTTTCCTCCTGTTAATTGAATAAAAATATCTTCTAATGTTGGCTCACAAGAATGGATGGTCACTATTTTTTCGCCATCATTAACCATGACTTGACCCAGTTCAGTAAAATCTAAAGTTCTTTCTGAGCCGTCTTCATAACTCAATTTAACTCGCTTGTCCTGATTATATTTCCGGATTAGGTCTTTTGGACTCCCTTGTTCAACTAATCTCCCCTCATTAAGCAAGGCTAAATTATCACAAAGCAAGGTCGCTTCATTCATGTCATGAGTGGTCAAAAAGATTGTTGTCCCAGATTCTTTCAGCTCTAAAATCAGCTCATGGATGGCCTGAGAGGTTGCCGGATCAAGACCTGAAGTTGGTTCATCAAGAAATAGAACTCGAGGTTGGTTAATTAAGGCACGAGCTAGAAGCATTCGCTGTTTCATACCTGTTGAGAGTTTTTCAGCAACTGTCTTGCGGCTGTCATAGAGACCAACCCGCTTTAAGAGATCATCAATAGCAAGATTATCTATTCCATAATATTTAGCATAAAAAAGCAGGTTATTATAAAGGGTCATTTTTTCATAAAAGCCAGTAGTATCACCAACTAAACCAATTTTCCCTAATTCTTGACTTGTTAATTTATGGGAATTTTGTCCTAAAATTGAGGACTGACCGCTGTCTTCCCTTAACTGTCCTGTCAAAATATTGATTGTAGTCGTCTTTCCTGAACCCGAAGGTCCAAGAAATCCAAAAATTTGACCCTTTTCAATCGAAAAACAAATGTCATCAAGAGCAACAGTCTTACTAAACGTTTTTCTAATATCCTGAGCAACAATAACTGAAGTATTCATACATGTTCCTTTCTTAACGGTATGGCGTTATTATAAAGAAAGGGGAGCAAAAAGAAAACGACATCCATGTCGGCTACATGGATGCCCCATTGAAACTTATTATTACAATTCAAACTCCCTGATGTGTCTTTATTTTTTGCTTGTTTATTTTTTTAACAAACCTAGAATGCAGATTATTTCTTATTTCGAATGACTTAAAAACGAGGCCACATCTATTTTGACCTCGTTAGTAAATCTGTTTATTAGGAATAGTAATTATGCTATTTCCTCTCTAAATTTCAACCTGAGCAGCTACTGTTTTAGCTGGTTGTTTCCCGACGTTTTCTAGGGTTACAGACTTGACTTCTGCTGCATTGGTAAAGACAACAATGATTGATTTTTCCTTTTTAGCTGCTTCAAGGGCTGCCAAGTCAACTACGGCAAGGAGATCACCAGCTTCCACGCGCTGACCATCGGCTACCTTGGGCGAGAATGGAAGACCATTCAGATTAACCGTATCAATCCCAATGTGGACTAATACTTCTAAACCATCATCGGTTAAGAGACCGTAAGCGTGTTTGGTAGGAAAAACACTGGTTACAACACCGGTTACCGGTGAATAGACATTACCATCTGTAGGTTCAATCGCAAAGCCATCTCCCATCATCTTACCGGAGAAAACTGGATCCTTGACTTGCTCGATTGGAATAATCTCACCATCAGCCACCGAAATAACCGCCTCAGTGGTACCCTTGAAGCTACTTTCCGGTGCTGCTACTTCTTCTTTTTTAGAGAAGTCAACCACAGGTATACGAGCACCGGAGTCTAGGAGATCTTGAATATCAGATTTGAGCCCATCAGCCTTAGGTCCATAAACAGCTTGGACTCCCTGCCCTTTGACAACCAGTCCGAGAGCACCCGCCTTCTTCCAGTCATTTTCACCGCCGACATGCTCAGGATTTTTAACCGTTACACGCAGGCGGGTCATACAAGCATCAACATCTTCAATATTATCTTGTCCACCCAACAGGTTAATGATTTGGACAATTTGAGAATCAACTGATGTTTCAGCATCTCCATTATTAGCATGGATAGCTTCGTCAACTTCTTCGCTGTCGTAGTTACCATTACGGCCAGCAGTCGCTAGATTCATCTTTTGAATCATAAAGTTAGCAATGAAATAGGTTAATAGACCAAAGAGCACACTCACCCAGATAAAGTTGACCACATCAATACCCAACCCAGCCTTAATAGCCATTGGTGTACGCGTCAAAAGTTCAATATTCCCAAATGAATGAAGACGAAGGTGAACGAGATCGGCCATGGCAAAGGCTAAACCTTGGATAATGGCATAGACAGCGTAAAGTGGCAGTGCAGCGAACATGAACATGTATTCCAAGGGTTCAGTAACTCCTGTTAGGAAGGTGGCAGCGGCGGCAGAGATAAACATTGATTTGTATTTTTTCTTCTTATCAGGATCAACATTGCGGTACATAGCAACAGTCATCCCCATCAAAATACCTGAGGCGCCAATCATCTGACCAACCTTGAAACGAGCTGGAACAACATCTTGCAATAATTGATGGTATTTGCTAGGATCACTTCCCTTAAGGTGAATAAGGTCTGTTACCCAAGCTAACCAGAGGGGATCTTGTCCCAGAACATCCTTACCAGTAACGACTGAGTGATAAGTACCGCCGAGCTGGGTGTAGTTCATGGGGATAGTCAACATGTGGTGGAGGCCAAATGGCAGAAGTAAGCGCTCCAGGGTACCGTAGAGGAAAGGCGCCAAGAATGGTGCCGTATCCTGGGAGTTAGCCAACCATTGACCAAAACCATTGATGGCAGATTGAACCAAGGGCCAGAAAATCGCCATAACTAACCCAACAATAGCTGAACGTATGATAACAATAAAGGGAACGAAACGTTTGCCATTAAAGAAGGTCAGGACATCTGGCAGTCTGCGGAAATTATAATATTTATTATAGGCCGTAGCCCCGACGAAACCAGCAATGATCCCAACGAAAACACCCATGTTAAGAGCGGGCTGATTAAGGACATTGATAAAATAGTCGGCAACACGCATTTGTCCGCCAAAGATATTATAAACAACAGCCTTATCATCTGCCAACATGTCCGTTGTAACACCGTAGAAATTACCGGTGATCAAATTGATTAGGATAAAAGAGATACCAGCAGCAAAGGCACCACCTGCTTTTTCCTTAGCCCAGCTGCCACCAATGGCCAAAGCAAAGAGTAGATGCAGGTTGTTTAAAAAGCCCCAGCCAATCTGAGAAATTAGATTCGTGACTTGCAGCCAAACTTCATTGTTGGGAGCAATCAAAGCTAATGAATTACCAATACTGATCATAAGCCCCGCAGCTGGCATGACAGCAATAACAACCATGAGACATTTTCCGAATTTTTGCCAAAATTCGAAGCTTGCTAAGCTTTTAACGTTTTTCATTTAAATAACTCCTTATTAGAAAGATACAAAAAGTGATAAAATCCAATTGAAAAATAGGAACTTAGTCAGAAATTATGGTGTTTGTGACCAGCAATAGTACTAGCAGCTACAGCTGTAGCACAAATTTCTAGCATCAGCGCCTCTTTTTTCTGAAGGATTAGCCTAGGTTTCACTATAATTATTCCATTAAAGTTTAAGTTCAACCAACCCCTGAATACTCTGACATTAAGTTTTGCATCAAAGGTGGGCAAGGGGCTATCTAGATAGTAACTAGATATCAATGATGACCTCAACACCAAAATGGTCTGACACCACATTGCCATGGCGGTTATTAAAAATGACCTGACTAGATAAAACTGGACGCCTCTGAGTAATGAAGATGTAATCCAGACGTTTTTCCTGCGCTTGTTCAGCCCAACCATCAATAGATTTAGATACTGTGATACCATCGTCTTTTTCCTTGGCTAAATGATAGGTATCCAAGAGCCCTTTATCTAAGATCTTTTGATAGGCTAAGGGTGAACTGATAGCGTCCGTATTGAAGTCTCCCATAAAAATCTTGAGTCCGGCAAAATCAGAATAGCTCACTAAGCGGCGGAGATTATCTTCTTGATTTTCAGACTGACTTGTTGGTAGATTCATATGACAACTGTAAACTTCAACAGGCTGACCCTCTATTTCTAGATTAAGTTTGATAATTTTTCTAGCATTAATAGTATGGATATCTTGACTTTTGGAAGTATAAAAATCCTCGACTGCCAGCACCTTATACTTAGTCAAAAATGCCAGCCCTTCATCGTAGATATCATAGCCAATATGTGAGGTTGACCAATGATAAGCGTAGTTTGTGACTCCTCTCTCTCTAAGCAGTTCCAGCAAAATTAATCCATAATTATCTTTTCTCAACTCTCCCTCTACCCTAGGAGCCGAGATGCTCTGATTAACTTCCTGAAGCGCAATAATATCATAGTCTCTCTCCGCTATGGTATCCGCTAAATATTTCAGTTTCATCTCCTGATTTTCTTCTAACCAAGCATGAACATTTAAGGTCAGCAGTTTCATACCTGCTCCTTTCTCCTAAGCTATGGTTTTATTATAATGCAAACGTTTTCTAAAGTCAATATGTATTACGTAATTCTTTTTAAAAAATATCGTTTTTTGCTGTAATTGGATTTGATATATACAACTGATAATCGTAAGAGACAGAAAAAAAGCAACAGAAGTAAACTGTCGCAATGAACTTGTTTGCCTTCTGCTACTTTTCATTTAGCGATGAATCTTCCTTCGAACAGCTGTTTTAATCATTGGATTAAAATTCACTATGCCAAATCTCCTCATTGTACTGAGCAATGGTTCGGTCAGATGAGAAAAAGCCTGCTTTGGCGATGTTGTGGATAACCTTACGGTTCCAAGCTGCTTGATCTTGATAGTCTGTCAACATTCTTTCCTTGGTCGCAATGTAGTCTTTCAGATCAATCAAGGTCATGAACCAATCCTTAGAAATCAGTTCCTGATGAAGGCGGCTGAGCCGCTCTTCATTACCGACCGTCTTGAGTTCAGGACTGACAATAAAATCTACAGCTTCTTTAATTTCAGCGTCCTTGTCATAATAATCTTTAGATACATAACCAGACTTAGCATAAAGATCAATGATGGTATCGGAGTCCTTACCGAAGCTATAGATATTATCTTTACCAGCCAGCTCTGCAATTTCAACATTGGCGCCGTCCATGGTTCCTAAAGTAAGAGCACCATTGAGCATGAATTTCATATTCCCTGTACCCGAAGCCTCTTTAGATGCTAAAGAAATTTGTTCTGAAATATCAGTTGCTGGAATCAGGTGCTCGGCCACGGTAACATTGTAATTTTCCATCAGATGTACATTAAGGTAAGGACTGACCTCAGGGTCATTATTAATCAACTTTGACAGACTGAGGATAAGATGAATAACATCCTGAGCGATGGTGTAGGCCGGTGCTGCCTTACCACCGAAGATGATGGTGATTTTCTTCTCAGGCAAATGACCTCGCTTGATTTCCAAGTATTTGTGGATAACATAGAGGGCGTTCATCTGTTGTCGCTTGTACTCGTGGAAACGTTTGATCTGGGTGTCAATGATAGAATTTTCATCCAAATCAATCCCCTTATTCTCCCTGAGATAACGCTTGAGAGCCAGCTTGTTGTTGAATTTGATCTCAGCCAAACGATTTTGAACCCTTTCATCATCGACAAAGGTCAAGAGTTTCTCCAATTTCGTAGCATCAGTCAGATAGCTATCGCCAATCAGTTCCTTGAGATAGGCTGCTAAATCTTGATTGGCAAATTCCAACCAGCGGCGAAAGGTAATACCGTTGGTTTTGTTGTTAAATTTCTCTGGGTAAAGTTGATAGAAATTCTTGAGTTCACTAGTCTTCAGAATTTCTGTATGAAGGGCAGCGACCCCATTGACACTGGTCGAGTAATGAATATCCATGTTGGCCATGTGGACGCGCTGGTCCTTATCAATAATGTGCACAGTTGGGTTGCTATACTTGTCTCGAATCAAGGTATCTAGTTTTTCAATAATGGTGACCAAATGCGGAACAACCTCATTGAGGTAGTCCAGAGGCCATTTTTCCAAGGCTTCAGCCAAAATAGTGTGGTTGGTATAGCCGACCATCTGAGACACGATCGTAACGGCTTCCTCAAAATCAAGGCCATGCTGCTCAGCCAAAAGTCGAATGAGCTCTGGAATGACCATAGACGGATGGGTGTCGTTGATTTGGACATAGGCATAATCCGCCAAATCATGGAGGTTAGAACCACGTTCCAAGGCCTCATCAATCAGAAGCTGAGCCGCATTTGAGACCATGAAGTACTGTTGATAAATCCGCAGAAGTTCACCACTCTTATCTGAATCATCAGGATAGAGAAAGAGGGTTAGGTTCTTTTGGATTTGTGTTTTATCAAAGGTAATCCCATCGTGGATCAAGCCATAGTCTAGCCCATCAATATCAAACAGATTGAGGTAGTTTTTGCTGCCCTTGTGGTAGCCCAGCACATCAATGCGATTTAGACGGGACTTAAGGGAAAAGTCCTTAAAAGGCACGTTGTAACTGATATCTGTTGGCACCAGCCAAGAGTCATCTTCAATCCAGTAGTTAGGCTGTGCTTCTTGCTGATTATCATGGAAGACCTGTTTGAAAAGACCGCAGTGATAGTTAAGGCCAACACCTTCACCATTAATACCAAGACTAGCCATAGAGTCGATGAAGCAGGATGCCAGACGCCCCAGTCCGCCATTACCTAAAGAAGGTTCCAGCTCCTCATCTTCAATCTGAGCGATAGATTTCCCAGCTGCCGCTAAGGCTTCTTTGGTTTCCTGATAGATCCCTAGATTAATAAGGTTATTGGATAAGAGCTTCCCAATTAGAAATTCAGCTGAAATGTAGTAGATCTTACGTTTCCCTGTATTTTTAGGAAGCTGACGAGCCCTCTCCTTAACATAGTCCATCAGAGTTAAATAGATGGCCTTGTTATCCAAATCGGCTAACTTAGTCCCTTGTTTCTCTTCTATATACTGTGTAACACTCATTTTCTTATCCTCTTTTCTTATCCTCTGTGATAGGTTTCTGTAATAGTCTTTAAAAATTCTTTCTTATCATCCGTTAATTGGTCGGCTGTCATCCGCCATCGCCAGTTGGTACCGACGGTATTTGGCGTATTCATCCGACTGGAAGCCGGTAAATCTAAAATATCCTGCATGGTCGCTATAGCTATATCGCTAACCGTCGCATAGAGTGTGCGAAGCAGTGCTTGTGTCACGGGTTCTCCGGGTGCCCGATGGGTGTAACGGTCTGTATAGGCTCTTGCTTCTTCGCTTAAGCCTTGATACCATCCGCGCACTACTTCATTATCATGGGTGCCTGTATAAGCCACTGAGTGACTCGTGTAGAAGTGCGGCAAATCAAAATTGCTTTCATTCGGCCCCTGTAAACCAAACTCTAAAATCTTCATGCCCGGGAAGGCTGTGTCTGCTAAAAGTTTCTCAGCCTTCTCATCAATATAACCTAAATTCTCCGCAATAATTGGCACCTGACCCAGTTCTTTCTTAATAGCACGAAAGAGATCATAGCCTGGGCCCGGTTGCCATGTCCCATATTTTGCAGTCGACTGGCTGGCCTCAACCTGCCAAAAATCAGAAAAACCTTTAAAATGGTCAATCCGAATCACGTCATAGAGTTTTAGGCTCTCCTTGACACGATTGATCCACCAAGCATAGCCACTTGTCTTGTGAGCTGACCACTCATAAATGGGATTGCCCCAGTACTGTCCCTCATCACTGAACTCATCTGCGGGGACACCTGCAACGTAAAGCGGCTTACGCTCTTTATCTACCTTGAATAGTTCCGGCATGGTCCATACTTCAACACTATCAGCAGATACATAAATTGGCATATCGCCGATAATTTTAATACCGGACTTGTTAGCGTAACCCTTAAGAGTCTGCCACTGTTGGAAGAAAAAGTATTGGGTAACCCTATGGTAATCAATACTATCAGCCAAATTACGACGGAGCTCAGTTAAAGTGCCCTCATCACGCAATATGGCCTTTTTATCCTCCCACTCCTGCAAAGCTTTCTGTCCAAAATACTCTTTAATAGCCATGAACTCGGCGTAATCCTGCAGCCAGTACTGATTGTCCGCTTCAAAATCTGCTAATTTTTGGCTGTTAGAACGATTTGCTAAGAAGGCCCGGACAGCTTTTTCTAACAGAGGGCGGCGTACTTTAAACAGTAAGCCATAATCCACTTCCTCTGGATTATTCCCAAAGCTGACCCTAGCTAAATCAACAGTACTTAGCCAGCCATCTGCTACCAACAAATCCAAATCGATCAAGTTGGTGTTCCCTGCAATTGCTGAAAAAGACTGGTAGGGAGAGTCCCCGTAGCTAGTAGTTGTCAACGGTAAAATTTGCCAATAGCTCTGTTTTGTCTCTACCAAGAAGTCCACAAAATCATAGGCGGCCTGTCCAAAAGTTCCAATTCCACGCTCTCCTGGCAAAGAGGTAATGTGCATTAAAACACCACTTGTTCGTTTTTTCATAAATTCTTCCTCCCCTAAGCCTCCTAAAGGTTAGTACATCTTTCATTATAGTGTAAGCGATTTCTTCTGTCAATAGTTTTACGTAATTCTTTTTTTATTTCTTTATATGATACGTATTTAATTGCTTGTTAAGGTCTATTTATGATAAAATATGACTATAATATTAAAGGACATTAAATTTATGAGCATGAGTAAGTACAAGCAAGTTTATGAAGACATTAAAAAGCAGATTGAAGAGGGCCAGCTCCAACCCAACCAAGAGCTCCCCACTGAAAACGAACTGATGGAAATCTATGGCTACTCCAAAGATACGATCCGAAAGGCTCTGTCCTTGCTAGAATTGGATGGTTATATCCAAAAAATGCGAGGGCGCAATTCGATTGTTATGGAACACGGTCGCACCAAAAACAATTATCTCTCTGAAATCAAGACTTCAGATGAACTTAACCGCGATGGTCAGCTTGATATTAAGACACAGTTGGATAATCTTTATATCATTCAGGGCGAAAAAGAGATTATGGATATCTTTAAAGTTGACGACAGCGTTGATTTCTATCGGGTTGGTCGCAGCAGAATTATTGCTGGTGAGCGCATCGAGTTTGAGCTTTCCTATTTCGATCGCCGCGTTGTTCCTTACCTCAATAAGACTATTGCCGAAAATTCAATCTATCAATATTTAGAAAATCAGCTTGGTTTGCGGATTACACATTCCCGTCGTGAAATTTCTTTTCGCTATGCTACAGAAGAGGAACAGGCTAACATGGATTTGGGAGATTTCAAGATGGTAGCGGTTGTCACCAGTCTAACCTATCTCTCCAACGGCCAACTCTTCCAATACGGCACCATTAGCTATCGCCCCGATAAATTTACCTTTGTTACTATGGCTAAACGGTGATTTTATAAACAAAAGAAGGCCGAGTAAAAACCTGATTGTTCTATCGTTGAATAAATTCTTAACGCGCTATAGACTTTACCAAAAAAGATAAAATTCTCCTAGTGATAAACATCTGCGTCAACTTCTATTTAACTTTATTCGCTAGGTCTTTTTTTGTATTCTATTTAATCGAACATATGACTCTGTAAACTTAGATAAAATGGGTGACGAAGCAAGATGTTTCGTCACCCATTTTCTAAAATTCTTTAAAGACTCTTCATTAGGTTCCCTTATTTTACTTTGCCTGTTTAAATATTCGCCCAAACACTATCTAAAATGTTGGTTTGGTCGCGATCCGGTCCGACTGAGAAAGTTGAAATGCGAACGCCGACCAGTTCACCGATACGGCGGACGTAATTGCGGGCATTTTCTGGTAATTCATCAAGACTGCGGCAGTCGGTAATATCTTCTGACCATCCCGGCAATTCTTCATAAATTGGCTGGCAGCGTTTGAGCTGCTCCAAGCTAGCTGGATAGTGATTAATACGCTGACCGTCAAGGTCATAGGCCACACAGATTTTTACCGTCTCAAGACCCGACAAAACATCAATGGAATTGAGGGATAGGTTGGTAATACCTGATACACGGCGGCTGTGGCGCATAACAACAGAATCAAACCAACCAACACGGCGCGGACGGCCTGTTGTTGTTCCATATTCATGACCAACCTCTCGGATACGATCCCCTGTTGCATCACTCAATTCTGTCGGAAAAGGGCCATCTCCTACGCGGCTGGTGTATGCTTTGCAGACCCCAACAACCTTGTTAATCTTGCTTGGTCCGACACCAGAACCGATAGTTACTCCACCAGCAACAGGATTTGATGAGGTGACAAATGGGTAAGTCCCTTGGTCTATATCAAGCATAACTCCTTGGGCTCCTTCGAAAAGGACGCGTTTACCGCTGTCGAGGGCATCATTAAGGATGACCGAAGTATCCGTCACATAGTTTTTGATGATTTGGCCGTAGTCGTAGTATTCCTGGAAAATGTCCTCAAATTGAAGAGGGTCACATTCATACATTTTTTCAAAGAGACGATTCTTTTCAGCCAGATTAGCTTTTAGGCGGTCAGCAAAAATATCCTTATCTAAAAGGTCGGCGATGCGAATGCCAACGCGCGCAGCCTTATCCATATAGGCAGGACCGATACCCTTGTTGGTCGTTCCGATTTTATTATCTCCCTTGGATGCTTCCTGTAGCTGATCTAATTTAATGTGATAAGGCAGGATGATATGAGCTCGATCTGAAATCCGCAGATTGTCGGTGCTGACACCTTCTGTATGAAGATAATCTAGCTCTTTTACTAGAGATTTAGGATTGATAACGACACCATTACCAATGACCGCCAACTTCTCCGGAAAGAAGATGCCTGATGGAATCAAGTGCAGCTTAAACTTTTTACCATCGATAACGATGGTGTGCCCGGCATTGTCTCCACCTTGATAACGAGCAATCACTTCAGCGTCTTGACTTAAAAAATCTGTGATTTTTCCCTTACCCTCGTCTCCCCACTGGGTGCCTACCACAACTACTGATGTCATATTAATACTTTAGAAAACCTGATATCGGCTTTCTTTACCTTTCTAGAATAAGATGATAGGAATTTCACCTATCAGTTTTCTACAACAATTTATTATAAGAAATTTCTGATTATTTTTCAAGATTTTGACAATTATAGAAGCTAAATATAAACAAAAATATTTTAAATAAAAAAATAATAGCTAAATTCCGAACGTTATAGGGTATTTTCAAGATTAAGCGATAAAGTTCGGATACTGCCCTTTATCAGGAAGCAAGGTAGCAGAAATTTGAGTTTCCGTAGGATTCAGTGTATAGTGGAAGCGTCATTAAAGTTTAATATAGTCATAAATCAAAAATAGCCAAAAGGGAGGGCCCCCTTATGACCATCAATCAACTCTTGCAACAAGCTCCCAGCAGTTTGCCTATTCTCGAAGGCACTTTTGGTATTGAACGCGAAAGCCTGAGGATCAATCGTCATCAACACAAGCTATCTCAACGGGAACATCCGCGTGTACTTGGAGCACGTAGTTTTCATCCTTACATCCAAACCGACTACAGTGAGCCCCAGATTGAACTGATTACGCCGATCAGTCAGTCTACTCAGGAAGCGCGCCGATTTTTACAAGCTGTCACGGATGTCGCTGGACGTTCTATTGCTAAAGAGGACTACCTCTGGCCTTTATCTATGCCGCCACAAGTTAGCGAAGATGAAATTGTTATCGCTCAACTAGAGGATGATTTTGAGCGCCACTACCGCCAGCATCTAGCTGACACCTATGGCAAACGACTGCAATCCATGTCAGGTATCCATTATAATTTTGGGCTAGGCAAGCACTTGCTAATGAAGCTTTTTGAGCAGAGTGACTACGATAATCTGGTGACTTTTAAGAATGATCTATACCTAAAGCTAGCCCAAAACTTTATCAAATACCGCTGGCTGTTGACTTATTTGTACGGAGCCAGTCCTCTGGCCGAAAAAGGTTTTTTTGAGTCAGAAGTGGCTCAGCCAATGCGCTCGATTCGCAACAGTCAGTACGGTTATGTTAATAAAGATGATGTGCAGATCTCTTACAGGAGTCTTAAGCAGTATGTTCATGATATTGAGGCTTGTGTTGCTGATGGGCGCTTAATCGCCGAAAAAGAATTCTATTCACCTGTCCGTCTGCGGGGAGCACAACACAGTCGAGATTTTTTAGAAGAGGGAATTACCTATTTGGAATTCCGCTGCTTTGATTTAGATCCTTTTGACCAGCTGGGAATCAAGCAGGAAACACTTGATACTGTTCATCTCTTTGCCTTATCTCTACTCTGGTTGGATGGCTCCACAGCTGTTGATCAAGAACTAGCTGCCGCCGAAAAGCTTAATGAGCGCATCGCCAGAGCAAATCCATTGGAAGCCCTACCTAGTGAAGCCCCTGTTAAGGATTTACTGCAGGCCATGCGGGCAGTACTGAAACACTTTAGCCTACCTCATTACTACAGCCAATTGGTAGACAGGCTGGAAACCCAACTGACCGACCCTAGTTTGACTATTGGCGGTCGGCTAACCAAGGAAATCAAGGAGTCCTCTTTAGAAGACTTTGGATGCGAACAAGGACAGGCATACAGCAATCTCGCTTGGCACGCCCCTTATGCTCTCAAGGGCTTTGAAAGCATGGAACTGTCGACCCAGTTAATCATGTTTGATGTTATTCAAAAAGGCATAAAGCTAGAAATTTTAGATGAAAATGATCAATTTCTCAAATTATCTCTGGGGGATCATACCGAGTATGTTAAAAACGGCAATATGACTTCTAAGGATAACTATATCGTCCCTCTCGCCATGGAAAACAAAACAGTTACTAAAAAAATTCTGCGACAGGCTGGTTTTCCAGTTCCAGATGGGGCCGAGTTCCATTGCTTAGAGGAGGCTCTTGATGGTTTTGCCCGTTTCAGTCATACGAAGGGGATCGTCATCAAACCCAAGAGTACAAATTTTGGGCTAGGTATCTCTATTTTTAAAGATGGCTTCAGCCGAGATGATTATATCAAGGCTGTCGAGCTGGCCTTTGCTGAAGACGACAGCATTTTAGTTGAGGACTATATTGTTGGAACTGAGTATCGCTTCTTTGTGTTGGAGGGAGAGACTCTAGCCGTACTGTTGCGTCAGCCAGCCAATGTCATTGGCGATGGTAACTCTACCATCAAAGAGTTGGTTGACAAGAAAAACAGTAATCCTCTGCGCGGTACTGGCCACCGCTCCCCTTTAGAAAAAATTGAACTAGGAGAGATTGAACGGCTCATGTTGGAACAGCAAGGTTACACACCTGACAGTATTCCAGATAAGGATAGTCGGATTAATCTACGGGAGAATTCCAATATCTCCACTGGCGGAGATTCGATTGACATAACCGAGCAGATGCACCCCAGCTATCTAGACTTAGCTGCCCAAATGGCCAAAGCTATGGGAGCCTGGGTCTGCGGTGTTGATCTCATTATCCCTGATTACAGACAGCCATTTTCACCGCAAGACCCTAATGCGATCTGTATCGAACTTAATTTCAATCCTTTGATGTATATGCATACATACTGTGCTCAAGGACCTGGCCAGATTGTTTCGACTCAGGTTGTTGAAAAACTTTTTCCAGAGTTATAAAACCGTGACGCTAAAATTGTAAACAAAAAATTCCTAACAGATTGATGAACTGTTAGGAATTTTTATGCTTGTAGAAGGGCTGAAAGGCAGGCACCCTTTTTATAACTTCGCTTTAACCAATAAAATCTTTAATATCTTCCGGTGCAAGTGAGGAGTCACAAACAACCTTTACAGAACCATTTTGAGAGACTAAGAGTCCAGGCACTGTAGCTATACCGTAACGATTGCGAAGTGCCTGAATATCATCGATTTGCGACATATCCTCGCTATGCAAGTAGGCAATGTCAACACCTGTCTCTTGTACCACTTGACTCAGTTTAGGTGCAAAACGCTGGCAGAATGGGCAGGTTGGACGACCGACAAAGAGGATGAACTTCTCCTTAGCATCAATGCGATTCCGTGCCTCTGCTGCAGTAATTTGTTCAAAATGACTAACGGCTTCTTCAAAACTTGACATCTTATTACCTCACTTTATTTCTTTGCCTTATCATAAACCAAGACAGCCAATAATGCAATTTTTTGCTACGCTGATGTAAAAAGAGACAGGAATTCTTGCCTGTCTCCAGATAATATACGATTATTATGCTTCTTGCTCTTCTTTCAGAAGTTTATTGTCGTACATTTTGATGAATGGATACCACACAATGAAAGCAGCGATCGCACAGACAATTGCGGTTAGGAAAGCTCCAAAAGCTCCAGAGCCTGGCGCTCCAATGAAGGCATTGAGCCCAACAGGCGTTGGCCAAGGAGATTGCGAAATAGAGAAGCCCGCAAGCCCAAGTTTAACTGACCAGTAGCCAATTGAAGCACTGACAATTGGCGCAATGATAAACGGAAGGGCTAGGAGTGGATTATAGACAATTGGGATACCAAAAATTAAGGGTTCATTAATATTGAAAATAGCAGGTCCCAGAGCTGCACGACCAAGCAATTTAAGCTGCGGTGCTTTAGCTAGAAAGGCGATATAGAAGCAAAGAAGCAAAGTTGCACCAGAACCACCGATAGTAACATACGAATTTGTAAATTCACCGGCAAAAGCAATATGAGCACCATTGGCATTTTCAGCCATATTAGTCAAAAGAATTGGATTTACGAGTCCCATAACGATATTAGCGCCATGAATACCAACAATCCACAGGGCATGTACAAGTAGATAGATAACTACTATACCTAGCCAACTATTTGTAATATTACGAACAAAAGCAAACGGAATAGCAATGACTTGATAAATATCTGTTCCAAGAGCTATAAAAGCACCATTAATAACGAGGATAACAACTGCAACAACCCCTGCTGGGATCAATGCTGAGAATGAGCGCGACACACCTTCTGGAACAGCATCAGGCATTTTAACAACCCAATTGCGATTAATACAAAGTCTATATAATTGTACAGCCAATATAGACATTAAGATGGCTGTAAACATACCAGAAGTTGATAGACGATCTAAACTATTGCCACCAATTGTCCATCCATTGATCGTAGCGCCTTTAACATTCAGATAGTCAAATGCACCTTTAGAAACAATCAACTGAGGAATCGTTAAGAAGAAAGCAAAGACAGACAGAAGTGCTCCATAGACAGGGTCAACATTTTCTTCGTTTTCTTCGGCGTAAATTTTAGTGTATTCGTAACCAATAACAATGGCAAAATAGAGCGATAGAATCCCCATTGTACAATTATAGCCTTGTAAATACAAAGGGGCAATTTTATCAAAGGATCCTGCCCATATATCTTCTAAAAAAGTCAGCATGGGGAAAGCTTGTGGGATAACACTGATTACAAGAAACATAGACCCTACGATTGTAAAGGGAATAGACGCCATACCAGCAGCGACAATAGCACGAACTGGACGCCATGTAGAGACGATACTCATTGGCCCCATTAAGTACTTTTCTAAAAATTCAAACACTTTATTCATCTTAAACCTCCTCAAAGTGTGAAATAATATATTACTTAAGACTTGCTAGATATTGTTGGATACGGTGGTACTGACGGTCTTTTTTCTGATTAATTTGGTTCAGTTTCCTCAACATCCATGCTGATATTAGCATTCCTAAAGCCAGAATAATAATGATAAATAACTTAGCAGCTGTGCTATTTGAGAGAAATGGGTAAAAGTATCTGTATTGATTAAGCAGCGTTAATAGAATTAATGCACCATTCACAGCAATGATAAGATAAAAGTAACTTTGCGTTATACGAGCAGTTTTTTGCTCACGTGTATACATCTGATACTGTTCCCACATACAGGCAGCTCCCATACCACCTAACAGTATAGGTAAAAACGACATGATTGACTTACCCGATAGTAACAACAATAACAACCAGTAAAGATTTACGAAAAAGAAAAATACAACTGCGTAACGTATCAAGAAATAGCGTGTATAGTACATATTCTTGATACCATTTTCTTTCCTTAAGCCGTCTATTCTCACTTTTTCTTTATCAGTTAAGGCGGCCATACATGCTCCCTCCCTATTCTAACTTCTTATACAACTCAAGCATTTCAAGTGCTACTTCACGCAGGGTCATGGTGGTCATCAGGTGATCTTGAGCATGCACCATGATGATCTCTACTTTAATTTCTGTTCCTCCTGCATACTCTTGCAAAAGATCTGTCTGTGACTGATGTGCTTTCAGAAATTCTTCATTGGCTTGGTCTAATTTTTTTTGAGCTAGATCATAATCGCCTTGCCGCATAGCGTCGAAAGCTTCATGAACGATGGCCCGGGCGTTCCCTGAATTAAGGATGATTTCAAAGGCAGCAACCTGTAGCTCTTCTGTATTCATATCTTTATTTCCTTTCTCCTAATCGTAAAAATAGCGCTTTAAATTCCTCAAAGGTTTGGCAGGCTAAGATTTTAGACTGTAATTCGGACTTATCCACTAAGTCAACAATACTGTTTGCGATAATCGGCAATCCATCGTTTTCATAGACAGACATTGAGATCAGAAAGATTAACTTGATAGCCGGATAGTCATCACTCCATCTTAAACCTTGGCGAACAAGGGCAACAGCCACACGATGCTTTGTCCCAACCGCTTTCAGTGGATGAGGGACAGCAATACTATCACTGAAGACAACCGAACTCATCAGCTCCCTTTGCTTAACCATCTCCTGCATTCGACTTTCAAAATGGTTTCCTTCATAATCAGAAATACTGTGAATGAGCTGGGCAAGCACCTCCTGTTTTTCAGCCTTATCAAAAATAAGGAAGTATTCTTTTGCAAAAAACTCATCAAAAATCGGCTCTAGCGGAACTGTATCTTCCTTAGTGTAACGAATAAGGCGTTTCTTTTTCTGCAAACTGGCAATTTCTTGCCTAATATGATTGATTTCCTCGTCATCTAAAAATACAGATACTGTAAACACAGGGATATTAAAAATCAGGGTTGACAGGTCGATAGATGAGATAATAAAATCAACACCTCGCAGCTTTTGATCACTGATTTCATAATATCCGATAACATCAACGACGCGGACGACATTGCCCAATTCGTTTTCAATACGACTTTTGAGCATTTGGGCACTGCCATAGCCTGTTGCACAGATAACCAGGATATTGTACTTTTTATGCTCTTTATAGCGTTCTTTAGCTGCCATAAAATGAAGAGCGATGTAAGCCAATTCGTCTTTTGATACAGAAAACTGGCTGAAGGCCGGCATGAGCGACAAGGTCTTTTCAGCCAGTTGATACATATCTGGATATTTGTTCTCAATATCATCCGTCAGCGGATTGTCTAGAATCACTTCGTTTTCCAAGCGTATCAGCATGGTTGAGAGATGGGACATCAAACCCTCAATCAATTGAAAATCATTCTCCACCGCGGGATTTAGTGTTTCAATAGCCGCTAGCAGCTCCTGACGAATGCGATCTTCCTGCTCCTGCACAACATGACTAGCATTAGCCTGCTTTTTCGTTACCAAATGCAGAGTAATGTAATCAACTTCCTCGCTAGGAAAATCAATACTGGTTACCAGACTAATTCTATCAAGGATACGCTGGGCAATCTTGCGTTCATATCGATCAGCTATATCAACTGCCTCAGTGAGTTTACTAATCTTAAATCCTTCCGTAATCCGACGTATTGCTAAGGCAATGTGAATAACTAAGTTTTGAATAACATAATCGGAAAGTTTTAACTCCCCCTCTCGACATTCGTCCAAGACAATAATGGTTAGTTCTTCAAAACTAATTTTTTGACTAAACAAATCATTATCAACATAAGTATGCAGGGTATTGACGAAACCTGAACTGATAAAGTAGTCCATGATAAAGCGGCGCTTATCGCGTTCACTACCAGTGATATAAACCCCTTTATTAGGTTTGCTTTCAATCTTTAAATGGTAGGGGACAAACTTTTCACGAATTTTTTTGAAATCACTAGACAGCGTTGAACGACTGACATAGAGTTCGTCTGCTAGATCATCAAAGTAAATTTTATTTTGCTCAAAGAGCAGCTTGTTCAACAAATAATTATAGCGATCATTGATATCAGAAACTTCCTTATAAGGAAGTTGGGCTAGATTCAGATGATAATCTTCCAAAAAATCAGAGAATTGCTCATCATCGGAAATGACAAGTTTATAGCCGTGTCCCTGCTTTGAGATCAACGTTAATTTAGGATAGGAGGATAATTTATCCACCAAAGATTTGTAGTAAGTGCGTATCGTCCTATCTGAACACTCAAGCTGATCAGCCAATTCCTGACTGGTTGTATAATGATCCTTGTTCTTTATAAGAATCTGGAGAATTTGTCTTTCACGTTTATTCAGCATCAGACACTCTCCCCTCATTAGACTTAGATATTTTCTTTAACCAAGGCAGCCATCTTTTCTATTCCCATTGGAATAGGAATGTAGGCTTGCGGCGGAATCTGAACGATAGGTTTATTCTTCTTGGCAGCCGCATCAGCCAGCTGCTTAAAGTTCATTTTTGTCTGCGGACTAACCAAGTAGAGATCATAATCATCTGCTTCAATACGTTTTTGACCTTCTGGTACGCCTACCGCATCCATTTCAATATCTTCACCCTGCTCTTGCAGCATGGTCATCGTTTTTTTAGCAATCATTGAAGATGACATGCCACCTGCACAGATAATCAAAGCTTGTTTTGCCATAATATAGCACTCCTTTATTATTTAATTTCTAACTTTATTATATAATAGCGTTTTCAAGATGTGTATCGCTACTTTTTCCGTATCTCAACGGAAAAAATCTCCATGGATACGGAAAATATGAAAATAGAACTCTCTAAAATTTCCGCACAAAAAAGAGACCAACCCTTATAGCTGATCTCTTGCCTTTATAGATAGATCCTAACACTTAAATAACCTGCCGGTAAGTGATGATAACGTTTTTAAGCTTGAGCTGATATTCCTGCATGATTAAGTCCCGTAATTTAACATCATTGATAGTTGAGGCAACTACAAAACCATCCGATGTTTCATATTTGATGGATAAAATATCCATCAGTTTGGAATTTTGGCGAATATCTGGCTTATCAGTTTCCTTAAAACTAATGAAGTAGGTGCTAGCTGGTTTGCCATTTTCCCCCTGATAGGTCGGAGTGGTTATTCTTTTTCTTACCCACAAAATAAGGTAAAATATTAGGACTATTATAGCAATGGCCAATAAACTATTCAAAATATTATTCCACATAAACATCACCTTTCTCTGACCACTTTCAGAAGCCTTTTCACATGGATTTTAGCCTCAGATTCAGCAACGAGACTAACAAACTATAAGTTTTCTCCATTTGAAACAATGACTTTCTTGTACCAGTCAAAGGACAGTTTTGGCGAACGAGCGTAAGTTCCCGTACCATCATCATGCTTATCAACATAAATAAAACCATAGCGTTTACGCATTTCACCTGTTCCAGCAGAGACAAGATCAATACAGCCCCAAGGCGTGTAGCCCATGAGGTCAACACCATCTTCATCGACAGCTTTGATCATCTCCTTGATATGGGCTGCCAGATAGTCAATTCGGTAATCATCATGAACCATACCATCTTCTGCTACTTGGTCGATTGCTCCAAAACCATTTTCAACAATAAAGAGTGGTAAATGATACATGTCTGTAAACCAGTTAAGCGCATAACGCAAGCCTTCAGGGTCGATTTGCCAGTCCCACTCAGACGCTTTGACATAGTTATTTTTGACTAGGTCTTCTGTTTCCAGATAGTCGTAGTGCGGATTGTTTGGCCGGTGGCTGTCAATAGCAAAGGACATGTAGTAGCTGAAGCCGATATAGTCTACTGTACCAGCCAGCAAGTCAGCCTTATCTTCTTCTGTCACATCCACTTTAATGCCTTTACGTTGCCAGTATTTAATAATGTGTTCTGGATAATAGCCATGCACATGGACATCTGTGAAATAATAGCGTTTCTGCATAGCTTTTTGCGCCATCAGCACGTCAGCTGGCTTGCAGGTTGCCGGATAAATTGGGCACATGGCAATCATACAACCGATTTGCAAATCGGGATTAATCTCGTGACCAATTTTGACCGCACGCGCAGATGCTACCAATTCATAGTGGGCAGCCTTGTACATGATGGCCTCACGGTCATCACCTTCTTTATAAACAATACCTGAATTGGTAAAGGGTGCAAAGTCCTCTTGATAGTTGGCTTGGTTGTTGATTTCATTGAAGGTCATCCAGTATTTAACCTTGTCTTTGTAACGACGAAAACAAACTTCTGCAAAGCGGACAAAGAAATCAATAACCTTGCGATTAGTAAAACCACCGTATTCAGTAACAAGATGATAAGGCAACTCAAAGTGGGATAGGGTTACAACTGGTTCGATACCATATTTGAGACATTCATCAAAAAGATCATCGTAAAATTGCAGGCCTGCTTCATTGGGCTCAGTCTCATCTCCCTTAGGAAAGATGCGGGTCCAGGCGATGGACGTCCGAAAACATTTAAAGCCCATCTCCGCAAAAAGTTTGATGTCTTCCTTATAATGATGATAAAAGTCAATTGCTTCATGGTTAGGATAATATTTTCCCGGCAGGACACCGTCTGTGATTTCCCGCGGAACGCCATGTCGGCCTGCTGTCATGACATCAGCAACAGAAATTCCCTTGTCGCCTTCCTGCCAGCCGCCTTCCAGCTGATGGGCAGCAACCGCACCGCCCCAAAGAAAATTTTCAGGTAATTTAGACATAACATTCTCCTTATATTAAGATACTAAGCCGTTAAGCACTCCAAAGGAATTTAGGAAATGGAGTGACGATTCATTAAGAATCGAGCGGCATTTATCTAATTCCACAGGAGTGTAGGCGAGTTCAATTTACAAGATACTTGTTGCCCTATTTTTAGAGCAAATATATATTCTTATATCACCTAGATTATAAGAGAAAAAATTTCAAATAGCCATACAATTTTTTTCCGTAACTATGCGGAAAACACTTTTATGAAAAATCCTAAAAATTAAACTAAGACAGTTAACTTTTAAAGTGTTGCTTATTTAGAATCTCAGTTCTGAAAAGTATTATTCCTAATTTTTGGATTGCGCATTGAGCCACGAGAAAATATTGTCGTAAATTTGTCCATCTACTTCTGCTTTATTTCTTCCTCCGAAAGTTGAATCGCTCGGTTCAAAGCCAGATATTTCTTGGCCATTTCGGATAGTCTCTGGATCTTGCACACCTGTTACTTGATTATTGAAGTAATAAATCCATGACCAGTGACCAAGATAGTCTACACCTTTGATATCTGTTCCAGAAACTGATTCATAGTAAGAGAACCATTTATTGGTAGCTCCAGCGTCAATCAAGGCTTTATAGATGGGGAGAGAGTAGGTTTGAGGGTTGACAGTCGTATCATTAGCTGCATGGATAAACCAAATTGGAATATCTTTAATAGCATTTACTTTTTCTCTATCAAACCAAAGTTCCTCTCTTTGCACTGGAACCTCTTGTCCTGTTTGCTCATCCTTGACCTTCTTGTAGGTACCGTCTTCATTGCGCTCAAGATCATAGTAGGAGTAAGCTGTAGCACTTGGTGCCAAGGCTACAAAATAATCAGGATAATGGATAGCCATATTCATGGTCATATAACCGCCATTTGAACACCCTGAAAGATAAATGCGATTAGGATCGATATCGGGGTTTGGCTTAACATACTCTTTAATAGTATCCATCAGTATTTCTGTATAGCGAGAAACACCCGCACCAGAACCGTTTGTGCCATCGCCTTCATCCATCCAATAGGTAGGGGACTGAACCGCAAGAACATAGGCTCCTTTCTGCTTACCAGCGGAGAACTGCCTTTGAATATCATCACCTATCAAGGCCGTAACTTCATTACCAAGCAATTCAATACTGGTATCTGTCCCACCTTCTCCTTGACCGTTTAACCAAATAATCAAGGGATTTTTATCTTGACCTTTTAGCTTTTCAGGCTGATAAGCAGCATAGTGCAAGGTAGACTTTTCTTTTTTATTTGTCAAAGAATTTTTATAAGTGCCTGTAAATTTATCTTTAACATTAAACTTATCAACTTCGGGTATTACACGATTTTTTATGGCATCAGTATTCTTAGAAAGGATACTGTCACCAATTTTGAGACCTTTAACAATGACATTATAGTGAGAAGCCCACTCATTCATAAAGGTCTCTGTGTTATAGTGAAATGGGCTAGCGACAGCGGAGAACGTTTTATCTGAGTAGTCAACATGAAGATCCAATGTAACATATTTACTCTTCTTAGTAGTCTCCTTACCCAACTTGTCAGATAAGTATACATTATCTACAGTTCGATCAACCTTAGCAGTCTGCACGGTGACCTTAGCACCATCCGCTGATTTAACAGGAGTATTCAATTCAATGATTACTTTTCGCACTGCCGGCCCAAATTCATACCCTTGAATACCAATAGATAGTTTTTTAATACTTGGTTTAGTGGTATTGCTGGTCGCTGAGCATCCGACAATAACCAACCCTAAGATAGTAATAATAGCTAGTTTTAAAGACCGGCGCATCTCGCACCTCCTTAATTAAATATCCTATAGTTGTTATAAGAAGGACTATGTCAAATGACCATTTAGACTTTTTCCGTATCAGTAAGGAAAGCGATTTCGTTTTAATTAAACAAGCCTGCAGCAATGCTAAACAATCAATCAGATAAGACGCACAGTTTCCTCAAAATTGGACACCTTTTTCGTATTTGTCCAATAATAAATCAAATTTTTTACAGGCAAGCTCTCTAAGAACTATAATAGGAGCAAAATTAAAATTGGAGGTTTGGGTCTCATGATGGATAACTTAATTGTTAAGCAACTCATAAAAAATTCATTTGATATTCCGCTGCAAGTTACCTACCCTAATGGTAAAACTGAGGTCTATAATGGTGAACATCCACGGGTCAAAATTAAATTTAATAAGAAAATCTCAGTGTCTAATCTTACCCAGAACGCTTCAATCGTTTTAGGAGAAGCTGTCATGGACGGCGATATTGAAATTGAGGGTTCGATTCAAGAATTGATTGTGTCAGCCTATCATGCTTCTGATAGTTTTTTGAAAAATAGTAAATTTGCCCGCTTCTTACCCAAGCAATCCCATACTAAAAGTGATAGTAAATCTGATGTCCAAAGTCATTATGACATTGGGAATGACTTTTACCGTCTGTGGCTTGATAAAACAGCGACCTATTCTTGTGCTTACTTCCAACATGAAGATGATAGTTTGGAAGAAGCTCAGATCAATAAAATCCACCACATTATTAAGAAACTGAATCCGCAGCCTGGAAAAACATTATTGGATATTGGCTGTGGCTGGGGTACTCTCATGTTAACAGCCTGTGAACAATACGGCTTGAAGGTCGCAGGTATCACACTTAGTGAAGAACAAGCTAACTATGTCAATCAGCGCATCAAGGAAAAGGGCCTAGAGGATCGAGCAAAAGTCATCCTTAAAGACTACCGCGATATTGAAGAGGGACCTTATGATTATATTACCAGCGTTGGCATGTTTGAACATGTCGGTAAAGAGAATTTAGGCCAATACTTTGACACCCTTTCTCGTTACCTTACAGAGGACGGTCTGGCTCTGATTCATGGGATTACTGGTCAAGCAGGAGGAAATCATGGCAATGGCTATAATGGCTGGATTAACAAGTATATCTTTCCCGGTGGTTACATTCCTCGGCTAACTGAAAATTTGGAGCATATTTCTGATGCTGGACTTCAAGTAGCAGATATTGAATTCCTGCGTCGTCACTATCAAAAGACTCTTGAGAGGTGGACAGAGAACTTCCACAAAGCTCTGCCAGAGGCGCGGAAACTCCACGACGAGCGGTTCATCAGAATGTGGGATTTATATTTACAGGCTTGTGCCGGTTCCTTCCAAGCAGGGAATATCGATGTGGTTCAATACCTTCTATCAAAAGGAGAAACCAAGTCTACCATGCCTATGACTAGGGACTATATGTATAAATAAGCAGACAAAAAGCTGAGTCTAAGAGTTTTCCTAGACCCAGCTTTTTAATTTTAGTGATTTTCAGGCAATGATGCTTGCTTGGTTCGTGGTAATATGAAAACGAGATAACCGACAATGCCCTCTCGCTGAAGTTAGTAAGGAGCCTAATAGACAGAAAAAACTTCTGCTCCCTCGAGCTTTAATTCGTTAAGCACCGTGATGGAGCGGGAGGGTTGGAGCTTTTTATCTATTATAGGTAGTCCTTATCATCTTTGCCAAGGTAGAACAATAAATTTGATAGCTAACTATACTGATTTTTATTCCACTCCCCTTTAGACATTTGTTATTTTTGTAACTGATAACTGAACACGTCTAGGCTCTTGCGGGAAAGGATAAAATATGACTAGAAATCCTATACTTCTTTGCCTATTTTGCCATTGAGACGTTTAACGGCGTTGTACCTTAGTTTAATTGAGCCTGGGCTAAAACCATACGTCTTTTTTTACGCCCTTAGCAGCTTAATTTAATTCTGCAATTTGATAAAGTTCAACCTCGGCAGCTGTTTCGGAGCCGAACATGCTAATCATAATTTTAGCCTTATTATTTTCGATTTCAATGACTCGGCCTTCCTGTCCCATGAAAGCCCCATCAATAATCTGTACCACATCGCCAACCTTGATATTGGTATCGATAACATCAACTGTTTGTCCCATAGATAACAGAATAGCTCGAATTTCTTCTTCTAGGAGAGGCGTTGGTTTTGAACGGTTTCCGTGAGAACCGACGAAACCAGTAACATTGGGAGTATTACGCACGACAAACCAAGCGTCATCCGTCATAACCATTTCCACAAGGACATAACCCGGGAAACGATTCTCCTCGACTTCTTTGACCTTACCGTTTTTTTCAACGTTAACAGTTTGGGTCGGAATTTCAACACGCAGGATATTCTCCGTCATGTTGTAAGTCTGCGCTCGCTGCAATAGATTTTCTTTAACCTTATTTTCATAACCTGAATAAGTTTGCAGGACAAACCAGCCCTTATCAAATGAATCTAGCATAGTAATTTCCTTTCATAATAAAAAAGCCTTGGTAGGCCTTAATGTCCTTCTTATTATAACACAAGTTAGGATAGCTGGAAAACTTTTTCATAGGATTTTTAAAATCTCTTAAAACATGGTATACTAGTGCTATCGAACTCTTTTAGGAGAATATTTTTAAGGAGACCATTTTTATGATGAATGAAAAAGAATGGGCTGAATTTTTTGAATTAGTAAACGGAAGAAAACCAGAAGCAGCTGACTATGTAAAGGCAGAAGCAGCTGGTGAGTATATTCCGGATCAGCCTAAACAGGCAGGACAAACAGTTGATACACCTGCTGAACAGCCAACACAAATAGAGCCTGAAAGCAGTGAGCTCCAGCCAGAATCGAGTCAAGTCCAAGAAAACCAGCAACAGGAACAGCCGCCTCAACTGACTGATCAAGCACCCGTAAATAATATGACGGTTTCACAAAATAGCAATACAGCTGTACTCAATTCTTTTGGACAACCAGTCATGCCTGCACCACAAAAGCCTAAACGGTTCCCTAACCTCTTTTATAAGGAGGGTCAAAAAGGCTGGCCAATTTGGCTTAACATCGGTATTATGGTAATTATCGCTGTACTTTTGCTTACCTTAGGAATTCTAGGATTCCGAGGCCAGGAAAAGGCAGCACAAAAGAATATCGAAGGAGACTGGGAATTAGTTGAAACAGCTTACTACGATGATGGTGGTTGGGATACTTTTTCGCAGAATTCTAGGATCGTTGATAGTAAGTATAAAGAAGATACTAAAGGATTAAAGATTAATACCTTTTTGTCCAGCAAAAATGGTAACTTAGTATCCTATAACTATATAACATTCCCGCCAGCGCTACAAGATGAGTTACCAGATGATGTGTATGCCACTGCCTCTTTGGCTGATCCAGCTTTGACTTTAAATGTTAAAACAAAGGAGCATCGCATTGAGACTCGTATTGAGGATAGTAAATTCTATAACTATTATCTGGCTGATCCAGATGAACCACTCCAACTCGATGATTGGAAAGCAAAATATTTTATCAATGACAATCAACTAACAATTGTTTATTTTGAACATGGTGAACCTTACTTTAAGGAAACCTACAAATCCATGACTAAACAAGAAGCTAAGAAAGCTAAAAACAAGGCTAAAAATGGATATGAAGCCTATCACGACCTTTTAGATGAGTACTACGGTGATGATGAGGAATACAGTGATGACAGTGACTATCGTGGCGGAGGCGAATTCCAAGCCGGATAATCCCCCTTCTAATATGTGTTTAAACAACGAAGATAATTTGCTTTCTCCTCGCTGATCTTCGAGGCCCTATAATTCTTGGTGAGGAATTATAGGGCCTTTTTGGTGTTCAGCTTAAAACGGGGACTTAGCTTTTACCGCTATCTCCACCCCTTCCAAAAGTTCCAGAGGATCTTTCGAGCTTGAAACTTGTGTGGATAGGATTCATCTCTTTTTTAGTTGAACCTGGTTACGATTATTACGATTTAGAAGGTAATTTTGCCAACGGTCGGAATAAAATAACCACTGTCTCATATATAATCCAAATTTGAGATATCTTTGTTCTGACCACTTTTGCTAGTTTTTGAGTATACAAAAAGGCATCTGCAAAGCAGACACCCACAGGGAGATTCACACTATATATATCTTAGAAGGGTAGAGTCACCTGAGTAAGAAGATAGGACATTCCCCAGCGAAGAACAAAATCAAAAGCGTAGATAATTGCCGTAAAGAAAGCCGTATACTCCAAAATTGCGAAAAAGTCAATCCAGCGTTGTTTAGGAGTTGGCCAATTTGTTTGTTCTAAGATTTGAAAAATTCCAGCTAAAAATTTCACGATAATTCCCTCTCTTTTGCTAAACTGTTAGCGTGTTTCTTTGTGCAAGGTGTATTTTTGACAGTGTTTGCAATATTTATTGACCTCTAAGCGTGTCGGTTTAGGGTTACTGCTTATACTGATTGAATAATTGCGCGAACCACATTCCGAACAGGCTAGGCTTGCTTTTTTCTGCGCCATAAGTCCTCCGTTTTAATCCCACCTATTGTAGCATGAATTAGGATTTCAATCAAGTTAGTAAGTTTATCTGAGCCTAAACTATCTGATAAACTGCAGCTTAGATAAAATCAGCGACTAAATCAACAAAGAGGCTGAAACAAAAAGTCCAGCCCTTTTGAATGTATATAAAAGCATCAGACAACATAAGGGGAACAAGATCTGTTCTTACTCCTACACAGTTGGTACTTTGGCACCCACGACGCACTATGGAAGTCCTTAACTGGAAATATCTTAGTTCTCGGGTATCCACCTTAAAATAAGAAAACAAACGCTTCGAATGATTGATTGCTTATAGATCACTTTATGTGTTATATAATTTACGAATGCTAGCTAGACTCTGGCAGATGCCTGATTCACTCCCGATTTTGCAGGCGATAGCACTAACATTATAGTAGTCTCCTCACTCTCTCGTTAATGTATCTCCATTGCGAAAAAAGATAAGATCATTTATTGGAGCCAGCCTTTGAAGGTATTCCAAGCATCCTTAGCTTTATCTACAATACCAGAATCATCGACAGCCTGACCGACCTTATCTTTGGCATCTTCGGCCGCATCACCAATTTGATCAATAATCCCTTTAGATTCATCCGCATTGGCGCTGCTATCTTCATTATTAGCATCGTAGGTTAGATCCTGACCATCCGATAAATAGGCATTCTCTTGAGAAAATTCTGTCCCCTTGGTATAGGGTAGAATGTAGCTCGATACTTGGCTGAAGACATTGTCAGAAGTTCCATATTCATCAACAATATAATGATTTTCGTCCGTATGCTCGAAGCCCATCCACTGAGCAATGACCACATCAGGTGTATAACCGATAACCCATTCATCACTGATCAAGTTTTCGTCAAAGTTGGTTTCAGTAGTCCCCGTTTTCCCAGCCATAGTATAGCCATAGGCATTAGCACTGACAGCTGTCCCGTTGGAAAAAGTCCCCAGCATCATACTAGTCATCTTGTTGCTGACAGACTTACTAATAACGCGAGATGAAGCTTTCTTATACTCGACGACGGGCTTACCTGAGGCCGTCTCGATCTTAGTGATAAAGTGGGCTTCATTCATAACTCCACCATTAGCAAAAGTAGAGTATGCTTGAGCCATTTCTAACGGGTTGGTTGTGACACTGCCACCGAGGGCAACACCTAGGTTTTTAGGCACATTATCCATATTGAGACCAAATTTTTTACCATAATCAAAAGCCGTGCTGACTCCCATTTCGTTCAGCAGATGAACAGCTGGAATATTATAGGAATTGGCCAAGGCCTGATACATAGGAACACTTTCCGTCTCAATACCGCCGTAGTTAGAAGGAGCATAACCATTATAATCCTGAACAGTATTAGGAAGCTCCTCATCAATGTCATAACCTTCGGCGACAGCTGGTGAATATACAACCAGAGGCTTAATCGTTGATCCTGGACTGCGCGATGACTGAGTAGCATAGTTATAAGATCTAAAGGTAGGATCATCCGTCGAGCCGAGACGTCCAACTAGACTGCGGACACCACCGGTCGATGGGTCGATAGCTACACTGGCAGACTGAGCGGTTGAACCATCATAAGGTGAGGTAGGAAAATTGGCCGACTGAGCATAGACTGTTTGCATTCCATCTTGATAGTTGGTATCCAATTCAGTGTAGATTTTATAGCCATTATTAAGAATATCTTTCTCCGATATCCCGTATTTATCAATAGCTTCGTTGACTACAGCATCAAAATAAGAGGGATAATTATACTCCTCAGCCTTGCCCGCATAGGTATCACTAAGGCGGCTGGATATATCAACGCCCCTGTATGATTTTGCATCAGCTTGTGTCAAATAGCCAGCATTAACCATATTTTGCAGGACAGTATCGCGTCGGTTGGTAGCATTATCGGCTGAATAAAGCGGATTATAAATCTCTGGGCCTTTCAACATTCCCGCCAGAGTTGCCGCTTCATCAACAGTCAAATCAGCAGCACTGGTTCCAAAATATTTTTGACTGGCATCCTCAACTCCCCATACACCATTGCCAAAGTAGGCATTGTTGAGATACATGGTTAAAATTTGGTTTTTGGAATATTTCTTATTGAGCTCTACTGCTAGGAAAAATTCCTTGGCCTTCCGCGTAACAGTCTGTTCCTGAGTCAGGTAAGCATTCTTGGCTAACTGCTGGGTAATCGTTGAGCCTCCTCCGAATTTTCCGGCAGTTAGAACAGCTAAGAAAAAGCGCTTATAATTAATACCGTGATTCTTATAAAAACTGCGATCCTCGGTTGCAATGACAGCTTTTTCTAAATCATCAGAAATAGCATCTAATTCAACATAGGTTCCCTTATTCCCCATCAGGTTACCAGCTTGCTGACCTTCTTTATCATAAATAACCGTTGAAGATTTCAAAGCATCCTGTAAGTCAGATACATTAGTTGTTTTGGCTAGATAAAAAAGATAGGCCGCTGTAAAAAGAACAAAGATACTAGCTCCAATGGCCAAAATCTTGTTAATCTGGTAGCGACGCCAAAAACGGCGAATCCAAGATTGTTTATCTGGGATGATGACCTTGAGAAAAGCGAGTTTAGGATATTTTTCAATCAGCTTGTCTAGGTGACTCTGATGGTGGCCTTGACTGCGATGGTACTCGCTTTCATGAACAGGTACTGACTCCAAACGCTGGGTCATGCTCATTTCATCACCAGCTTGACTGTCAGACGGCTTCCTTGAAGGTTTTTCTTTATTCTTGTTTCTATTCAGCAGTTTCGTTTTCAATTGACGAGCCTGCTGTTTGATTATCTCTAAAAACTTCATAGCCCTATTATAGCAAGTTTCCTTCAAAAACCTAGAGAGAAAATGCGATTTGTGCTAAAATCAAAAGCATGAAATTCCGAATTACTCTACCGCCCTCTTTCCCCCAGACAACAGTCAAAGGATTGCTGGAGGAACACTGGTTAGTTCCCCGCAAAATACGTCACTTTCTACGAACGAAGAAGCATCTGTTTGTCAATGGAAATAGCATCAACTGGCAAAGCCCCGTTCAAGCTGGAGATTATATTGATGTGATTTTTGACCAAGACGACTACCCTAAAAAAGAAATTCCCCTAGGTCAAAAAGAGCTAGTCGACTGCTGCTATCAAGATGAACATCTGATTATCGTTAATAAACCCGAAGGAATGAAAACCCACGGCAATGCCCCTGATGAGGTGGCCTTACTCAACCATGTGTCTGCCTACGCTGGGCAAACCTGCTATGTCGTCCATCGCTTGGATAAGGAAACTAGCGGCTTGGTGCTTTTTGCTAAAAATCCTTTTGTGCTACCCATTCTTAATCGATTATTAGAAGATAAAAAGATTAGTCGTCATTACTGGGCTTTGGTTCAGGGGGGATTTAGGCAAAAGAAAGTCACTTATACTGATAAGATTGGACGAGATCGACATGACCGCAGAAAGCGTATCGTTAGTCCCCAGACAGGCCAAGGGGCCATTACTCATGTCACTAAACTCAAGAGCTTTCCCAATCAGACTCTTGTTGACTGTCGGCTAGAAACTGGACGAACCCATCAAATTCGTGTCCATCTAGCCTATCACGATCATCCCCTCATTGGTGATCCACTTTATCATAGGCATCCCAAGGGGCGACTGATGCTTCACGCTTACCAGCTCAGTTTTACCCATCCCTTTACAGCAGAAATTCTGACGTTTAAAGCCAAATCAGCAAGCTTTGAACAAGGACTACACGATAGAATAGAATGGCGTTCCCCATAGTACTCTTAAGTTCTCTTGCATAAATTTTACAGTTAAGCAGGAGAAAACTGCAAAATTGTCATATCGGAGAGGCAAGGTTCTTGTTTACTGGAATGTTACAAATTGGTCCTCGTAACATAGATGTGACCACCAGCCCATAAAAACAAACAGGAATCGGATACTTGAACCGACTCCTGTTTATGGTTACTGGTAGATAACAGGTCCTAGCCTTATAGCAGGAATAATGTCCTAACTACCATCAAATATAATAGTTCAAGATAGTCTGCTAGACTCCGTTTGTTCCATCAGCGCCAGCAACTGTTGAATAATCTCATCGGTCAAGAGGTCTAGCCCTAGGGATTTCATCAGGTGTTGGATAAAGCGCAAGCGTCTGGTCGAATCGATGGTAGCACCTGATAACTCTCCCCACCAGTTAAGGAGAAGCAAGAAGGCCTCAGCACACTCATCTGGATATTCCGTCTCTATAGAGCCATCTGTGATACCCTTACGGATGATATCCGCTATCACAGCCCCACCCCCTTTAAGACTGACCTGTATGGTAATCATCTTAAAACTAGGTTCCATAGTAATCAAATCTAGATTTTGATTGACCTGCCTAGATACTGAATGATTCAGATTTAGCAGCAACAACTCTCTTAGTTGCTCTAAACCATTCAAGTGGTTAGTCGCCTGTTTCCATTCCTCAAAGTAACCTAGTATCTGCTCTTCATATCTACTAAGGACCTGTTTAAAAATCTCATCCTTGGATTTGAAGTGGTGATAGATTGCCCCCTTTGAAATACCCGCCCTTAGGGTAATGTCCTGCACGCTGGTTTGACTAACTCCTTTACTAGCAAAAAGCGCCATAGCTGTTGTTAATATTTTTTCGATCATGGCTTGGGAGTCGTATTTCTTTGCCACAGTTAACCCTCCATTTTCTATTCTAGTTTATTGTACCAGAAAAGGTGGTAAACCGCAAAAGAAGCTAGAACTCTAAATTTAAGCCCTAGCACCAAGGACTATTTTATGGCATCAACACCTACTACTCACCCACCTCAGTCGTAGATAAACTGCGGCTCCTACCATTGTTTTGGTGTCTTTAGCCACCAGTATTTTTTCCTTTCATTAGTCAGAAAAACAGCGATCAGGTCAGAAACGCGTTGCCTACGGCGTTTGTTCCTCCTTGTCAGCCCCATACCAGAGATAGATACTATATAGGGTCATGATAGCAATACCACCTAGGTAAAAGATTGGATTGACCTTAGAGAAATCGCCAAACCCTGTAGCCTCTCTTATACCAACAAAGCTACCAGGTACGTTGTTAATCAGCGCGTGGAAGAGTACGCAGACGACAACAGACCTCGTCCTCTTATAAAGTCCGGCAAACCAGATAGCAAAGACGATACAACTGATAAAAAAGAGCGGGAAAGAGGTCTGGCCTCGGTC
>NZ_JBRUHS010000015.1:0-49246 GCF_053206945.1 Streptococcus dentasini
AGCACTTCTGGCTTATCCGTTTATTGTTTCTTGACAGGTTAATTCCTTAACCCGCACGCTTGGTTTCTTGTCTATTCAGTTCTCAAAGGTCTTTCCTGCCGCTAAAAGCAACTCTTATAGTCTACTATCTCATTTAGAAATTGTCAATACTTTTTTTAATATTTTTTAACTATAATTTTTACTGCCTTCTAGCCTTATTAGTGTACCATCATTTCCTGTATGCTGTCAATATGGCTTGAAAAAAATTAGAAAATTTTTCTAAAATGTTTTGCCAACCTTGGAAATAAATAACAAGCAAGTGAAGGCACCTGCTTGTACTTACTCTATCATTCCTCTAAGCCAATTCTTTTGAAAATTTCTTTCACACGCTTAGTATAATAGGCAGGATTGAAGATTTCGTCGATTTCTTCTTGGGTCAGGCGGGAAGTCACTTCTGGATCTGCTTCCAGCAGCGGTTTGAAGTCTATTTGATTATCCCAAGACTGGGCAGTCTTAGGCTGGACAAGGTCATAAGCCTCTTCACGGGTCATGCCTTTTTCGATCAAAGCTAGCATAGCACGCTGACTAAAAATCAAACCAAAGGTAGAGCCCATGTTGCGCTTCATATTTTCTGGGAAGACTGTCAGGTTCTTGACGATATTGCCAAAGCGGTTGAGCATGTAGTCAATGAGAATAGTCGTATCAGGCGCGATAATACGTTCAGCCGATGAGTGAGAAATGTCACGTTCGTGCCAGAGGGACACATTTTCATAGGCTGTCACCATGTGCCCGCGGATAACACGCGCAAGGCCCGTCATGTTTTCAGAGCCAATCGGGTTGCGCTTATGGGGCATAGCTGAGCTGCCCTTTTGACCTTTGGCAAAGTATTCTTCCACTTCGCGCTGTTCAGACTTTTGCAGACCGCGAATTTCCGTCGCCATGCGCTCAATTGAGGTTGCAATGCTGGCCAAGACTGCAAAATATTCAGCTTGCAGGTCACGCGGTAAAACTTGGGTTGAGATTTCCTGAGCACGGATGCCTAATTTGTCGCAGACATATTTTTCCACAAAGGGCGGAATGTTGGCAAAATTCCCAACAGCACCAGAGATTTTACCAGCTTCCACACCAGCGGCAGCATGCTCAAAACGCTCGATATTGCGCTTCATTTCGCTGTACCAAGTTGCGAGTTTGAGCCCGAAAGTCGTTGGCTCCGCATGGACACCGTGGGTACGGCCCATCATGATGGTGAACTTGTGTTCCTTAGCCTTATCAGCGATGATAGCCAGAAAATTTTCCAAATCCTTGCGAATGATGGCATTAGCCTGCTTGTAGAGGTAGCCGTAAGCCGTGTCCACTACGTCTGTCGAGGTCAAGCCAAAGTGCACCCACTTGCGCTCCTCACCCAAGGTTTCAGAAACCGCACGAGTAAAGGCCACCACATCGTGACGGGTTTGCTGCTCAATCTCCAAAATGCGGTCAACATCAAAATCCGCCTTCTCACGAATCTTGGCCACATCCTCCTTAGGAATCTCACCCAACTCAGCCCATGCCTCATCGGCGAGGATTTCCACCTCCAACCAAGCACGGTACTTGTTTTCTTCTGTCCAAATGTTTGCCATCTCAGGGCGTGAATAACGATCTAACATAATTTAAGATACCAAGGGCGACAAGAAAGCGACTGAATTTTTAGGAAACCAACGATGGACGCTTGCGTCCGAGGCGGTTTATCTAAATTCCGAGCTTTCCGCCCGGGTTCAGTTGCTATAACTTATAATCCATTCCTTTCTGTTTTACATTTTTATTATCAAGCTAACCAAAATTAACTATTTCATTAGATATTCACCGTATGTCATTTCTTCGATTTCAATATAATCCACCGAAGCATACTCTTCATCTGGATACTCAAAAGGGTCACTTAAATGTAATACCTCTGCACCAGTAGCCATAGCATTTTCAATTTCACTTGCATCACTATTTAATTCAGCTTCCTCGTATGTCTCATAAAATCCATCAGCAAATGAGTCACCATCACTTAAATATACAATAGGAACAAATCCAACTTTTTCATTATCCATAATTTCACCTCTATCTTATAAATATTCTTTATTTCAAAGCTATTTCGTTAATTTTTTGATAGTATATACAATAATGCTACCAGCAGCGACAGCACCCCCTGCAATCCAACTCCTTTTCCGTTTCCAAAACTCTTTATCTTGTCTTTTTTGTTCCTCTTGTAGACGTTTCTGTTCAGCAGCTTCATCCTCTGCTTCCTTTTCCAACTTGTTATTTTCCATTTGAGCCACATTTAGGATATTGTTAACTTCTGAAATTTGTTCAAAATCAATTATTTCGTCAATTTTAATCAAATAATCATCTTGATTAGTAACATATTGTAAATTTAATATTTTATTTTTGGCATTTTGCTTAGCTTGATTTAGTTTCCGTTCTTGTCCTTCTCTCTCAAGTCGAAGTTTTCTTTCTCCTAAATACTCTCTGGGGTAAATGCCGTCATTAAAATATACAACCTCATCAGCAACATCATCAAGGTAATTAATTTCTTGAAGACACCAATTCAAGTCTCCTGAAACATACTCTGAATTAATACTATCTTTCCATGACCAAAGAAATATTTTCCACTTTTTAGAATAGGCCTTCTCAATTAGAGAACGCATATCTAAATCTCCGCTCATAATTATGAGTTTTCCTGGAATTTTAGTTTCCGCAATATGTTCCATCCCCTCTACTAATATTTTACCATCCACACCTTTTTCCCCAGATTTGGTTCTTTCATAAGTATGAACTTCAAATCCATTATTCTCCATCGTTTTCCAAAAACTATCATTTGGAGGAGGAGTTGAACCAGCTAAGACTTTCTTCTGATTATTGTTATTAGTATATTTTTTTACAAATTTTATATAATCAATTCTTGCTCCGTACTCAAATTGATTTAATCCTATAAAAATATTTGAATTATCAATTAATAAAAGATCCATTTATATCCTTCCAGATAGAAAATAAAATTGTAGGAATTTTCCTATTTCTAGTTTACCACAACAATCACTCACTCAACGCTAATTACACGGTTTTTTAGTCAGTGTTCAGTTCAAAGAACAACATTGCCTTTCTTCTTCCCAATTTCTCTTTGTGCTAATGAACAGTCCTGTTTTACTATTAAACTTGCAACGCTTTTTCTAAATCTCGGAAATACTGTTTTTGTTGCTTTCTTAAATAAAGCCAGACAAATGGTGACAGGAGAGCGTTTTTAACAGTGACATCTTCTGTAAAATCCAGAACTGTTTGGCTATCATGATAATCAAACTGTCCTATCCAAGTGCCTTGGAGATTTTTGTTTTCAAACTCAAGTTCCCAGAGCTTGTACAAATCAACTTTGGTTACCTTAAAATTTGTCTGAATGCCATTTTGAGTGTATTCAATAAAATGGCTATCATCTATCTTTTCAAATTGACCAAGATCACTTCTCCAGATTTGATTTGATAAGTCTGTTACAACTTCCCAGACCTTATCAATGGGATAGGGGAAACTTGCTTTCCTATTAGATTTTACCACTATTTCTTCTCCTATTTATTAATACTATTTTAACGACTAGTTTGACGCTAAATCAACATAAACGCAGCACATATGCCTGAAAAAATATTAGCTGCCGCATGAATAATCCAACTTGGAATAATGGAACCTTGAGCCTTGTTTTCGTTGATATAGCCCATTCCATAAGCAATAGCAAACGTAAACACTGTAACCATCATTGTGGAACCAATATCCAGCACCTTTAAAAACATGAAACCATGTATCAAAGCAAAAAACAAGGACTGGATGGTATTAGCCAAAGGAAAGGCCAGCTTTTGCATAAGACGCTTCAATAAGAATCCTCTAAAAAACAATTCTTCCGGCAGAGCGGTATTAAATATTCCATAAATGAGAATGGCAGGCAAAACTTTAAAACCACCGCCTCGGAAAACGGTTGTCGCCGTTGATGCTCCTTTTAAGCGGAATAAAATAAAAAGAGAAATGAGTAAAAATAATACTGTCATCACTAGCAAAGGCACAAAGACTTGTTTAAAATCATGTCTACGGACTTTTCTAAAGCCTAGCCAGTCTAGAAAGGTAGCGTGTTTCCTGTCTATACCAAACCAATAAATAAATGGAATGATAGCAAATAACACTATTTCTAAAAAGCTGCTGATGACTTTTGAGATGAATAGTTCCATGTGTTAACCTCCTGATACCATCATACCATTTCAGCACCTTCTGTCAAAGTTGTCACAGGTTTCTTTCGAGCTATTCATTCATCGCCAATTGTGCGGCTTTCTCTGCGTGGATAGCTGTTGTGTCATAGAGGGGGAGGTCTGTGTCTGCTTGTTTGACAAGGAGACCAATCTCTGTGCAGCCTAGGATAACGGCTTGGGCGCCAGCCTTTTTCAAATCATCAATGATGGCAAGGTAGGTTTGCTTGGAACTGTCTTTAATGTCTCCCAGACAAAGCTCATCATAGATGATTCGGTTGACCTCAGCAATGCCAGCTTGATCTGGAATCAGTACTTCGAGTCCAGCCTCAAGCAGCTTATCCTTGTAAAAATCTTGGGTCATAGTGTACTTGGTACCTAGGAGACCGACTTTTTGAATGCCATTTTCAAGAAGGGCCTCAGCAGTTGCCTGCGCAATGTGCAGAATAGGAACGGTGATTTTTTCTTGAATCTGCGGAGCCACCTTGTGCATGGTATTGGTGCAAATAACAATGAAGTCAGCACCAGCCTGCTCCAGCTTCTGGGCAATTTGGATCAGCACTTCCGCACTCTTAGCCCAATCGCCGCTGGCCTGATAGCGCTCAATCTCCGCAAAATCAACACTGTAAAGCAGAATCTTAGCCGAATGCAGACCGCCAAGCTCTTTTTTGATTGTTTCGTTGATGAGCTGATAATAAGTCGTTGTGCTCTCCCAGCTCATGCCGCCGATAAGACCGATTGTTTTCATGTTTGTTCTCTCATCTAAAATTCAGCTATATTATAAATCTTTTTAAGTTTTTACCAATTTAAATTATTTCAAAAGTATTCCTGAAATTATATTAGCTAAGGTAGCCGACATAGCAGCTTTTACAAAAGATTTATCAAACCAATTCTCGTTTTCTTTGACAACCGAATTAAATGTATTAGAGTCCTGTTCTTTACTTGCATTTAGCAATTCTGTAAAAACTTTTATTATCTCATCCGAAAAATTATTTTCATTAATTATACGTTCTAAATCTGCTGCTAATTCTTCCCAAGGCAAACTTTTATTTGTTTCTAAATTAGAATTAGATATTTTTGCATCCTCAACAATGTTGGAATTGGATATTGCATCACCTTTAATTGCGATAGTATTTTTTTGTCCAAAATCAGTACCAACAATATTATCATTTCCTGTTACACTAGTTTCATTTACTGTTTTACCTTGAATTATTTCTTGAGTACCTAAACCACTGTTGATATTTTGGTTTTTTATATCAATATAGGTTGTTTGGTCTTTAATATTAAACGATTTTTTTATTACCTCTGAAACTTCATCTCTAAAGTTTTTATCTTCGAAAAATAAATAATAATTTTTACTTGATCCAAGATTAAATTCAATAAAATACTTATCTTTCAAATGTTTCTGATATCTTTGATAGATGATATACCCCAACACACCTAAAACAACTATTGGTATAATCTTCGGTATAAAATCTATAAATAGAAGAGAGAAAAAGAGTAGAGCAACTATGATTTCTCCCATTGTAACTTTAAATTTCAATTCCGAATTACTCATCATAGAAATATTATCTATTTGAATAGTATTATTTCTCATTGATAAGATGTTATTGTCTATTTCTAAACTGTCTGTTTTTAAAGTATTATTATCAGTATTAAAAAAATCTACTTCCATGTTTGTTTTCCCCTTTATAAATACTTAAAAGCAAATTGCTCTCTTCCCTTATTCAAAATCTTCTTTCCCTAACAACAACTTTATCAATTAGGAAGAAAATCGCTTAACCCAAATGACAGAGACAAATATTTAACAATATATTGATAAAGCTCATTAAAATTTTCTCTATAATTCTTTAAGTTCCCATTAAAAATCTGCTCCTTCCCCAAACTCCCTCGCTTCATCAGGCTCATCACTAAACACCGTCACATGGCCCATTTTGCGGTTGTGCTTGGCTTCTGCTTTGCCATATAGGTGGAGGTGGGCGCTAGGGTTTTTGGCAACATAGTCTTGCGCTGCTTCTATGTGTTGGCCGAGGACATTGAGCATAACAGCTGGGGCATGGAGGTGAATTTCTGGAAGGGGTGCACCGAGCACGCCTAGGATATGGGTGTCAAATTGCGAAAAGTCGCAGGCTTCGATAGAGTAATGCCCTGAGTTGTGGGGGCGCGGGGCGATTTCGTTGACAATGATATCATCGGCTGTCGCAAACATTTCCACGCAGAGGGTGCCTGAGAGATTGAGTTTTTGGGCAATTTGCACAGCCATGGTCTTGGCCTTCTCAGCCAGTTGGTCTGAGATGCGGGCTGGGACAACGGTCTTTGAGAGGATATTGTTGTGGTGGATATTTTCCTGAACAGGGAAAACTGTCACGTCCTTGCCATTGCCTGACACGATGACCGAGATTTCAAGGTCAAAGTCCACAAATTCTTCCAAGACACACTCAGTAGAATTGGCTAATTGGCTAGCGGCAGCTAAATCGTCGCTGCTTTTAATGACAACTTGACCGTGGCCATCGTAACCGCCTGTGGCCGTTTTCAAGACATAAGTCTTGCCCAAATCCAAATTCTCCAAGTCTAGGCTGGAAGTCACGACCATATAAGGAGCGACTGTCACGCCGGCCTTGTTGGCGAGGAAGTCTTTTTCAAAAATACGGTTTTGCGAAATGCGCAGCAGGTCAGTCCCCTGCGGCAGCTGACCGTCCTTGATGACCGCGTCCAGTCCGTCAGCATCGACATTCTCAAACTCATAGGTCAGCACATCGCAGCGCGCTGCCAATTCTCGTAAAGCATCCACATCGTCGTAAGATGCCACAATCATGTCAGACACGCGCGAAGCAGGACAGTCCGCCGTCGGATCCAGTGTCACCACCTTATGGCCCATGTAAACCGCTGCAATAGCCATCATCTGCCCCAGCTGGCCGCCGCCAATAATACCAATGGTTTTAGTTGAGCTCATCCGTTGACGCCTCCGCGATTTTTCCTTGTTCCTCTGCAAAATCTGCAAGCAGCTTTGCCAAATTCTGATCTTCAATCGAGAGAATTCGCAGGGCAGTAAGAGCAGCATTAGTAGCTCCCGCTTCTCCAATGGCCATAGTTGCCACAGGTACGCCGCCCGGCATTTGCACGATAGAGTAGAGTGAGTCAAGCCCTGAGAGGGCGCGTGATTTGACAGGCACACCGATAACAGGCAGCGTTGTTTTGGCTGCTACCATACCCGGCAAGTGCGCTGCACCGCCAGCACCTGCAATGATAACCTTAATGCCGCGGTCGCGTGCTTCTTCAGCGTGTTTGAACATGAGGTCTGGTGTGCGGTGAGCAGAGACCACTTTTTTCTCATAAGCCACACCGAATTTGTCCAAAACCTCGGCAGTTTTTTGCATGGTGGCCCAGTCGGATTTGGAGCCCATGATAATAGAAATAATTGGTTTCATAATAAGATACAAAGGGACATTTCGGTTTACCGAAAATTTCAGTAGAAAAATAGGAAACTAACGACGACGCTTGCGTCTAGGCAGTTTTATCTTTTTTCTTAGGAAATTAGTCCCGTGTTCAGTTCCTTTCGTTTTTTTATGTTATAGCGACTTTTGGTTATTTGCGAAAATCCCGTAGAAAAGAATAAGTAACCTAAACGAAATATTCCTTTTCCTTTGAATAAATGGAATCTTTTACTCAAATATTTTTTAGGGTGGCTGCTTCCACACTGTAATGTTTAACAGTATTATTGACCAGTTTTGTGACACTTCCAGGATTTATCAATAATCGGATTGTAATAATGGCAAGAGGAATAAAACTCAAAAAGTCTTTCCAAACTGGTGTTAAAACCTCCTCACTATCACTTTTTAAAAGCCATTGTCCTGTTGTTTGCAATATCTTTCTCCTGCTCTTGGTTCTTTCAGCAGTGCCAATTATCAATGCCAACAAACTGTGTGTTTTTACTCCAGCCTTTCCTATACAGATATCAGGCTGAGAGCAGCTGCCATTGCTTAATTCTATCATCATTTTCGGGAAATTAACCCCCGCTTTATAAGCATTAGCAGGTTCAACCATTCTGGGATTGCACTCTATATAATAAAATTGATGATGAACACGTATAAAATCCAAGGTTAGACTTCCATGCCATTTTAAATAACTTCCTAACTTTTCAACATGTTTTTTCGTTATTTCAGATTCTATACTTAATCTAGCAGCAGCTGAACCACCAGCACCAGATGCAACCTTTATACTAGAATGAACTGCAAGTAATTTCCCGTGATTAAATATTGCTTGAACTTGCCCATATTCTCCTTTTATATCTTGCTGAACCATCCATTTTTCATCATTGGCCAATAAAACGCTCGCGGCTCTGGCCAAATCTTCTTTACTTGTAATTTTATAAACCGAACGTCCAGCAGTGCCATGGTCTGCCTTTAGCCAATAAGGATAGGAAAGCGAAATAGATTCTAGTTTTTCCACACGCTCCCATTTAGGAATCGGCAAATTTAACTGATCTGAAATTTCAGCAAAAGCGATCTTCCCGGCTAACTTTTCAAATTGTTCCTTATCAGCAAGCGCTACTGGCAAATGAGTTGGTAAAAACTTCTTCCCACTTGCCAATAACCAGCCTTCTTCATGTGTTGGCAAAATAGCCACATAATTTTTTTGATGAAACAGCTGATTAACTTGTTTCAAATAATCTACAGGAAAACGATTCACATCAACTGTCGGAATTCTATGAGTGAGTCGACTGAATCTTGCAATAGAAAACTTATCAGGAGACAAGACATCAACTTCGTAGCCCTCTTTTAGCAATACTGTTAGCGTCTCTCTTGAAGTTAAGCTAGAACCTTCTAAAAATAGCAGTCTATTTTTCATTTTTCAAACACCAAAATTTTATATTCAAGCCTCATGTCTCAATATTTAATGCGCCTGAATTATAAAGCTTTGCTTCCGATGTCATGTCGGTAAAAGAGGCCTGTTGTTTCTTGTTGGGCAAGTTTCTTGTAAATTTTTTCCTGCGCAGCTTTGACGCTGTCGGCTGTGGTAACCAGCATATAGACACGGCCGCCGTTTGACAGCAGCGCTTTGCTATTTTCCGAAAACTTAGCCCCTGCATAATAGGTGATAATGTCGCCGTCGGTCTTTTCTGGTAAAGCCACGCCTTTTTCGTAGGCCAGCGGATAGCCATCTGAAGCGACCACCACACCGAGGGTCACACCCCCATCCAGCCAAGTGATGTCAGGCTCCTTACCAGCCAAAATGTCCGTGATGTTCTGCGCGAAGTCAGAAGTCAGGCGCGGTAAAATAATCTGGGTCTCGGGATCGCCAAAACGGGAGTTGAACTCAATGACCTTAGGACCATCCTTGGTCAAGATAAGCCCCGCGTAAAGCACCCCAAGATAAGGACGCCCTTCCCTAATCATGCCATCAAGCACTGGCTTGACAATGCTGTCAACCGACTGGTCAATCACGCTTTGTGGTAGGTGGGGAACTGGTGCATAGGCCCCCATACCGCCTGTATTTGGCCCCTTGTCACCGTCATAGGCACGCTTGTGATCCTGCGCCGCAGGCATGACGTAGAACTTATCCCCATTGACAAAGGCAAAGAGCGAGAACTCCTCACCGTCCAGAAATTCTTCGATAACCACACGCGCACCAGAATCGCCAAACTTATTGTCCAGCAGCATCTCGCGCGCTGCTTCGACTGCCTGCTCCACGGTTTCAGCTACGACAACGCCCTTGCCCAACGCTAAACCATCAGCCTTAACGACGATTGGTGCACCTTGTTTCTTGATATAAGCCTTGGCTTCTTCAAAGTCGGAAAATGTGCCATAGGCTGCTGTCGGAACCCCGTATTTGACCATGATTTCTTTAGCAAAATCTTTCGACCACTCCAGCTCCGCTGCTGCCTTAGTCGGACCAAAAGCCTTGAGCCCAGCCTGATTAAAATCATCAACGATGCCAGCTGCTAAGGCATCATCAGGACCGATAAAGGTCCAAGCGATGTCATTTTCTTTAGCAAAATCAATCAAAGCAGAATGTTCGGAAATTCCAATATTAACCAAATCCAACCCATCAAGGGTCATGCCATCATTGCCGGGCGCCACAAAGACCTGCTCAACCTGCGGAGACTCCAACAACTTCCTCGCAATCGCATGCTCGCGACCGCCAGAACCAACAACCAAAAGTTTCATAGCTAAGATACCAAGAGCGAACAGAAAAGCAGCAGAATTTTAGAGAACCAGCGCCTTGTGTCTGCACAAAAGCCCACTCGCACCTTAAGGCAGCCACAGTTGCGACCAACTAAAGCTAAAACAACTGTAACTCTAAATCCCCCGCTTTCCGCCCGGGTTCAATTCCTTTCATTTTACGAATTATACAGGACTATTATAACATATTTGTTCGGGAGTTTGAAATGAAGGGAAAGAAAAAGTACACGCTAGAATAGCCTAACGTATACTTACTTGTGCCAATTGTAAAAATTTTTCGATATGACCAATTTCTGTTTCTTTTGAAAAGAAAATATATTCAATGCCCTTGCTTGGTTTAGTAACAGAGTAGTTAAGATAGTAAAGGTAATTTTCATAAGCTGAATATAGATCCCCAATAGTGATATTATAATCATATGTCACAATCCATTGTTTGTCAGACATATATTTTTCGATTGTTTTTGCTAAACTCTCGTGGTCTTTAGGTTTATAAAAATTTGTATAAAGACCTGGTCCTTTTTCGTAATATGGTGGATCAAAAAATGTGAAAGAATTTTTTGTTCTAGATATTGACCTTCTAATAAATTCTTCAGCATCTGAATTATAAATTTTAGGCGCTTTTGCTAGTTAACAAAGACATAGAGTAAGGGATGCTGCACATTCAAGTAAAGACCTGCTGGACAACCCGGCAGGTCATACCCAGAGCTTCTGCTACTAACTTAAGAAGCTCCGTTCTTTTTTTATTTAGCAAAACGCATGCCAAAGAAAACACTAAAAACCGTTTCAATACAATGCTGAGTTTTTTATGGATTATTGAGGAGCTTGTGCAGAAGCTCAGTCAACAATGTCTGCCAAAGGGCTAATTGTGATGCCTTTCTGTTGAAAGGCTTGTCTGATTTCTTTGACAAATTGAAGCGCTTTGGGACCATCACCGTGGACACAAACGGAATCAGCTTCAATCGGTATGGTCTTGCCATCAATACTAACAACTGTCTTATCCTTAATCATTTGAATCAAGCGTTCAATAGCCAAGTGTTCATCGGTAATCATGGCGCCTTCTTTGTTTCGGCTAACCAAGGAGCCATCATTTTCGTAGGCACGATCAGCAAAGACCTCCTTTGCCACTCGTAAACCGCTGGCCTTGGCAGCCAGCGCTAATTCACTGGCTCCGGGACACAAAAGAATTAACCTGTCATCGTAACTGGCAACCGCCTGAGCAATGGCTCTGGCCAGCTTGCTGTCTTTGCAGGCCATATTATAAAGAGCACCGTGGGGTTTCACATGCTGCAGTTGCATATTGCTGGCCTTAGCAAAAGCATCTAAGGCTCCTATCTGATAGGTCGTATCGGCTGCAGCCTCTTTGGTGCTTATCTGAAGGTTGCGGCGGCCAAAGCCCATTAGGTCAGAGAAACCTGGGTGAGCTCCCATAGCAATTTTATTTTCCTGAACCAACTGGGTTGTTCTTAGCATAACCAAGGGATCTCCTGCATGAAAGCCACAGGCAATATTCGCTGAGCTAATCAAAGGAATAATTTCACTGTCTTGTCCCATGTGATAAGCACCAAAGCTCTCACCTAAGTCACTATTCAAATCAACTTTATATGTCATACTGATCTCCTTGGGTTAAGAATTCATAATGATTCTATCAAATTTTTATCAATCTTACCTTCTCTAAATTTGGGGTCTTCCATTATACTATACTGAAAATCCAAATTGCTTTCAACACCAAGCACTACCATTTCATCTAAGGCTGCCTGCATTTTTTGAATGGCCGCCAATCTATCGGCTGCCTGAACAATAATCTGAGCAATTTCTGGATTATAATTTTCAGGAATTTGATAACCAACATAAAGAGCGGTATCCACCCTGATACCATTTCCCGCAGGCAGATGCAAATGCTTTACTAAGCTAGACTCTGCCTTAGAATCTTTGCAGGAAAGCTGTGTTCTAATACGGCAGGCAAGAGCATACCCCTTGCTAGTAATGTCTTCCTGTTTAAAAGATAGGAGCTGCCTGTCGGCGATTCTAATCTGCTCAACAATCAGGTCTGTACCCGCTACCATTTCTGTCAAAGCATGGCCAGATAAGATGCTAGCAGTGACTCCTCTAAAATAGAATCGATTTGATTTGTCCATCGCAAAGCTAACCGTCCCGGCATTGGTATAGTGTGTAGCCTTAGCGATCTCAACAGCAGTCTGTGCTAAATTTTTTCGACTTTTCGTATCAAGAGCAGGTGAGGGCGTCTCTTCCAGTATTGTCTGTCCATTTTCCTGACTCAAACAGTCCCTTTCTCCCAAAGCAACAATATTGCCAAAATGATCAGCAACAATTGGGACTTCAATCGTTCGAGAAGAGTCCACGAATTCTTTTGCAGTTTCATTAGAATTAATAGCTGAATTTTCAGATAAGAGATTAGGATTAACTTTTGCCACTATCTGATCCATTTGAGAATTATCATGCAGCTGTTCAAGAAGCTCGGGACTCGGTCCAATAAAAATAAGGCCGTGTTGTTGACAAAGCTTGGCAAACTCGGCATCTTCTGCCAGAAAATCATAGCCCGGATGAATAGCATCGGCTCCCGTATATAAAGCAGCCGAAATCATATGCTTCTGGTTCACATAACTGTTTTCAAGCGAGTCCTGACCAATGCAAAGGCTTTGGTCTGCCAGCTGTACATGAAGACTCTTGGCATCCTCTTTGGAATAGACAGCAACTGACTGGATTCCCAGGCAGCGACAAGCTCGAATAATGCTGACCGCTATCGTGCCGCGGTTGGCTACAAGTATTTTTTCAATCATCGCATTTCCTACTTAAATATCACACAATTGCAACGTTCAACCTTGCTCAAAAAGGGCGGCTAGACGTTTAGCAGTGGGACGTCTCGTTAGTACTTCCGGGCAGGGCTGGTAAATCTGGCTGCGCATTTGTTCCAATTTAGCGGCTTCCTTTTGTAGCAAGTCTTGGGCTTCTTCAACCGAAACAGCCTCAAAGTTAATGCTGTGATTCATCTTTCTTTGAACCAATTTTGGAATATCCACAGAAATAACCGCTGCTATTTTGGTATAGCCACCCGTTGTCTGCCGATCGGCCAATAAGACAATGGGTTTGCCGTGAGCTGGCACCTGGATGGCACCAAAAACAGTCGCATCCGAAATAATATCTGCCTTGTCCTTGTGGGCAATAGAGGGACCGTCTAAACGGCAGCCCATGCGATCAAAATCTTTGGTAACCGTATAGGTTTCCCTTAGAAAAGTCTGCAGACCTTCTTCCGTAAAATGCTGTGCCTGAGGCCCTAAAACAACCCTTAAAACAGCCGCATCCTGATCAAAGTCATCCGCCGGTAGTTTTCGGGATAAAAAGTGAGGCAGGTACAGACGCTTGCTGCGAAAGGGAATATAGTCATCCGCTTGTAGCTGCCGGCCTTTAAAGCCTCCCAGGCCAACTTTAACATTGGTTGAGCGGCTCCCCATGACTTCTGGAATTTTCAAGCCGCCAGAAAAACTAATGTAACCCCGCGAACCCGTCCTAGCACCGCCAAAGGCTAGAACATCTCCTTCGTGTATATAAAGAGCAGTATACATGGCTGCCGGCTCTCCGTTGATTGTCGGCTGAAAATCACCGCCGGTGATGGCAATAATCGTATCCTGAGTGAATGCTAAGGTTGGGCCCACCAGAGAAAATTCAAGAACAGCTTCATTTTCAGGATTGTCCAGCAGAAGATTGGCTATCCGAAACGATCTGACATCCATAACACCCGAAACACTGAATCCTTGACTTTGATAACCATTGCGGCCGCTGTCCTGAACAGTTGTCATAAAACCCGGTTTGATGATTCTAATGCCCATCCCTGACCTCCTCTCCGGTCAATACAGTAACCTCATAATTTCCTGCCAAAACCGCTTGATAAATGTTATCATAATCGGATTCGTCAATAACCTTAAAACGAATATAATCACCAGCTCCAAAGATAAAGGGCTGCCGTCTTTGAGGGTCATAGGTCTTAAGAGGTGTTCTGCCAATTAAACGCCAGCCGCCAGGAGAAGCCATAGGGTAAATACCTGTTTGGCTGCCGCCAATGCCAACACTGCCAGCTGCAATAGTCAGCCTTGGATTTTCCAAACGAGGCGTATGAATGGTCTCATCGAGACCACCTAGATAAGGAAAACCTGGCAGAAATCCCAGCATATAAATGAGATAGTCACGGCTAGTATGCCTGGCAATGACTTCCGTTTCTGTCAGACCAGCATTCTGAGCGACAAAGGACAAATCCGGACCGTATGCTCCACCATAGCAGACAGGAATTTCAATAATTCGCTGTTGAACTTGGCTTTCCTTGACCTCCTGTTGCAATAAAGTATCTAATTGATTTATTAAACTATCGTAAGAGAGGAGACGCGGATCATAACTGATTAGCAGGGAAGCAAATGCAGGAACCATGTCAAGAATCCCTTCAATAGACTGTTCTTTCAGCCACTGAAGGATAGCTTTGATTTTTTGATTTGTCTCCTGCTTGATTTCCTGCTCGAATTCAATCAGCAGGGCTGAATCACCAGCTGTTCTAATCCTGTATTCCATACAAGCCCCCTTTCATTCTCATTATGAGAACAATTGTCCCAAATTTCCTAAGGACACTATTCCTAAATAAGCCGTAATCCCAACAACAATGACACCCAGCCAGAACAGCCATTTAGGATGCTTATAAACTGACCCCATAATGCTGGTTTTTTGGCTGGCAATGAGACAAATACCTAAAGTCAAAGGCAAAATCAAACCATTTAAGGCTCCTGCAACAACCAATAAATTAGCCGGCTGTCCTAAAAAGGCCATGATGAAGGTCGAAATAATGATAAAAACAATGGTAACCGCTTTTTCGTATTTAGCAACTGTCTTGCTTAAGGTCTTTAGAAAAGAAACCGAGGTATAAGCTGCACCAACGATTGAAGTTAAGGCTGCTGACAGGAGCACCAAACCAAAGAAACGGTAACCAAGTTCACCAGCCCCTTGCTTGAAAGCATCTGCTGCTGGATTATTGGGATCTAAGGCAGCACCTTTGGCAACAACACCTAAAATAGCCAGAAATAAGAAAATGCGAACAATTGTTGCAATCGAAATTCCCGTAATGGAACTTTTCTTAACATGATCTAAATTTTCCTGTCCTGTAAAACCAGCATCAATCAAACGGTGAGCTCCTGCAAAGGTAATGTAGCCTCCAACCGTGCCACCTAAAAGCGTTAAAATAGCATTGAATAGATTTGAAAAGCCTGCTGATGGCATAAAGGTCTCTTTTAAAGCGCTTCCATAAGGAGGATTAACAATGAGAATAACAAGAAAGATGACGAGAATCATCAGGCCGCCCAATATCTTGGTGAAAGTATCCATAGCTGTCATGGCATTTTTAAAGAGAAAAATTAAAATGGCCAGACCGCCAGCTAAGAAATAACCGACTTCTGTAGGAAGACCCAACAAGGTATTAAAACCAAGCGCTCCTCCGCCGACATTTCCAATATTAAAAACAAGACCGCCTAAAACGATCAGAAAAGCCAGAACATAGCCTAATCCCGGCAGCACTTTATTAGCAATATCCTGTCCTCTCAAACCGCTGACCGTCAATACACGCCAGATATTGGTCTGAACAATCAAGGCTAAAGCAATCGAAGCAAGAATAACAAAGCCAAAGCTAGCTGAGAAGTCACTGGTAAATTTTGCCGTTTGTGTTAAGAAACCAGGCCCGACAGCAGATGTTGCCATGATAAAAGCAGCTCCCAAGAGAGCACCTTTGTTTCTCTTTTTGTTGTTCATATCTATCCTCCCTTTATCAGAATACTTACATTATAGCCCACAAAAGATAACTTGCCAAGGAAAATATACAAATTGATGTTAGATTTTGTAACATCTTCTCTCGCTATTTGAAAAATCCTGTCTTAAAAAATTCTGAGCCGCATTATTTTACAGCGGCTTAACAAAAAGCTCTGCATGTTGTATGCAGAAACTCTTTTGTTCAAATACAGTCTTGGCTTGAACCTGACATAGATGGCTTTTTGTCTGATTTAACTTTTGACAACAGCTATAGACTCAAGGTAATACGTTCTTGAGTTGTTTTTATTCTTCTTCAGGATAGGTCATTCCCCATTCTCGGCGCAGCTGGGTCATGATGGTCATGACATCTTGTGTATAGTCCAGGTGCATGCTGTCCTCGATACCTGCGACCGCTTTTTCCATATCGGCGACTTCGTAGGCCAGAGCCTGAGCGGTGTCTCCTACTTCGATCACTTCTTGATGGCCATCCTCGGTATAGGTGATGACTGCTTTTTGACCGCGCGGATACTCATAAATCTCGATATAGCCTTTATCATAAGCAATAGTTCCCCGTTTAGGCTGCTTAGCGTGGAGGCTGAGGGTAATAGTCGCCATCTCGCCTTGGTCATTGGTCAGAAGGATACCGACCTGCTCATCCACACCTGTCGGTGCCAGCTTAACCTGCGAAGCTATCTGGTTGGGGCTCGATACCATAAACCAGCGAACAAAGGACAAAGCGTAGACGCCGATATCCAATAAGGCACCGCCCGCCAAATCGCGACTAAAGAAGCGATTGGTCATATCGTAGTCTTTATAGCTGCCAAAGTTCATCTGAATGAACTTCAATTCCCCCAACTTGCCGGAATTTACAATCTCTGAGAGTTTACGGTAAATGGGCATGTGGAAAATCGTCATGGCCTCCGCTAATACAGCATGATTTTCCTCTGCCAGCTGAATAGCCTCTGTTAGTTCCTCAGAATTAAGGGTAATAGATTTTTCGCAGAGCACATGCTTACCTTTTGTCAAAGCCTTGCGCAGAAAATTAATGTGGGTATTGTGGGGTGTTGAGATATAAATAATATCAACGGCTGGATCTTCAAACACCTCATCAATCTTGTCATAGACTTTCTCAATCCTATATTTTTCAGCAAAGGCCACGCCCTTTTCGTAAGTGCGATTAGCAACTGAGTAGAGTTTTCTGCCCTGAGCTTGCAAGGCCTGAGCTAATTCATTAGCAATGACACCCGTTCCTAAGGTTGCCCAATTGTACTGCTTGGTTCCTGTCATAATAGTCTCCTAACGCTGGTTCAATCATCTTATAAAATATCCGCCTTGTCGCATCAAAGAAGCGGTGATCCTAATAATTTCATTGTACAAGAGTAAACAAAGGATGTAAAGAAAAAGGATAAATAGGAATTGGAAAAGACCAGCTAGACCACCAAAATTTTAGGCCATAAAGCAAAAGAACGTCCCAACCGAGGCGTTCTTACTTATAGAATTACCCATCTGTAACTACTGTCCCGACCCCTTGCTGGATATAAGGGAGCTGGTCGAAAGAGGTAATCACTGCTGTTTTGGTAGATTCATAGACAAAGTCAATAGCTGCTTGGATTTTAGGAAGCATACTGCCTGCTGCAAACTGATTCTGAGCAATGTAGGTCTTAAGCTCAGAAGCCGTGACGGCTTCCAAGGCCTTTTGCTGAGGTGTATTGTAGTTGATATAGACATTGGTTACGTTTGTCAGGATAATCAGCCGATCTGCCTTAATATTTTTCGCTAGCATCATAGCAGAAAAATCTTTATCAATAACAGCTTCGATCCCCTGATAAACACCTCTATCATAAATAACTGGAATGCCCCCACCACCTGAACAAATTGGAATAATACCGTCTGCAACAAGACTTTTAATAGCAGCATTTTCAATAATTTTCATTGGATAAGGCGACGGCACTACTCTGCGGTAACCGCGACCAGCATCTTCCTTAAAAACAGCACTTGTTTTAGACTTTTTCCTTTCAAGCACGGCTTCTTCTTTACTGTAAAAAGAACCAACCGGCTTGCTGGGATTCTTAAAAGCAGGATCTTCTTTATCGACTAAAACTTGAGACACAGTGGCTACAACAGAACTGGGGTTGTTGCGTTGCTGTAACTCATTTTTTAAGGCATTTTGCAACCAGTAACCAATACTTCCTTGAGTCATAGCAACGCAGGTATCAAGACCAAACGCTGGATTAATATCCGACTCACCAGCTCTTTGCTGATTAAGCAGATTGCCAACCTGCGGTCCATTCCCGTGGCAAATGACCACCTTTTCTCCTCTTTCAATAAAATCAGCAATAGACTTAGCAACAGTCTTGACTACCTTTTTTTGACCAGTATCAGTTGGATCCTTGTCCAAAATAGCGTTGCCACCTAGGGCAATGACATTAGTAGCCATAAGTCACCTCACTTATACACTGGGCTCCTGTTGAGTGATGCAGTGAATGTTGCCTCCGCCATAAACGATTTCGACTGTGTTAACACCCACTACTTCCTTATCAGGAAAGAATGCCTGAATTTGCTCCAAGGCTAGAGCATCATTTTCATCACCGTACTGAGGAACGATAACACCCCCGTTCGTGATGAGGAAATTCATGTAAGAAGCAATGCAGATATCTCCATCCTCACGTGGGATAGTCCCTTCCACATAATCAATGGCAAAATCACCCTTGATGGTAATCGTATTAACTGGGCAGCAAAGTTTATGAACCTTTAGCCGACGCCCCTTGGCATCAGTCATTTTACTTAGCCTTGCATAAGCGTCTTGGGCAGCCTCGTAAAAAGGACTGCTGACATCGTCCGTATAGATACAGGCAACTTCACCTGGGGCGATAAAGCAGGCCACATCATCAATATGACCGTTAGTTTCCTCTGGATCAATACCGTCTTTGAGCCACAGAACTTTTTCACAATTAAGGTAATCACAAAGTTTTTTCTCAATCGCTGCACGAGTCAGCTGTGGATTACGTCCTTGACTGAGAAGGCACATTTCAGTTGTCAAGACAGTACCCTCACCGTCCACATGAAAAGAGCCTCCCTCTAGGATAAAATCTGATGTGCGATAGGAATCAGCCCCTTCAATCTCACATATTTTTTGCGCTACTAGATCGTCCTGATCCCAAGGGAAATAGAGACCATCTACTAATCCACCCCAGGCATTGAAGGCCCAGTCTACAGCTCTGCGCCGGCCTTGACCATCGATAACAAAAGTTGGTCCACAGTCCCGCACCCAAGCATCGTTGCTGGAAACCTCATAAACTGTGATCTCAGGAGGCAGCTGTCTGCGGCAATTCTGAAATTGCTGAGCAGAGACAAGCACATTCATATTTGTAAAACGACTGATAGCACGCGCAACATCCGCAAAAGCCTTTTGTGCTGGCTTGCCACCATTGCGCCAATTATCTGGACGTTCTGGCCAAATCATAAAAACCTTATCTTGCGGTGCATACTCAGCTGGCATATAAAATCCGTCTGCTTTGGGTGTCTTACCATTAATCCTTTTTGCCATGTTACCTTTCCTCCAAATTTCATTTATTGATATGCTTTAATTTAATAATGAACTCCCCAATAATAATACAAAGAAGAGATCCGATAGTAATTGGCAGCTGCTCTGTCAGGCTGGCCTTGTCAAAGGAGAGAGGCAGGGCTGTAAATATTAGTGAAATGGTAATTAAAACCATTGGCAAAACTACCAAAACTTTGAGCAAGCCTAATCCCCCACGAACCTCAAAGGGTCTATGGATGTCTGGATCAATCTGCCGCAATCTATAAAAGGCTGGAAAAACAGGCACGTAAGATAGCAAAAACATAACCAAATTAAGAGAAAAGAAAGCCCAAAATAAATCCTGATTAGGAAGAAAAGGAGCTGCTATGATAACCACGCTTGCTACTGCTCCATTCATAACAGCCGAGCCAACTGGCATTTTATTTTTTTGACTTCTAATCTTAAATACACTAGGTAAGTCTCCGTTTTCCGCTGCATAGCAGGCCGTATTGTTGACCCCTAATGACCAGGAAATCATATTGCCAAAAAGGGTGGTTAGAAAAAGCACTGCCATAAGAATAATAAACCATCCACCAGAAGAGCCTGTTAACAGTTTAAAGCTATCCATCATACCGCTGCTTGTTGAGATTTCTCTAACAGGGATTGCAACACCAATTCCAAAAGCTGAAAAGATATAAATCGCAGCAATCACTATCCCAGCCACGATAATTGACTGCGGAATCTGTTTTCTGGGATTTTCCATATCATTGGCAAAGGTGCAAATAACCTCAAACCCTAACAGATTAAAAATGATAACAGAAATGAAAGAGAGACTCTTAAGATCAAAACTTGGCAAGAGTGACCTTAAGGTCACATCATTAGCCATTCCTTTTGTTAAAGCCGTATAAACACCAAGCAGTCCGACTAGGAGCGCTAAAATCATCTTAATCACGGCTGCACCATTTAATATCCAGATGCTGTCACTCACCGGGTAAAAGCTAATCCAAACAATAATCCATGTAAAAACGAGCTCAATAACAACCTGCAGAGGTACAGAAAACCTAATGCCCGTAATTGTTGTCAAAAGTCCCGGCGTCATAACAGCCAAGGAAGCCAACCATAGGGGAAAATTAATCCAATAGTACCACGAGACCCGCGATCCCCAGCGATGTCCGTAAGCCTTGGTTACCCAATCGTAAATCCCGCCATCTCCAATATAAGTTGTCCCCAGTTCTGATGAAATCAAGCCATAAGGGAGCAAGAAGGCAATGAGCAGAAACAGCCACCAGAAAAACTGAGAGTTCCCAATAACAGCGACCGGCGCTGCTGCTTCGGCAACAAATACAACACAGATGACTGACAGTACCGCACTTATCAGGCTAAATTTTTTCTTTTGTTCTTCCATAATGACTGCCTCTCTTATGAACAAAAATATCTTGCTGAAGTAAGGAAAAGCTCTACTCAGCAACGGCTTTATGGTTACTGATTTTGAAGGAAGTCTTCTAAATCAGCCCTTGCCTCAGATTGAAGTCCCGCATCAAGCGGATGCCTATTTTCATAATCTCTCACAAGATAAACAAGCAGTCCTCTGATAGAGGTTAGGCGATTCTCTGCTTCATCAAAGCAAATGGAATGAGCACCGTCCATCACTTCATCTGTTACTTCTTCTCCCCGAGTTGCGGGCAGACAGTGCATAAATTTACACTGGCTACCTGCTTTTGCCATCATGTCGCTATCCACTTGATACTTAGGATAAAAAATTCGCATTCGCTCTTCTTCTGACAACTCAGCTTCATAAAGTCCATACCAAACATCTGTATAGAGAAAATCGGCACCTTCAATAGCGTCTTCCTTATCTGTCACACTATATTTACCGCCAGAAACAGCGCAGACAGCATCTAATTTTTCTTTATGTTGATCATTAAGCTGGAAACCTTGAGGACCAAAATGGACAAACTCCATCCCCATCTTAGTTACCATCAAGCCCAATGAAAAGCAAACCTGCGTAGCATCTCCAACAAAAACAACCTTACAATCCTCCAGACTTTTACCAGCCGGTAGATGTTCTAGCATGGTACAAAGATCACCAAGTTCCTGTGTTGGATGATTATAATCCGACATCCCGTTGATAACAGGTATGTAAGCATAGCGCGCTAAATCAACAACACTTTGATGGCGCTCAACACGCGCCATTAGGATATCATCTAAACGTGACAGAACCCGACTAGTATCTTCGATGGTTTCATGGCCGCCTAACTGAATTTGTCCCGGCGCAAGATACTGTGCGTGACCGCCTAATTGCGTCATAGCTGTCTCAAAAGAAACCCGTGTCCGCGTAGAAGTTTGCTGAAAAATCATACCCAGCGTTTTATTTTTTAATAAGGGTGGATAATATCCCTGCTTGATACAGGCTTTGATTTTCAAGGACAACTCTGCCAAATTGAGCAACTCTTCCTTGCTGAAATCCTCTGTGGTAATATAATCTTTTTTTGCATCCATCATCGTGCTACCTCCTTTTAATCGTTAAGCTTAAACCTGATTTATTGTAAGACTCTTTGAGTATAAGCCGTTCCGCCTAAGTTGAAAATAATCTTCAAGCTGTAAACCTCTTATTTCTCTAAATTCCGCTAAGCTTGCATTTTAGCGTGGAGCATCTAAACTGAATAATGTAAAGTTTAGATAAGTTTAGTCCCTAGGTTGATATAAAAATGTAATCGTTTTATGCTACAATTAAGCCGATATAGCCATAGGAAGTAGAGGATATAGACTATGGAACTGATTTATCTTTACAGTGTCACCTTGCTTATCATTTATGCTAGTGCCTTCTCCTTATCTCTCCTAGCTTTTTTAATTGAAAAGAACCAAGTTCTGAAATCAATATTTGGAATCCTTGCTATTTTTTTTACCTGTTTTATCTTAAATAGCAGTATCATCTCTATGACAGAGCTAATTAGATCATTTACACAATTTTACAATCAAACATTCGTCGGACTGCCAACGTCAAAATTAGTCCTGTCTGCCATTATTAACTTTTGTCTGCTAAAGATTATTCTTCTCTTAAGTGATCAAAAATTTACGATAGCCTATTACTTACCCTTGATAGTGAACATTGTGTGGATGCTGGCAGCTACCTACCTTGTTCAATCCCCACTGCAGGTTTTTTTATTTTATCTCCCAAATCAGCTTTTCCTATTTTACTGTGGGTGTTTAGCCATTCTAAAATCTTCCCGCGCTCTGGATCAGAACAAACCCTACAATTTCTACCTAAGGGGTATGGGGATCATTTGTCTAATTTTTGCAATTAGTATTACACTGGAAGACTTCATCGTTATTTTCTATATTGATCACTACTCATCCCTTAACCTAAAAATTCAAAACCGCAATTTTAATGAAGACCTCTTTTCAATAACCTATGCCATTATCCTTAGCTACTCCCTTTTAAAAAACCTGCGATTAAAGTTTAACAACCAAACAAGAAATGTGGATCTAACGAAGGAGACGACCGCCGCCTTTAAAAATTTTTGCTCCAACTATGATCTTACGGCTAGAGAAAGCGAAATTCTTCAGCTCCTTCTTAAACATAAAAATAACCAAGAGATTGCTGATTCCCTTTATTTATCTGTAGGGACTGTTAAAACCCATACTCACAATATCTATATCAAACTGAATATCAACAAAAGAGAAGAATTATTCAATCTTTATCAAGAATATTCCGCAGCTTTTTAGGCAAACAGCCAGAATAGCGAAATTAATCGGCTAAAATTATCTTGTCTAGAAAGAGACCGTTTGGGGTCGCTGTTTAAACATTAAAAAAAGACCGTCGCATCTCAGTAACTAACAAACAGTTTCATCAATAGTCTGCTTATCCACCTTACTAGCAGCTCGTCTGCTGAAGTTTGTTCAACTTTGTTTGACTCATGTCGCAACTATTTTAAGATAGTTCACTAACTCTTGATTTTTATATTAAGCTCTTTTATGGTTTTACGATAAAGAATTGCTGCTTTGAGGGCCTAATTGAAGTACCTTTCACACACCCCTTATCTGATATACAAAAAACACCTAACTGAATAGCTAGGTGTTTATATCTTTATCTAAATCATTAGCTGTTAAATGATACGTGGACATGATCGTAGTGGTTCGCTGTAGCATCACCGCGGTCTGGCATGTCGTTCCAAGTGTAAGCTGGACCGTAGATATTGTCAGTCGGAGCATAGAATTTTTGCTGATAAATCACGTAAGAGATATTATTAGCTTCCATGTTTGAAGTTGCGTAATCAGCAACTTCTTGACCGAGTTGAGTATTGTCATAGGTCATAACATCAACAGCGTTACCTGTTCCGTGGTCGCCCGAGTCACCTGGACGAACACCGCCGATATCAGTAGCTCCGTAACGGTTGGCAACATCATTAGCGAAAGCTGCTGCAGATGGCTGAAGACCTGTAGTATCGACGGTCGCACCAGTTCCTTGAGCTGCTTCCGATGTCGCTGTTGGCTGTACTTCTTCTTGTACTGGAGCAGCAGCCTCTGGGGCCGCCTCAGCAGCTGGAGCCTCTGATTGTGCTGGAGCTTCCGAAGCGACAACTTCTGCTTGGCTAGCTTCTGACACAGGAGCTACCTCAGCTGTTGAAGCTTGCTCAGCTGCCTGACTGGCTGTTTGTTCAGCATTAGTATCAGCTGCTTCTGTCGCTGCTGGAGGAACTGCCGCTTCTGACTGCACCGGAGCTGGCGCTTCTGCTACTTCAGAAGATTGGGTTGCTTCTGATGACTGAGCTGCTGGATATTCCGCAGGTACTTCAGTGTTCACCGCCGGTGCCTCACTTGAAGCTGGTGTCTCAACTTCATCTAAAGAAGTCGTTGTATCACCAACAGTCACTTCATTGGTCGAAAGATTGACAGAAGCAGACTGACCTGCATTTGCACTGTCACCCGCACCCTCAATCGTAACACCTGTGGCATTGTGCTGAGCGTCATAAGTTGTTGTAATAGTTGTTCCTGGATAAATCAAATCGATGTTAGCAATTTGGTTAACCTTAGCTAACACATTGACATCTACACCCATAGCTTGCGCGATGGTGCTGAGTGTATCACCAGTTTTAACAGTATAAGTGCTAGTATCTCCTTGATTGACAAGATCCATTTTAACTTCTTCAACTGAGCGAGGAGCCCAGTTTTGGTTTGCCGAAGCTTCTTCAGCCTTAACATTAACAGCTGCAAAAAGCGATAGAGCAACAGTTGAGGCTAATAGCATTTTTTTGTTGAGTTTCATGTTATAAGTCCCTTTCTTTCTACCCAGTCAATCAACCGAGTTTTATTGGAGAGGTTCGCTATTCAAAGAAGCGAATACACCTAATCATTTTTAGTACGCTATCTATCCTATCACAGATTTTCAAAAAATCCACCTCAACGGCTCGCCTTAACAAAAGTATATTATAGCTGTAATATTTGACTTATTTGTAATACCCTACTAATTAGTAATTTTAAAAAACAAACTGCCTAAATAGCTATCTATCACTAATGTGCCAGAGGCTGGGTAAAACTCGTCCAGTATTCCTCTTTTAGAATAAGCTCTTGACGCAGAAGGCTAGTCGGGTAAGCCAAGAAGTCTTATCCCTGAACAGTTCGTTAGAGAATGGGACAGAAGTTATTTTTTTATATAAATCGACTTCATCGTCCTGCCTCCATTTTGGATATAGGAATCTGCCGCGAGAAACAGCGAGAAATAAACTAACTAGAACTTTAAAAAACTGGCTCCTGTTCCATACAGAAGCTCAGTCCTCCTTTTAAAATATATCATCCAACTTTTGAAGTGAAGTCTAATGCCCTTGGTATAACTTTTCAATTAATGTTCCCGTCAAACTCCCGATCCCATAAATTTATCAAAAGGGAGTCAACAGCTGAAATAAGGAATATTCAAGTCCAATAGAGAACAGCAGCTGTTGACTTTTTAAACACCAATCATTTTATGAAGTCATCACAAATATAGCTTTCTTCTGGCAAGATTGGATAGCTTACATTATACTTTTCTTTAATTAATTTACAGTAGCCATTTGTACCGACAGAGTATTCTTGGTAGATTTTTTCATCAGCGATGGTTGTATAATAAATTTTTAATAGCTGGGGAACGTGGGTAAAAATCGCTGACGCACCCCTACTGCCATTTAACAAGAACTTAAAAATCGCCTCTTGATGTTCTCTTGATACAACATAAATCCTTTGACTGTCGCTTAATTTTGGAATAAGAGCATAGCTTCCTTGATTTCCAAATTGGATTTGAAGATCAAATACAGGACGACTATTTTGAATTTCAACTGACAAAACCTTGTCTTTTTTGTCTTCTGCAGCATAGAACTCTTTAAAATTCTGTGTTGTCAGCTTTTTGGTATTTGTATTACGATTGGTTAACCCAAACCAATATTTATCATGATAATAAATAGAGCAGCCTGATTTAATCGTTTGATAATCATACTCTAAAAATAATTTTGGGCGCTGCCGTTTGAGATTCTTTTCATTTTCTAAATAAAGTTGAAAATGAATAACAACTAGTGAGATGACAATACCAGTCATCGCTCCATAAAAGCTCAACCAATCACCTAAATTAGTATCTAACAAGCTAGAAATAGAAGATAAAATAAATGAAAATATCGGCCCAGAAATAACAACCAATACAATAAGCAAGACTAAAACTTTCCTATTTTCCTTAAAATACTTCAACATAACTAATCCTTTTTAAAAAGAGACTGGGACAGACACATCGATAGTATTACTACCAATTGTATCTGTCCCGCTCATCATTTTTCTCTATCAATGCCTAAAATGCCTCACCCCTGTAAACACCATAGCGATACCGTATTTATCCGCCGCTTCAATGACTTCTTGGTCGCGCATCGAACCACCCGGCTGGATGATCGCCTTGATACCTACAGCTGCGATTTCTTCAACATTATCAGCAAATGGGAAGAAGGCATCTGAGGCCAAAATGGCACCGTCCAGACGGTCTGCTGCCTGTTCCAGAGCAATCTTAACCGCTCCAACTCGGTTAGTCTGACCCGGACCAATGCCAAGTGTCATATGGTCGTTGGCCACTAGAATCCCATTTGACTTAACGTATTTGATAGCCTTCCAAGCAAACTCAAGGGCTGTTTGCTCACGGTCATCAGGCTGACGTTTGGTGACAGCTTTCCAGTCAGCTGGATTTTCCTTGACCACATCTTGATTTTGGACAAGGAGACCGCCAACCACACCGGTGTATTCTTTTTCAGCTTGACTGGCTTCTTGAGCGTCAAAAGGCAACTCTAATATGCGTAGGTTTTTCTTTTTAGTCCTAAGAATCTTAAGCGCTTCATCTGAATAAGACGGTGCAATGATGATTTCTAAGAAGATGCTGTGCATTTTTTCAGCTGTAGCCGCATCCACCTCACGATTGAGCACAACAATACCACCGAAAATAGAAACTGGATCAGCTGCGTAAGCATTGTCCCAAGCGCCTTCAATCGTGTCAGCCTGACCGATACCGCAAGGGTTCATGTGCTTGAGGGCAACAACAGTCGGACGAGCAGTAAAATCACGAATAATACGAATAGCTGCATCGGCGTCACGGATGTTGTTGAATGAGAGTTCTTTACCGTTGAGCTGTTTGGCTGAGGCAATGGAATACTCGGTCGGAATGGCTGATTGATAGAAATCCGCATCCTGCTGTGGGTTCTCACCATAGCGCATAGGCTGTTTAAGATCGTAGGTGATGGTTAATTTTTCAGGCTTGGTCTCACCCACTTGCGCTGTGAAATAGTCGGCAATAAGTGCGTCGTAAGCCGCTGTATGGCGGTAAACCTTAGCAGCCAAACGCTGACGAGTGGCGTAAGTTGTTTCATCATCCGCTTTAAGCTCATCAAGCACTACCGCATAGTCCGCAGGATCCACGACAACCGTGACACTAGCATGGTTTTTAGCAGCGGAACGCAGCATAGATGGTCCGCCGATATCAATATTTTCTACGGCATCCGCATAAGTGACATCTGATTTGAGGATGGTTTCCTTGAAAGGATAAAGATTGACCACCACGAGATCGATGAGCTCAATATTATTATCCCTTGCAGCCTGCAGATGACTATCCAAATCACGACGTGCTAGGAGTCCACCGTGAATATTAGGGTGAAGAGTCTTGACACGGCCGTCCATCATTTCAGGAAAGCCAGTCACATCGTCAATAGCGACAGTCTTAAGTCCAGCCTCATCAAGGGCTTTTTTAGTACCACCAGTTGAGATGATATCCCAACCAAGTTTTTTAAGTTCTTGGGCAAATGCAACAATACCTGTTTTATCAGATACACTGATCAGTGCGCGTTTAGTCATGATTTTTCCTTTCGTTGATACTTTTTAGAATCGTATCCATATTGCTTATTTTTATTCTATTAGTATTTTCTGATTTTAGGTGCTTGGTAGGTTTTTATAAATTCTTCTATCTCTACTAAATTATCAGAAAAAAGAATTTTACTGCGGTCTGCCTGACTGAGAAATCCTTCCCTTACCATATCGTCATATTGGTCTTGTAAACGATCAAAATACCCAGCTACATTATATAAAATACAAGGGGCATCATTTTGACCAATCCGAGACCAAGATATGACTTCCGTAATTTCTTCTAGAGTTCCCGGACCTCCCGGGAGAGCAATAAACCCCTCTCCAAGTTCAACCATTTTTGCCTTACGACTAGGCATATCATCAACTACGATTAGCTCATTTATATCGGAATGTGCGATTTCTCTATCCTTTAAAAAACTTGGGATAACTCCTATAGCATAACCTCCATTCGCTAGAACGATATCCGCTATAAGCCCCATAAGACCGATCTTGCCGCCACCATAAACTAAGTCATGACCATTATGAGCCAGCCATTGTCCAAGTTCTCTGGTTCTGGTTTGGTAAATATCTTTATAGCCTAAACTAGCCCCACAATAAACCGTTATTTTCATGGTGCAAATCTCTTTTCCAATTTATTTTTATGGGTTTCCATAATATCCTCCAAAGAAATTTGGTACTTATCGGCCAGAATAAAAATATTATCTAGCACATCTCCCAGCTCTTCTTTGATATCAGCAAGATTTTCAGCATCACCTTGAACAAGCTCATCAGGTCTATCTCTACCAATCTCTTTTTTTCGGATAGCCTGCGCCAACTCTCCGACCTCTTCTGTCAAAAAATTACAGCGGATAAAGGGGTTGTAATGATACCAATGACGCTTTTTATAAAAAGTACTGACCCAATTTTGATAATCTTTTAGATCCATTATTTTTCCTCAACTTCAAGTTCTCTCAGCACCTCTGGATACAACTGATACTCAGCCTCATGAATCCGAGCTTCAAAGGTTTCAATGGTGTCATCAGCTAGGCGCGGCACGCGCACTTGTTTGATAATTTGGCCCGTGTCAACACCGCTATCCACCCAATGAACCGTTACACCGCTCTCAAAAACACCTGCATTCCAGGCATCTTCGATACCATGGGCACCGGGAAATTCGGGTAGATAGGCCGGATGAATATTGATGATATGCCCCTGATAGGCCGACAGAAGTGTCGCTCCTATAATTTTCATGTATCCAGCGAGGACAATCAAATCAATCTGATGTTGTTCTAAGAGTTCCAAGATAGAGGTTTCATAGTCTGCCTTATTGTTGAATTCCTTAAGTTCAAAGGCGTAGGATAGAACATTTAGGTTCTGCGCCCGTTCAAGCACATAGGCATCTCGATGGTCTGAAAAGAGAAACTCAACGGGGAATTGCTCAGCGATAACTTGGAAATTGGAGCCATTCCCAGAAGCAAAGACTGCGATCTTTTTTCCCATTACTTGATCACCACACTAGCGTCAGTTTTTTCCACAATGCGACCTAACTCATAGACAGCTTCATCTACCAGTTCTTTGACACGATCCACATTTTCAGGACTTACCGCCAACATGAGACCAATCCCCATATTGAAAATTTCAAACATTTCCTCATGCTTGATCTCACCGTATTTTTCAAGAGCCTTGAAAATTGGCAGAACTGGCACCTTGTCTTCTTCAATTTCAGCAGCCAAATCATCCGCAAACATACGGGGAACATTTTCGATAAAGCCACCGCCTGTGATATGAGCAATCCCATTGACTAAGCCTTCCTTAACCAGAGGCAGTACTGGCTTAACATAAATCCGTGTTGGCTCAAGCAAGACTTCCTTAAGTTTTTTGCCGTCTAATTCTGGCAGCACTTCTTCACCCGTATAGTCCGCAAAGACACGGCGGACAAGCGAGTAGCCATTTGAGTGAATACCGCTAGATGCAAGACCCAGCAGCACATCGCCTTCCTTAACTTTTGAGCCATTAATGATTTGACTTTTTTCAGCAATACCGACCGCAAAGCCCGCTAAATCGTAGTCGTCTTGGCCATACATACCAGGCATTTCAGCCGTTTCCCCGCCGATAAGGGCCGCACCAGCCTGCACACAGCCTTCAGCGACACCGGCAACTACCTGTTCCAACTTGGCAGGCTCATTTTTACCAGTAGCCACATAGTCTAGAAAATAGAGGGGCTCAGCACCTGCCGCAATGATATCATTGACACACATGGCCACACAGTCCTGACCGATGGTATCGTGCTTATCATATTTAATAGCCAGCATAAGCTTGGTTCCAACACCATCTGTCCCTGAAATGAGGACGGGCTCTTTAACACCAGTTGTCGTCAAATCAAACATGCCACCGAAGCCCCCAAGAGCTCCCATGACCCCCAGACGCTCTGTCCGTGCGACATGTTTTTTAATACGTTCGACCACTTCATAACCAGCCTCAACATCAACACCCGATTGGGCATAAGCATTTTTGTTTTCAGACATCTTTTCTCCTCTTTTTAATATGGGCAATTCTCCCAAGCTTTCAACCTTAGGATTTTGCCAAATGTGATAAACTTTCTAAAACCTTCTCCATCATATCAACACCTGGTATATGACCAGTATTTCTGACAATATTTAATTGAAGGTTATCATTTGTCGTTTGGCCAATTAACTTTTCTATCGTTTTCGTTGATGTCACAATATCTGTATCCCCTTGAAAAATTCTGTAAGGAATAGCTATAGACTCAAGTGTTTCACTCAAATCAACCTGAAGGAGCTCACGCCAGAGAGGAAGAGCAGTACTCTTCCGATAGCCATTATTGACAATTGCCTTAAAGTCACGAAACCTATAATCAGGACTGGTCAACAATCCCCAGATAATAGGAAAAGTGGGAATTTTATTTCCTTTTTTATTGATATAACCATCTGTATATTTGTTAATACTAGAACTAATCAATTGAAGGTCTTTAGTGGTAAGGGGTTGGGCAATTATTTGACGAATCCTATCAAGTTTCCTTTTGGGGATAGCGGAGTCCGCCAGTGTATTTATCACTTCATCACAGAGAAAAAGATCATTAATAACTTGTCCTGAAACGACAACACCATCTACTAGTTGTGGATACCGACTCGCCACTAGAGCACTGAGTACAGAACCCCAGGACATACTAAACAGATAAAGTGGATTGTTAGAGAATAACTTTTTAACCTCTTTTATGAGGTCTCTCTGGTCATATCAACAAAAGTACTAATCTTAAAACATTCATCAATGGGATAATTGTTTATCCCGCAACCTAGCTGATCCCAGTAAACCATGATAAACTGACTGGTAAATTGGGGAAACAAACCTCTACAGCCAACTGAAAAAGGTATCGGACCTCCCGGTCCACCGTGCAAAGTCATAACAAGAGGAAGAGTGGCATTTTCCCCTTCAATCAACACTTCCTGCGAAAAACCTGCTAGTGAAAAGGTATGAATTTCTGATACAGCGTTCTGCGCAATAATCTCTCGTCTTCGTTTATTCAAACTATTCCTTCTCCCTAGAAAAAACTCGTCTTCTCTTTAAGACTTTCCAGATAGCGTTCCTCATAGTCATAGAGAGGGGTCGGATAATCACCATCAAAGTAGGCGACGCAAAGACCACCATTAGGTGCATTGGTTTCAAGGCCAACGGAATCAATCAGACCTTCTTTCGACAGATAGGTTAGACTATCTGCTCCGATAATCTGACGGACTTCCTCGACACTGTGATTAGCCGAAATCAGCTCTTTTCGATCTTGAATATCGATCCCATAAAAACATGGATAGGCTAAAGGCGGGCTGGCAATAGCCACATGCACTTCTGCTGCCCCCGCTTCACGAAGAAGCTGCACAATCCGGCGACTGGTCGTTCCACGAACAATCGAATCATCGATCATAACCACGCGCTTGCCCTTAACCACACCGGAAACGGCTGACAACTTCATGCGTACCCCTTGCTCCCGCAGTTCCTGCGTTGGCTGGATAAAGGTACGCTGAGTGTACTGGTTTTTGATCAAACCCATCTCATTTGGCAGACCTGATTCCTCCGCAAAGCCCATGGCTGCTGATAAAGAAGAATTAGGCACGCCAACGACAATATCCGCCTGCTGATGAAATTCCTGAGCCAGACGTTTCCCCATGTTTTTGCGCGCTGTATGGACATTAACACCAGCAATGGTCGAGTCCGGACGGGCAAAGTAGACATATTCCATAGAGCAGATAGCCAGCTGAGTGTCTGCCGTATAGCTATCGTAGTGAATACCTTCATCATCGATTATCACAAGTTCACCAGGTTTAACATCCCGAACCCACTGGGCACCGACAACCTCAAAAGCACATGTCTCAGAAGACACCACCCAAGCGCCATTTTTCATACGACCGATAGACAAGGGACGAAAACCATTAGGATCCAGAGCTGCAATTAGCTTATCCTCAGCCATGAGCAGGTAGGCAAAACCGCCCTTAACTGTTGCCAGCGCCTCTTTCACCTTATCCATAAAATCTGTTTGTTGACTATGGCGAATGAGGTGGGCTAGAATCTCAGTGTCAGAGGTTGACGAAAAGATGGCCCCTTTTTCTTCCAGTTCACGCCGCAAGGAAACAGCATTGGTCAAGTTACCATTGTGAGCCAGACCAAGGTCACCATCGTGAAAACGAAAGTAGAAGGGCTGAATATTATCAACACTGGCTTCACCAGCCGTCGCATAGCGAACATGGCCAATAGCCCCTGTCCCTGTTAACTTAGCCAAATCATCTGAATTCTTGAAGACTTCAGATAGCAAGCCAACATCACGATAACGCTTTAGGATTTTTCGATCGTTCGTTAATATTCCAGCACCTTCTTGCCCACGGTGCTGGAGACTATGTAAGCCAAAATAAGTTACTTGAGCGGCTTGAGGATGATTCCAAATTCCGAACAGGCCGCACTCTTCATTCAGAGATTTTACTTCGTATGTCATTTTTACCTCGATACAAAGGCCATTAAGCCACCGTCAAAATGGGAAAGCGACAGAAATCTTGATTTCCCAAGCGCTTTACCTTTTTGACACAGTGCTTAGGCCGTGTTCAGTACAGCATATAAACTGTATGTTTATTTCCCAGTAAAGTATTTCACAGCACTTTCAAACAGATACTGGTTTTTGTTTCCAGGAATATTTTGGAACAATCCTTCCTCAAAACGTTCAGAATGTCCCATCTTACCGATAATCTGGCCGTTCTCACTGATGATACCCTCAATAGCATAGTAAGAACCATTGGGATTGAAACGCGAATCCATACTTGGCTGACCGTCAAAATCAACGTATTGGCTCCAAATTTGCCCATTGTCACGAAGCTGGTTAAATTCCTCTGGACTGACGACAAATTTTCCTTCCCCATGTGAAACTGGGATCGTATGAATATCACCAACTTCAACGCCAGCCAACCACGGAGAGTTTGTATTGGCAATACGGGTTTCAACCATCTTGGCCACATGCTGGTTGGCATCATTATAGAAAAGGGTTGGACTTGTCTCAGTAGCTTTTTCAAAGTTCCCATAAGGCAGAAGACCAGATTTGACAAGAGCTTGGAAGCCATTACAGATACCGATGATCAGTCCACCACGCTCAATAAAGCTGTCAATGGCAGAACGAACTTTTTCATTAAGTAAGATATTGACAATGAATTTGGCTGAACCATCTGGCTCATCAGCGGCTGAGAAACCACCAGCAAAGAAGATAATATTTGCCTTGGCAATATTGTCAACCATAGTGTCAACCGATTTTTCAATAGCTACTTCATTAAGAGTAACAAATGGAACTAGGTTGGTCTTGGCCCCTGCCTGCTCAAAAGCCTTTGCGGAATCATATTCTGAATTCGTCCCCGGAAAAACAGGAATATAGACAAGTGGCTCTTTCACTTTCTTTAATGCACTTACAGGCACCGGTTTTGTAACTGCTGGAACTTCCCCAAAATCAGAACTCTGTGCAAAAATTGTTGGATAAATATCTTCTAACCTTCCTTCAAAAGCAGCTAACAGCTTACTACCAGAGATATTTACACCATTGACAGACAGTGTAAAGTCTCCACGTGTTTGGCCAATCTTTTTAATGCCCGGAATTTCCTGAGAAGATGTGAAAACAAAGCCACCTAACTGACCTGTCAAGATGGTGTCAACTTTGTCAATATGGATACTTGCTCCAATATGATTACCAAAGCTCATAAGAGCTAAGCTTTCCATTAAGCCACCATATTTAACAGCTGCAGCTGATGATAGCTCGTATTGGGCATGAATTTCTGAAAAGCATTCAAAACTACCCTTGATACCTGAAAAATCAATCGTCTCAGAGAGAGCCTGTCCAGGAATATAATAAATAGTTTCCCCAGCCGCTTTAAACTCAGGGGAGAGCACCTTATTTGTATCAGCCGTTGTCACACCAAAGGCCACCAAAGTAGGGGGTACGGTTAATTCTTCAAAGGTCCCAGACATAGAATCCTTACCACCAATTGATGGTAGACCGAGCTGAACCTGTGCTTCAATTGAACCAAGCAGAGCCGCAACCGGCTGACCAAAGCGTTCAGCTTGTTTATCCATACGCTGGAAGTATTCTTGATATGAGAAGCGTGCTTGTGACCAATTAGCTCCTGTTGCAGCTAACCGTGCTGTCGCTTCAATAACCGCATAGGCTGCGCCGTGGTAAGGGGACCATTCCGCGATGTAAGGGTTATAGCCTTGTGCCATGACCGATGCTGTTCGTGTCACACCGTCTTGGACAGGTAATTTTTGTACAGAACTTTCAGCAGGAGTAATTTGATAACGGCCACCAAGCGGATGGTTGACAGTTGAGCGCCCAACTGAACTATCAAAAATAGTTTGCAGCCCTTTCTGACTCACATGGTTAAGTTCTGAAAGAACAGCTATTGTATCTCGTTCAAGAGTTTTTTCTGATGTTATCCGCTTTTCCGGTAACTTGACAGAACTGTCAATAACCTTAGCATCCACTTGTACACGGACACCATTCGTATCTAAAAAAGCGCGTTCTAAATCAACAATAGTGCGACCTCTCCAAGTCATAACAAGATTTGGCTTTTCAGTTACAGTTGCCACCACAATGGCAGCAATATTTTCGTTGGCACAAGCCTCCACAAAATGATCCGCATCCTCAGGAGCTACGACAACAGCCATCCGCTCCTGCGACTCCGAGATAGCAATCTCGGTCCCATTCAAACCAGCATATTTTAAGGGAACTTTATCTAGGTTAATATTGAGGCCATCAGCTAGTTCACCAATTGCAACACAGACACCGCCAGCTCCAAAATCATTGGATTTTTTAATCAGACGCGTCACATCACCATTACGAAATAGCCGTTGAATTTTGCGCTCCTCAAGCGCATTCCCTTTTTGAACCTCAGCCCCAGCTGTTTCTACCGACTCAGCCGTTTGAACCTTAGACGAACCGGTTGCACCACCAATTCCGTCACGCCCTGTTTTTCCACCAAGCAGAATCACCACATCTCCAGCTGCAGGCTTTTCACGCCGAACATTAACTTTCGGTGCCGCTCCGACAACTGCCCCAAGCTCCATACGCTTAGCCACAAATCCTGGGTGAAAATACTCTTTGACATACGTTGTTGCTAAACCAATTTGATTACCGTAGGAAGAATAACCATGAGCTGCAGTTTTTGAAATGACCTGCTGCGGTAACTTACCAGTACGAGTATCAGCTATTGCAGCTGTAATATCACCAGCACCTGAAATTCTCATGGCCTGATAAACATAGGAACGTCCTGATAAAGGATCACGGATTGCTCCACCGATACAGGTTGCCGCACCGCCAAAAGGCTCAATTTCCGTTGGATGATTATGGGTTTCATTCTTAAACATCAGAAGCCAAGGTTCTTTGACACCATTGACATCAACTTCAATTTCGACAGAGCAAGCATTAATTTCATCAGACACTTCCATATCATCAAGACGTCCATTAGCCCGTTCATACCGCCCAAAAATCGTCGCCATATCCATAAGAGTCTGCGGTTTATGATCACGGCCTAATTCATGGCGCATGGCCAGATACTTTTCGTAACTTGCCTGCAACTGTGATTGGAACTGCGAAGCTGAGAAATCTATTGATTTCAACTCAGTTTCAAAAGTCGTATGACGGCAGTGATCTGACCAGTAAGTATCCAAAACTTTGAGCTCTGTCTCAGTAGGAACACGGCCTAACTTTTTAAAGTAATTTTGAATAAAAAGCAGATCATCTACTTCCATAGCTAAACCCTGTTCAGCCTTATAACTTGTAAACTGTTCTGCTGTATAGTTGTCAAAGAAATCTAAGGTCATAATTCTCTCATCAGAGAACGAGAAATCTTGTGGTTGAATGTCAGTCCTTATATCTTTAAAGCGGGAATCAACGGGATTTAGCAGATAAGCTTTGACTGCTTCTAACTCTTCTGGTTTAATATCCTTATTGATAAGGTAAAGCTGGGCTGTATGAACAACACTATCGTCAGCTCCCCCCAACAAAAGAAGAGCTTCCTGCGCACTTGCTGCGCGCTGATCAAACTGCCCCGGCAAGGCCTCGATCGCAAAGAAAGCAAAATCGTCAAGAGCCGCAACTAATTCAGATTCATCTAAAAGACAGTCGGTTACGCGTTCAGAAAACACCTGCAACTCTGCTGACTTTAATAATTCCTTGTCAATATTAAAAACATCGTACACCTGAATCAACCGGATGCTTGACAAACTTGTCAATTGTAAACAATGTGTCAACTCCTTGACAAGGGCTTCCGCTTTCCCTCGAAAATCAGCCTTTTTTTCTACAAAAATACGTTTATCCATAACACTAAAAATTACCCTTAACCTCAATTCTTAAAATTATCATGTGAGCACTTAAACCAATTCTTGCAACTTAGTCCATACCAACTGATAAATATCTGTCAAATTCCCTAAATCCCGGCGAAAAACATCTTTATCCATATGATTTCCTTTTTCATCCCAAAGACGGCAATTATCCGGTGAAAATTCATCGGCTAAGATGATGTCCCCATTTTGATCGAAACCAAATTCTAATTTGAAATCAATCAGTGTCAAACCAATCTGGTTGAACCAATCTGTCAAGAGTTGATTGATGCGGCGAGTCTCAGCTTTCAAAAAAGCAATCTGTTCATCGTTGGCAATCCCCAGAAACTTGACATGCTCATCATTGATAAAAGGATCATCCAAATCATCATTCTTATAATAAAATTCCACAATTGGACTTTCAAGCTTGCTACCTTCTTCCAAGCCAAAACGCTTGGCGAAGGAACCAGCAGTGTAGTTACGCAACACCACTTCTAAAGGGATAATCTCAACCTTCTTATTCAATTGTTCAGTTTCCGATAGGGATTTGACAAAGTGAGTCGCAACTCCTGCTTGATTCAATTTTTTAAAAATAAAAGATGAGATTTGATTGTTCAGTCCCCCCTTACCTTGGATGGTCTCTTTTCGAGCCCCATTGAGCATAGTAGCCTGGTCCTTGTAAACAGACACAATCAAATTCTCATCTTCTGTATCAAAAATGTCCTTCGCCTTACCACTATAAATCAACTGTTTTTTCATCAGAAAGTTCGCCTTTCGTTTTTATTATATTAAAGTTTAACACATAAGATTTTTGATTTCAATATTTTACAAACATTTAAAAGATTACATTTTTATATCATTCGGTTTTTGCTGTTTTTGCTTTCCTAAAACTATTTTGAAGACTATATTAATAAGAAATCTCCCTATACTCAAAAAAACAAAATCAGATTATAAGACCCCGTAGACATCTTAGAGTCCAGTGAATATTTAGCAGCGCTGACGCAGAGCCCCCTAAGATCACTTAAATCTTATGAAGTAGGGAAACAAGACCAGCAGAGCTAGCGTCATAAGTACAAGGGCTCATTATTTGAGATTTTTAAAGGAGGCTAATTTCTCAAATTAGGTAAAAATAAAAGGACTGAGTCCTACACGGTAACGGAAGACACAATCCCTTTTACAAATTAATAGTTCAGCCTAGAATACAGCTCAATAAAACACTTTTAATTTTCCATTAATGGAGATCTACCAAATTAGCCTGTGTAAAACGGGCATGATAATTAGGAAGGTCACTAACCTTTTGCCCTTTATCAATCTTGACAATACGATTAGCATAATTGATAGTATTACCCCTGTGAGCAACAAAGATCATCGTACGATCCAATCTGGTTAAATTTTCAATAACCCTTGCTTCAGTCTCACTATCCAGATGGCTAGTAGCGACATCAAAAATTAAGAGAGGACGCCCAATAAGCAAGGCATTCGCAATAGCCAAGCGCTGCTTCTGACCATCAGACAAAATATCTTCTGAGATAAAAGTCTGGAAACCTTGTGGCAGGGCTTCAATGTCTTCTAAGATTTCACTGGCGGAACAAGCAGCTATCAAGGCCTCTTCACCAATCTGGCTCTCAGTCCCCAGCAATAAATTATCTAAAACCGTCCCCTTGAGAATATAGGTTCTCTGTGAAATATAGGTTGTTAAATGACGTAGATCTGATGAATCAGCAAGTTCTCCATCATAGTATATCTTCCCTTGCTTAGGTTCTATAAAACCCGCAATCAATTTAACTAAAGTTGTCTTACCAGAACCACTTTTCCCAACCAAGGCAATCTTATCACCCCTATTAATGGTTAAATGGATATCCTGTAATACCCCTTTGTCTATACGAGAACCATAACGAATCTCTTCTAAATTTATAAGTTGATTTACCATATGATAACGTTAACTGAGTTAGCCCTCCATTCTTAAGTCTGAGATATCTCCCCTCTTCAAGATTTTCCACCGAAAATCTAGTTATCTCGTAAACTTCTAACGTATACAGAGACAAGCAAGAATAATTGCTGTTACTAGTGATTTAAAAAATGATTTCATAGTAGCTAACTCCTTTCTTTCACTTACAAGTACTATTATACTGATCTTAAGCACAAAAAAATAGTGACATCGATGTCACTATTTGCTTAAACCATCATTTCTCATCTCCATTTTTATATCCTCAATGATAACTGAATCTCCCAATACCTGCCCAAAGGCCAAGGCCTGATTATAAAATTCTCTAGCCTTTTCTTTATTCCCTTTTACTTTGATATAATACTTCGCCTTGGCTTCTAAAACACCCGCCTTATAAGTATGCAGCTGAGCCCGCTCAATCACCTCCTCAGCTTTTTCTGCTAAGGACAAAACATCTCTGTAATCATCGTGATGCGCATAGACGCTAATAATATCCATCAAGGTTACTAAAAGTTCCACATTATAGAGCTCGTCAGAAGTCGGCTCTTGCCGCAGAAGCTTGCGCTTAATCTTTTGAAGAACTTCCGCATCGTAGTACTTTTCCCTTTGAATCTTTAACAGATAATAACCTAAATACAGATAATCATTGAATTGAAAAACCTTCTTTTTCAATACTTGTTCAAAGGCATCATCATAAATCTCCTCGATATTGGGTAACCTATCCCCCAACAGTGAATTATAAATATTCTCAGATAGATCTAAAAAGAGCAACTCATCTTCAGGCAAAAGCTCAAAATACTGCTCATAAATTTCCTCAATCATTTTTTGCTTCTGCTGAACTCTGTCTGGATCCCCATAAGTGGGAAACTTAATAATACGCTGCTTCTTTTCAAAGTAATCACTTGGAATCTTGATATCATCACCTTCCAGTAGATCAGACATCGTTGTATTGAGCACTCGCGCAATGTATTCTAACTTTTCTATAGAAGGAAGTGACTCACCACTTTCAATACGCACTAGCTGGCGAACGGTTAATTTCTCACCATTACCGCAGACATTGTCACGCGATAACTTCCGCTCCTGCCTTACTTCACGAATTCGCTGCCCGAGTCTCCCTTTAATCCCCAAAAGAATGCCCCCTCACATATAATTATCAGCTCAACATTATACCTTGTTCTTATTTTTTAATCAATATCAAAAAGATTTCATTTTAATAACAGAAGCGTAATCGCTACAGAATAACCCAGTATTTAATGATAATATAAAAACATTCTCAACTATAGATCAATTGAGAATGCTTATACTATCTATGAAAAAGAATTTATTTTTGTACTAACATTAACCCGCAACATGACCTAGATGTGGCCACCATAATCTTTGAGTAGATTGGTCACTAACTTTTTGACCACCTTCAATCTTAACAATTCGATTAGCATAATTTAAAACACTACCTCGGTGGGCAACAAAGACCATCGTACGGTCGATTTGAGTCAGATTCTTAATAACCTTTTCCTCCGTATCTCCATCAAGTCCACTAGTAGCTTCATCAAACACTAAAATAGGCTGGTCTGAAAGCAAGGCCCGTGCAATTGCCAAACGTTGTTTTTGTCCACCTGATAGACCGCCATCCTCAGAGACTTGGGACTGAAAACCTAATGGCATAGCTTGAATATCTTCCAAGATTTCGGCTACCGCACAAGCTTCCATCAGACACTCCTCATCAACTTCACCAGAGACCCCCAGCAATAGATTTTCTAAAATGGTTCCTGTAAAAACATACGATTGTTGTGACATATAGGGAGTGGGATCAACCCAAAAATCGAAAATTTTGGTTCTCACCACTCCTTAATTTTAAAGTGGTGACCTGAAACGGTCTCTCTCCAGACCGTTTTTGACACTTGCTTTGCAAGCTTTATTTCCCGATTAAAAAGGCCTCCCAGACCTTTTTAACCCACCCCCGCGTAGCGGGGGACCTTTGGAGATTGGAAATAAGATGAACAGCGTTCATCACATTTGTTTAGATTTTCCGCTTTGGTCTTGTGGCAAAAGGAAAACCAGCCAGCAGTGGTTCATTGGTGCTAAAGCACCTAATGAACTGTGCAGGAGTAAGACTTCTTGATCTAGCCTACAACTCTTACTCCCAACCACTGCGCCAAGAGTTCATTACAAAACAGGAAGACTGGACGAGTTTTTGTCCAGCCTCAGGTTTCTAAATTCAACAATGACATTAATGTCACCCTTTTGTGAAAAATTATAATTCGCACTAAAATAATAAAGTAATTCTCTCCCCAGTAAAATTAACTTAAGCAGCAAAAAACTTCTCGTAAACCTAAAAACAAAGAAACTTTTAAGATTTAGAGTTGGCTAAGGCTCTTTTTCCCAAACCTATTATAACTAAAACGACAACAATTAAAGCTGCTGGATGTGTTACCTGTCCTAAAATTAGTTTTGATATTAATAATACTGCTAATAATAAAGCACTAATACGACCTATTTTTTCATCATAAAAATCCGGAACTTAGAAAAGTTAGTTATTCAACTGAATCACCCGACCTTTGTGAATGCTACAAAGTTTCAAGCTATCATCTTAACAAAATTTCCTTAGCTCTACTTTATCCTTTCTCTAAAATTAATTTCTTCTAACTGGGAAGTAGAAATAACCCTAAAAATTTCGATTTCCTTTAATCCTAAATTCCCTAATTTTTTGAAAGCCGTTGTTTAGAAGGGAAACTAGTATAAAAAAAACAAACCCTTTCGAGTTTGCCTTTACTCCCCTACTTTAGTTGTTAAATAATCCAGCATATTGCCAAGTGTCGTCATGTCCTCAATATCATCGTCAGGAATTTCAATAGCAAACTCATCCTCTAAGTTTACTACAAATTCCATCAAATCAATAGAATCCACACCAAGCTCATCTTTAAATGAGGTCTCTTCTGTAACTTCCAAACTTTCTAAATGCATCTGCTCCTTAATCATCTGGCTAATTTTGGCAAATATCTCTGATCGTGTCATCGCTATCCCTTTCTATTCGGAAAATTCCTCTACAATCTCTTCAACAACCTGATGCTCTAGCATAGTTCTGACCTGTCTAATCGTATAATAAACCGATTTAGCATCACTAGAACCATGGCACTTCACCACAGGAGCCTGTAGCCCAATGAGCACAGCACCACCAGCCGATGAATAATCCATGATACTGCGCAGGCTATAGAGACTGTCTTTCATGAAATAAGCACCAAGCTTAGCCTTAACACCGCCAGTTTTGATAGCTGTCTTCAAGGCACTAAGAATAGAAAGACCAGTACCTTCAATGGTTTTCAAAACCGCATTACCCGTAAAACCATCTGCTACAACAACATCTGCTACACCGTTAAGCAACTCACGCGCCTCTACATTCCCAACAAAGTTAATCGCAGATTCCTTGGATAAAAGTTCAAATACCTCTTTACGAAGGGGATCCCCCTTAGTTTCTTCTGTCCCGTTATTTAAAAGGCCAACACGCGGATTTTTTACTCCACGTACAGCTTCCGCATAGTAAGAACCTAAAATTGCATATTGATGAAGATGGTGAGCCGTATTTTCAGCATTAGCTCCCAAATCTAACATATCAAAGTTGCCACCATCGATCGTCGGCAAGGTAGACATAAGAGCTGGGCGATCAATTCCTTTAATACGGCCAACCACAAAGAGGCCAGCTGCTAACAAGGCCCCCGTATTCCCAGCGGAAATTACCGCTTCAGCTTGACCATCTTTAACAGCTTGAGCTCCTAGTACCATTGAGGCTTGTTTCTTCTTTCGAATCGCCTTTACCGGTTCATCATCTGAATTAATTTTTTCATCCGTGTGGATAATCTCAACTCGCTCATCTGCCTCTAAATACTCTTTTATTTTTGTTTCATCCCCATAAAGTTTAATCTGAATATCATCAAACTCCTCCAATGCTTGATTAACACCTTCGATAATCGCCTGGGGAGCTTTATCACCACCCATTGCATCTACAGCAATTGTTTTCATCAATTATTCCTCTCTTTAAGCCTAATTCAGTGTCAGTATTATAGCATAAACCATCTGTATTTTCATCACCAGTTAGTAATAACTCCTATTATAAAATAAATAAGATTTTAGCGGGCAAAGCACAAGATTAATCTTTCCAAAAACAAAGAAGCAATTCACTACAGTAGTAGATTATCTACGCTATAAAAGGACTGGACAATGTCACAGACCTTCCGCTATTTCATAATATCCCCCCAGCTAGCCAAATCATCAATAAATCTTTTCGATTTAAGATGAATACCAACATAAGTATCATAGAGATCATCTAAGAAAAGTCGAATCTTATGCTTCATCCCTGGCTTCACTGAAATCGTCTGTAATTCCTCAAAGGAAATAGTTTGAAATCTACCTAATAAGTAGAGAACATTAGGATCTAAATGACTACGTCTCATATCCTTTTCATAATGTTCTGGGCATAAAAGACCCGAATATTTATGAGAAAAATCAAATCGTTGCCCTACGCGATGACAAAAAACACACTCATGAAAATTTAAACGTACACCAAAACGATCGAGTAGCTGTAGTTCAAAGATATTCGTCAATATTTCATAATCAAGCCCTTGCTCCATTAACTCTAGAGTTTTTACTAAAAAATCAAAAAGCTGAGAATCATAAACACCGTCAGCAACCGCAGCATCTGCCAAAGCAAGTACGTAACTAGCATAAGATAAAGTAAAAATATCCTCATTAATATGCTTAAAAGTTGTCATTTCCTTATAATCATCAATGTAAGACAAACCATTATCATTAATTTTCATTAGGAAATCCGCTAAAGTTAACGGCTGGATGGCAGACACGAGCTTAGACCGACTAACATGTTTCACGAAAAACATTCGCTTTCCTGAAGTTTCTGTAAAAATTTTGACTAGCTTGTCATCCTCTCGATAATTGCGATTAAAAAGGACAATTCCTCGCGATTCCTTAGTCTGCATATTGCTCCATATATTTTTTCAAACGTTTCATCGCCTCTTGTATCGTCTCCATACTAGCCGCGTAAGAGATGCGTAAATACCCCTCTCCATATTGGCCGAAGGCAACCCCTGGAATCATTGCAACTGCCTTCTGGTGAGCAAAATCTTTTAAAAATTGGAAGGAATCTTGCCCTTCTGCCACTGGAATTTTAGCAAAAATATAGAAGGCCCCTGTTGGCTTAATAATTTTAAAATTCATCTCTTCCATTTTTTCAATGATATAGTCCCGACGCTTAATATACTCACTCTTCATAGAAAGAGCATCATCTTTTCCAACTGTCAAAGCCTCAATTGCAGCAAACTGAGCATTGGTCGTTGCAGCTGTAACCAAATATTGATGGCTTTTAATCAGCTGTCGTGTAAACATCTCAGGGGCAAAGATAAAGCCAATCCTCCACCCTGTCATCGCATGGGATTTAGATAGACCATTGATAATAATGGCTTGATCTGGTAGATACTCCCCAATGGAAACATGTCCCTCATCAGTATAAGTTAATTCCGAATAAACTTCATCACTAACCACAAATACATCATATTTTTTCAAAACATCCGCAAAAGCCTTAATTTGCTCACATGAATAAGCTACACCTGTCGGATTGGTGGGATAATTTAGAAGTACAACCTTCAATCTGTCACCCTGCTCCAGAATAGCCTTTTCCAATTGCTCAGGTGTCAAAACAAAATCATTATCAGTTGTATCAATTTCAACAATTTCAGCTCCAACAAGATTAACAATAGGCTCATAACCTGGATAAGCAGGAGCTGGTAGCAAAACAGCATCACCAGGCTCCAGAATAGCAGTCAGAGCAGCAGATAGAGCCTCTGTAGCGCCGATAGTGACTAAAATTTCAGAATCTGGATCATAGTTCAAACGATATTTTTCTCTCACAAAGTTAGAAGCAGCTTGTCGCAGTTCAGGTAAACCCGCCATACCAGTATAGTGACTTTGATTAGCGTCAATGGCTGCCTTAGCTGCTTCCTTAACATGATCTGGTGTCGTAAAGTCAGGCTCTCCCAGTGTCATTTTCAAAATCCCCGGAACCGATGATATTGACTGATCAAATTGACGAATTAAAGAAACTTCTATTTTTTCCAAGTTTTTATTGAAACGCTTTGCTAAATCCATAAATCCACTCCTTAGTAAATAAGTAATTCTATTATACAGCAAAACTAAAGAATTTTCAGCCTTACTAAAAGAGGTCCGAATTTCGGACCTCCTATATTTATTTAGAAATTTCAAGTTCAAATAGCGGGGAAAGCGGCCGCTTTTCATGGATACGTACAATAGCTTCACCAATCAAATCTGCAATTGAAATTTGCTCAATTTTGTCAATTAGACGCTCACTAGGCAGATAAATCGTATCTAAAACGACCAACTTTTTAATTGCGGATCCCTCAATATTATCTAGGGCTGGTCCAGATAAAACAGGGTGCGTACAAGAAGCATAAACTTCAGTTGCACCTGCTTCAGCCAAAGCATCAGCAGCATGACAAATTGTCCCAGCCGTATCAATCATGTCATCAATCAAAATACAAGTCTTTCCTTTGACATTACCAATGATATTCATAACCTCACTGGTATTCATTTTATCAACACTGCGACGTTTATCAATAATAGCAATTGGAGTATGGAGGCATTGAGCTAATTTACGCGCACGCGTCACCCCTCCATGGTCAGGACTAACAACAACGACATCGTTGCCGACCAATCCCTGACGAATAAAGTAATCAGCAATCAAAGGAGCCCCCATCAAATGATCGACTGGGATATCAAAGAAGCCCTGAATTTGCGCTGCATGCAGATCAACTGTCAACAGTCTGTCAACACCAGCTACCTCAAGCATGTTAGCAACCAACTTAGATGTGATAGGCTCACGCGAACGTGCCTTTCGATCTTGACGTGCATATCCATAATAAGGCATCACAACGCTAACAGTTTCAGCACTAGCCCTTTTAAGTGCATCAACCATTATGAGAATTTCCATTAAATTTGTATTGACTGGTGAACTTGTTGATTGAAGAATAAATACATGGTGACCACGAATAGATTCCTCAATATTTACCTGTATTTCACCATCAGAAAACTGACGGACAGTGGCCTGACCAAGTGAAATACCAATAGAATCAGCGACTTTCTCAGCTAATTCCTGATTAGACGATAGGGCAAAGAGCTTCAAATTGTTAAATGACATGACGTCCTCCAAAATTTAATCCACTAATATTTTAACGTTTTTCATCTAAATTTTCAATGTCGATAAAATACAAAGATATAAAAAAGGAAAACGCTTTTTCAACGTTTCCCATTTCGATATTCTTACTGATAGATAAAGTAGTGAGAACCAGATGAGTTAACATCAAAGCTTCCACGGTAATCACCAATAGACTGGTTACCTGCATAGTTTGATTCATTAACAGTAATAGTAGAACCATTAACAGATGTAACATAAGCAACGTGACCATAGCCACCACCATCGTTAGGCCATACAATGACGGAACCAACTTGTGGTGTAGAACCAGTCGTGTGTCCTGCTGATACAGCGCTTGCACCCCATTGGTTAGCATTACCCCAATAATTACCAACCCATGAAGCCAACGATTTAACACCCCAAGTACATTGCCCAGCTGGGTAAGTGTTAGTATTATCAACCGGAGCAGGGGCTGGAGCTGGCTGAGCTTCAGGTGCTGGTTGAGCCTCAGGTGCAGCCGGAGCTTCTTCTTGAGCTGGAGCTGCAGCAACTTCTTCTGTTTGTGATTGTTCAGGAGCTGGCTGAGCCTCTTGTTCTTGAGCTGGAGCTTCTGAATTTTCAGTAGTTGGTGCTTCTACAGCTGCTTCAGATGCAGAAGTTTCAGCTGAGGCAGATTGCTCATCAACAGGCTGCTGTTGATTTTGTTGATCAACAGCTTCAGATTGTGCTGCTGCCTCAGATGCCGCTGCAACTTCAGATTCTGATGTTGCTACTGAAGCCGCTGCCGATGCACTTGCTGCTTGTGATTCTGCGGTAGATTTAGCAGATACCAACGCTTGTTTATTAGCTTGAGCCGTAGCAATTTCAGTAGCAAGTGCTGCTTGTGCTGCTTCCAACTGAGCTTGTTGCTGAGTTAAAGCAGACTGATTAGCTTGAATAGTTGCTTGGTTTGCAGCAACTTGATCCATAGCTGCCTGGTTTTCAGCTTGCTTAGTTGCAAGAGCAGCTTCATCTGCTTGTTGTTGAGCCAATTGACTTTGGCTAGCAGATACAACTTCATGTACCGCAACGATACGGCTAATAGCTTCTGAAATTGATTTTGAATTCAGAATTGTATTAATATAGCTTGAAGCTGTATTATTCTTTTGAGCATTTTGTGCTTGTGCTTGAATAGACGCATTACGAGCAACAATCTTAGCAGATAAATCTTGAATTTCAGCTGCAAGCGTAGCTGATTCTGTCTGAAGCGCAGAATTTTGTGCCTCAAGTTCAGCATTTTGACCTTCAAGTACGGCTTGTTGTCCTTGGATCAATGAAGCTTGTGACTGAGCTGCTTGTGATTGTGCTGCTAAGTTACTGATAACAGCATCTTGACCAGCAATCGCTGAGTCATAGTCATCCGCTTTTACATGTGTAGCTGCTGCTGTAAGAGCAACACCACTGAGCAATACTGTTGATAAAATACGTTTTTTCATGTTAATAAACTACTCCCATATTGATAAGACCATTATATTATACCAGAAACTAGTCCATCTTTTGTTACGTATATGTTACAGTTATATGTTTATTTAAAGCCGTTTCTACGCATTATTTTATCTATTATTATAAAAATCAGAGAATTTAACAATAAAGAAACAACCAATTGATAAGTGACAAAAGATAAAAAATCATAAGTTGTTAAATGGTAAAGATAAGCCAATCCATAGCAACCAGTCTCAAATAAAGTAATTAAAATGAAGAAGGCTTGTGCTCTGCGAAGTCCCGTTACGAAGTATCTTCCCCACTTTCTAATAATATAGACAACAAGCGGTAATATAAAGAAAGCAACACCAATAAAATTGAGATTGTAGCTATCGTAAATAAGACCTAGTATAAAAGCTAACGAATAAGAAAAGTAGGCATTATTTATATATCTCTGCACAAAAAACAGAAAGATCAGCAAGAAATGTACCTGTAAAATAATAGAACGCCCAGTTAGGGTTGAAAAGATATCAGATAGGTGACCATCAATTAGCATAAGTAAGAAAGCAAAAAGTGATATTGAAATTTTATTTTTAAACCAATTCATTTTATTTACCAATCAAAGTGACATAACTGATATTATCCAAATCCGCTGTAGGAGTAACATAGACTTTTCGCTTGTTCAATTCCTTTGCATCACTAATTGAAGAAATTTTACCAACACTGATACCAGGAATACTTTTGCCATCTAGGCCACTAGTAGTAACACTATCCCCAGCATTCATCGGTTTATCGACATTCAGCTCTTCTATGATCAAGAGATTCTTTTTGGAATTGTAACCCGTTAATATGCCGTAAACATCACCATCTGAGCTACTAAATTTAACGGGAATTTCGTATGTCCCTTCCGAATTAGAAATCAACTGCAGTGTAGTTCCCGATTGTGATACGTCTGATACCTTACCAATCAAGCCGCCATCTGAGACAGCTAGCATAGAATCTGTAACTCCATCATTTTTCCCGACACCAACAGTTAGATTCTCATACCAAGATAAGGTTGAACGAACTGTTACATCACTAGTAATAGTTTCATAACTGGAAAAAGCCTTTTCAATTTCCAATGCATTGGCCAAACTTTTATTCTCTTCCGTCAAAGAATCTACTGTTGACGATTGATCTCTCATTTCGGCAAGTTCTTTTTTTAATGATTCATTTTCACTATAGGCATTAAAGAGCTCTACAATCTCATCCTTAGCTGATGAAGCCCAACGAAACGGATAAGAGACAAAATGATCAATCTTCGTAGTTACGCCATTAATAGGAGTTGCTACTTTTTTAATAACTGAACTATTGCGAAAGATAAAAAAAAGAAGTACTAAAAAAATTAATACACTTGTCACACTAAACGTAACTACACGGGAAAATCTAATTTTTTTCATAAGGAACCTCTTTTTAAAGTAAACAAAACGAGATATCTCACGATAACTCGTTTTTCTTAACTAATACGGAGAATGGGGGATTCGAACCCCCGCGTCAGTTTCCCGACCTAACGATTTAGCAAACCGTCCTCTTCAGCCTCTTGAGTAATTCTCCAACAATAGTCCGTACGGGATTCGAACCCGTGTTACCGCCGTGAAAAGGCGGTGTCTTAACCCCTTGACCAACGGACCCTTCATGGGCACAAGTGGACTCGAACCACCGACCTCACGCTTATCA
>NZ_JBRUHS010000016.1:0-48889 GCF_053206945.1 Streptococcus dentasini
TAAATGATGGGCTTTAGCAGTATAATGTAGGTGGTTCATTTGGATTACCTCTGCTGTTTTTTTCTCATTTGCAGTATAATCCAAATGGACTTTTTTGTTAACTGTTTTTTACTAGCACCACAGGTATTGGATTTTTAACTGGGCTTTCTTCATTTTTGCGTGCTGCATGGTTAATGTTCTAGTTGACTTGGTTGGTAGGAGCGGACACTTCCTTTGTAATCTGGTGAAAAATCAGTTTCCATTGTTCGTGACGACGCCAGATACTGACGTGGCGGTTTCCCTCAAGTTGATAGGTAATCAACTTGGTCTTTTGGCTGATGGACACCATCTTAAAGTATTGAAAATTACTGGAGTAGTAGGGGGCTAGCTTAAGAAAATTTTGAAGTGATAGGAACTGACCGTTTTCATTAACCATCATAAAATCATCGGCAATATAGGCCTCGTAATCCGGTATTTTAGACAGAATTAGTTTTTCAAATTTGTAGAGCTTGTTGTAAACATTTTCCAGCAGTTCATCCTCAGGAATAGCAGCTGGTTCAACATGAATGTCAACATCATAAACCTGAAACTCATCATGCAGGAGCTGCTCAACCTGTTCTGTGATCGCATGGCTCTCGTATACAGATAAATCAGGGTTCATTTCAAGCACTAAATCGAGAAAGATATTGCTGCCATAAGTACGACCCCGTTGAGATTTCACAGCAGAAATTTTTGGAATTTGTAGAATAGCCTTCTCATATTGGGCTAACTGCTTATCATCAAAGCCATCTGATAGGTTAAAGGTTGCTTGGATAAAGATATCGTAAGCTGTTTTTAGAATAAAGTAGCAGATGATAATTGCAGCTATTCGATCAATAATGGGCATATTGATCGAGCTAGCAACAATGGCAATCGAAGTTCCAAGCGAGGTCAGAGCATCGGAAATATTGTCTTTAGAGGCAGCCAATAGGGCGCTGGATTTGACTTTCTTAGATAGGTGCCGATTATAGAGGTAGACACCGTACATGACTAGAGCTGAGACCAGTCCGACAATGGCTCCTAAAGGATCAATGGCAGTCTGGTGGTTTGTCATTAACTTTTGAGCAGTTTCTACTAGAACCTGAAATCCTACTAAAAACATGATAAATGAAGTCATCAAACTTGCCAAATCTTCAATCTTCCAATGGCCAAAGCGGTGATCCTCATCAGCCGGTCGACTGGCTAAGTAAAGTCCGACTAAGAGAATGATGTTGCTCATAATGTCTGATAGATTATTAAAACCATCAGCAATCAAGGATGAAGAGGACAGAAGGTGTCCAAACAGCAATTTACTTACAGCTAAACTGATATAGGCAGCAATACTAACAATCGGTCCCCGTCTAGCCAAGCGGATGTTTTGTTCGTGCCTTGTCATATAGCCTCCTTGTAAGAATAACGACTCTCCCCATTATAACATGAATATTAGCGATCAGCTAGCCTTGATAAGGCTAATAAAAAAACTAGAACGGGCAGGCAACCCGTCTAGTTAATTAAACTATTCTTTGTCTGATACTTTCTGCTGCTTGGATTTGGCAAAATACTTTTTCGTTTCTGCGATAATAATCGGAGATAATCCAATCAAGGCAACAAGATTAGGGAAGGCCATAAGTCCGTTAACAATATCGGCAATGGTCCAAATCATTTCCAATTTAATGAAACCACCGATAGCAACCATGGCAACGAAAAGTAGTCGGTATAAAGGGATACTGGCAGCACCAAAAAGAAATTCAAAGCAGCGCTCACCGTAGTAAGACCAGCCTAGGATGGTTGTGAAAGCAAAAAGGGTTAAACTGATGGTCAGAGCCCAAATCCCCCAGTTACCAAAAACAGATGAAAAAGCGGATTGTGTGAGGACAGCACCGTCTAACTCAGAAGTCCAACCGCCTGTGACAATGATAGCCATCCCTGTCAATGTACAGATGATAATTGTATCAATAAAGGTGCCAGTCATAGAAATGAGCCCTTGCTCAACAGGTTCCTCCGTTTTAGCAGCAGCAGCAGCAATTGGCGCAGATCCAAGCCCAGATTCGTTAGAGAAAACACCGCGGGCAATTCCTTTTTGAATAGCTACCATAACGGTTGCTCCAAGAAAGCCTCCAGTTGCTGCCTTACCAGTAAAGGCAGATGTCAGCACTAACACGATGCTTGGAATAAACTTATCGTAATTGACAGCCAAGACAATAATAGCAGTTAAGACATAAATAACCGCCATGAAAGGGACGACAAAGGTTGAAACCTTAGAGATAGATTGGATACCACCAAAGATAATAATAGCTACCAGAATGGACAATACGATACTGACAATACGCGGATCCAGCCCCAGACTATTTTTGATAGAATCGGTAATAGAATTAACCTGAGTAAAGGTTCCAGACCCCAGCAGGGCGGTCATGGTTCCAAAGATAGCAAAGAGGATTGCTAGCCATTTCCAATGTTTACCAAGACCGTTAACAATATAGTACATAGGACCGCCGGCAATCTCACCGTTTTCATCTTTCTCGCGGAATTTAATAGCTAGGAGACCTTCGGAATATTTAGTGGCCATACCAAAGAAGGCAGCCATCCACATCCAAAAGAGGGCACCGGGGCCACCTGCCTTGATAGCCGTCGCAACACCAACGATATTACCTGTTCCCACCGTAGCAGCCAGAGCTGTACATAGAGCCGCAAAACTGGAAACATCACCATGGCCCTCGCTATTTGCAAAAATTAGCCGCAGGGCGCGAGGCAGCTTGGCCACCTGTAGCAGTCCCAGTCGAACACTGAGATAAATTCCTGTTCCGACCAGAAGAATCAATAGGGGAGGCCCCCATACATAGGTATCAATTTTAGCTAATAAATCTAACATAGTGTCAATCCAATCTTTTTAGTTTTATACTCAAAGAAACTCAAAACTGAAAGCGTAGCAACTTCTTAAATGCCCTTAATTCTTATTAGAATATTGAGATTATAGGGTGTTTTCGCTAGGGAAGTAATATACTATAGGTTGTAATTTTCAAAGAGGATTAGGCATCACCACAAGAAAAGGGCTAGTTAAGTTGCCTAGCCCAGTCTGCCTGACACATTTCATCAATATATCCCTATTTATTATAAAATAATATTTTCACTTGTCAAATGGAGCTAAGAAACAAGTATTCCTATTTATGACGATTAAAGTATGACGTCGTTTCCTTTATAATAACGGGTGACAGCAGGAGCAGAGCAACCAAATTAGGTAGAGCCATAAGTCCATTGACGATATCAGCAATTTTCCAGATAACTTGCAGCTGCAAGAAGCCACCGAGTGCTACCATAAGCACAAAGACGCAGCGATAAAGGGTAATAGCCTTGGTACCAAAAACGAACTCAACGCAGCGCTCACCGTAGTAAGACCAGCCCAAAATGGTTGTAAAGGCAAAGAGAGCAAGAGATAAGGTAAGGACAAGGCTGCCAATATTGCCAAAAACTGAAGCAAAGGCACTCTGTGTCACTGCCGCTCCCTCAAGTCCCTTAACAGACCACTGCCCTGTAATCAGAATAGAGAGGCCCGTTAAAGTACAAATAACAATAGTATCAATAAAGGTACCAGTCATAGAGATTAGTCCTTGTTCAACAGGTTCCTCCGTTTTAGCCGCTGCCGCTGCAATCGGTGCAGATCCAAGTCCTGATTCGTTGGAGAAGACCCCGCGGGCAATCCCGAGTCTGATAGCTTGCATAACAGTCGCTCCTGTAAAGCCGCCGACAGCAGCGGTTGGTGTGAAAGCAGATTTAAAAATCGCCGCGATTGTTGGAATAAGATTTTGATGGTTAATAACAATGATGATCAGTGCAGCTAGAATATAAAGAATTGCCATAAATGGTACGATTTTTTCTGATACCTTGGAAATTGATTGAATGCCGCCGAAAACGATAATCGCTACGAAAATAGCAATTAGGATACTGACAATCTGTGGTGACCAGCTAAAACTGTTCTGCAGGGATTCCGTGATAGAATTGACCTGTGAAAAGGTTCCGATTCCTAAAAGAGCTACGAGGATACCAGCTAGGGCAAAGAAGTAAGCCAAGGGTCTAGCAATAATACGCAGGCGTCCTGTAATTCCATTGATAATATAGTACATGGGACCGCCTGAAACTTGCCCATTGTCATCTTTAGTCCGATATTTGATAGCGAGAAGTCCCTCAGCGTACTTGGTAGCCATTCCAAAAAAAGCAGCTACCCACATCCAAAAGAGGGCACCAGGACCGCCGGTTCCGATAGCCGTCGCAACACCGACAATGTTACCGGTTCCGACGGTAGCGGCTAGGGCTGTTGCTAAAGCAGCAAAGCTGGAAATATCACCTTCTCCCTGATCCTCAGCAAAGATGAGTCTAAAGGCTTTAGGCAGACGAAGAATCTGTAACAACCCCAGTCGAAAACTGAGGTAGATTCCTGTTCCTACTAGCAGCACTAAGAGCGGTGGGCCCCAGACAAAGTCATCAATTTTGGTAAAAAAGTCTAACATAATCATATCCCTTCTGAAACCGATGAAATCATCATCCCAAGTACGAAAAAAGTCCAGACAGTAATGTCATGGACTTCTAAAAAGACTGGTCAGAAAAATAAAAACTATCTAACCTCTTATAGGCTTGATCGCTTATTTTTGCTGAAAATTCTGTCCTTTTGCCTGAGAGTTTGAGCAGTTGACTGCCTTGCCCCTTCGGCGTTCCCCTAATTGGGAAGCTCTCCAGAAGTCCGTCCACCATCAGTCCTATTCTAAGCACTAGAAACCTGAGAGCATTACTCCTTCGGCGAAAGACCTTGTCTTTTCTCTCCTGATGATTTCAATCGGTTTATTTATGATAATACTGTCCTAGTTTAGCTCAATTTCCGAATACTGTCAAGGTTATTTTCCATAAATAATAGTATATTCCGAATTATGACCTAATCAAACGATCCCTTTCCCGCTTGGAAAAATATTTGGGATGGGCAACTCTCTAAAAAACAATAAGTTCGATCCTATTTCAAACTGATCTGTGTTACAATATTAAATATTAGGGACATTTACATAAAAAGGGGGAGAGCGAGCACATGGCCAAGCGCAAGAAAATTTTCTATGTCCAAGTGGAATTGCTAAATGGGAAACGTTGGCACTACCAGCTCCCTAACGATCTTCAAAAACCTATGCGTATGTACTTTCATGAGCATCCTAATAATTGGAAGCCCCTGCTGACAGGGGCTCTTATCAATGTTCCAAGCGGCTACTATACCCCTGCTAATCACTACCAGCCCTTAATCCGTCTAGCCCGAGTTCGTAAATTCTACTACCGCTACAATGAGCAATACTGGCGCAGTCGCGGTCAGTTCTTGATAAGAGAGAATTGGCAGACTGCTGGTTTTAAGCAGCTTAGGGATGGTGCTCGTTTTTTACGCCATGATTTCAAGTGGCGCAGTAAGTTGATGATTACATGGGATTACTGTCGCTGGCGTTTTCGTTACCGAAAAGAACTGCGTAAGGATTAATGTGAAGCACTTATTGGAATTTTTTATAGATAGTTCAAGCATTACAATTGAGTGATTTCTAAAAGGTGTTTAATAAGAGCTTGTGAACTGCTGTCAATTAATTCCTTACTTGACTCGAAGGAAAACCCATAACTTGTAAAAATAGGCAAAAGCTCTCCGCCAATATGTTTAACCGTGCTTTGGAATGGAGCAGTCAGCTCTTCCATGGTATGACCGATACTTTTTTCAGGTGAATAATTCTCCTCTTTGTCCCCAATAGAAATAATCAGGCTGAATTTTTTACCTGTGAGTTTGTTTCCTTTTGATCCATAGGCCCATCCATGTGTTAAAACATCATCAAACCATTTTTTGAGAAGGGGTGGATAACTATACCAATAGAGGGGATATTGAAAAATTATGGTTTCATATTGTTCTAATAAGGCCTGCTCTTTAGCAACATCAATCTCCCAATCGGGATACAGGGTATGAAGCTCGTGTAGTTTAAATTTTTCAGGAAACTTTTTTAATTCAGCTTTCCAACTTTTGTTTACTTGCGACTGATCAATGTTAGGGTGTACCAATATGATTAAGGTTTTCATTTTTGATCCTCCTTTATGACTTTCTATTTCTATTTTCTTATAATTTTAAAATATGTAAATACCCACAAATAAATCAGTAAATACTTACTTTAAAGTCAGTATTCAAAGTAGGGGTGACGGATGATATAATAATGAAAAATGTGGAGGAGAGGATTATGAAAAATTATCATCTTGGAATTGAAGCGACACTTGATGTTATTGGAGGAAAGTGGAAGGCTCTGATTATCTGCTTGCTGATGAAAAAGCCTAGAAGAACCTTGGAATTAGAACGACTGATTGATGGAATATCACAGAAGGTGTTGATTCAGCAGTTAAGAGAATTGGAAAGAGACGGTTTGGTTCACCGCAAGGATTATCAGCAGATGCCTCCTAAAGTTGTCTATTCCGTAACAGATTATGGCCGTACAGCCAATAGTCTTATTGATGTTATGTGTCACTGGGGAAAGGAAAATATTAGGCGGCGTAAAGCACTAGGCGAAGAAATAAACTGGCAACCCTATGATTTATAGAAGTATATCTAACTCTTGGGAAGTATGGAATGTGTTCATTGATCAGGTAGTAAAATATGGTGTTGCTTCTTATTGCTTGGCATGTTTTTCGGCTTTTACATAGTAGGTTTTTAAATGCAATTATGATATAATTTTAGGGCAAAATGGATAAGGAGAAAAGCATGAATCCTTTACTGAATGGAATGAACGACAAACAAGCAGAAGCGGTCAAAACTACTCAAGGGCCGCTTTTGATTATGGCTGGGGCTGGTTCTGGGAAGACACGGGTGCTGACACACCGTATTGCTTATCTTATTGATGAGAAGATGGTCAACCCTTGGAATATTCTGGCCATTACCTTTACTAACAAGGCTGCGCGTGAGATGAGAGAGCGGGCTATGCAGCTCAACCCTGCTACGCAAGAGACCTTAATCGCGACCTTTCACTCCATGTGTGTGCGCATCCTGCGCCGCGATGGTGATCACATAGGTTACAATCGCAATTTTACGATTGTGGATCCTGGTGAACAGCGTACCCTTATGAAGCGTATCATCAAGAATTTGAATTTAGACTCTAAAAAATGGAATGAACGAGCGATTTTAGGAACTATTTCCAATGCTAAGAACGATCTGCTTGATGAAGTCGCTTACGAGAACCAAGCTGGTGATATGTACACACAAATTGTTGCCAAGTGCTACAAAGCTTATCAAGAAGAGCTGCGTCGTAGTGAGGCCATGGACTTTGATGATTTAATCATGTTGACCTTGCGGCTCTTTGATAAAAATCCTGATGTATTAGCCTATTATCAGCAGCGCTACCAGTATATTCATGTGGATGAGTATCAGGATACCAACCATGCCCAGTACCAGCTGGTTAAGCTCTTAGCTTCCCGTTTTAAGAATATCTGTGTGGTTGGGGATGCTGACCAGTCTATCTATGGTTGGCGCGGTGCTGATATGCAAAATATCTTGGATTTTGAAAAGGATTATCCAGAGGCTAAGGTGGTTCTCCTCGAAGAAAATTACCGTTCGACAAAGAAAATCCTGCAAGCAGCTAACGATGTGATCAACAATAATCGTAACCGACGTCCTAAAAAGCTCTGGACACAAAATGCAGATGGGGAAGAGATTGTCTATTATCGTGCCAATGATGAACGTGATGAGGCTGTTTTTGTAGCTGCGACTATTGACCAGCAGGTACGTGAAAACAAGAAGGACTTTAAGGACTTTGCTGTCCTCTACCGTACTAACGCCCAGTCACGTACTATTGAAGAAGCCCTGCTTAAGTCAAATATTCCTTACACCATGGTCGGGGGAACTAAATTCTACAGCCGTAAGGAAATCCGTGATGTCATTGCTTACCTCAATGTCATTGCTAATCCTCAGGATAATATCAGTTATGAGCGTATTATCAATGAACCCAAGCGGGGAGTAGGGCCCGGAACCCTTGAGAAAATTCGTGATTTTGCTAATTTACAGAATATGAGTTTGCTGGAAGCTTCTGAACAGATCATGCTCTCAGGAATCAAGGGGAAGGCGGCTCAAGCAGTTTTGACTCTTGCCGGCATCCTACTGGGACTGCGCTCAGACCTGGATACCTACACCTTAACAGAATTAGTTGAAGAGGTATTGGATAAGACTGGTTATGTGGAGGCTTTGCAGCTGCAAAATACGCTGGAAAGTCAGGCGAGAATTGAAAATATTGAGGAGTTTCTCTCTGTTACCAAAAATTTTGATGATAATCAGGAAGCAGCACCCGAAGATGAAACAGGCTTGGAAAAACTTAGCCGCTTTCTAAATGATTTAGCCTTGATTGCTGATACTGATGAAGGTGATACCGATACTGCAGAAGTGACCCTTATGACTCTGCATGCTGCTAAAGGGTTGGAATTTCCAGTTGTCTTTTTAATTGGAATGGAAGAAAATGTTTTCCCACTTAATCGAGCAAGCGAAGATCCAGATGAGCTAGAAGAGGAACGTCGACTAGCTTATGTCGGGATTACTCGTGCCGAGCAAGTGCTTTACCTGACTAACGCTAACAGCCGTACCCTCTTTGGAAAGTCTAGTTTTAATCGCCCAACCCGCTTTATTAAAGAAATTTCAGATGAACTTCTGAATTATCAAGGATTGGCACGGCCAGTGAACACAGCTTTTTCAGCTACTTATGCTAGTGGTGAAGAAAAGACCTTTGGTCAAGGCATGAGCTTAGCTCAGGCACTTCAGAATCGCAAAGCGCAAGTGGCACCTTCATCTACTGCTAAAAAAGAAGCATCGTTACCATTTGCCCAAACTGCTCTGTCAGTTGGCCAAAAGGCGGCAGAAACTCCAGTTCTGGATTGGCAGATTGGAGATATCGCTCATCATAGAAAATGGGGAGATGGCACTGTACTTGAGGTGACGGGCAGCGGCAAGTCGCAAGAACTTAAAATCAAGTTTCCAGATATCGGTCTCAAAAAGGTTTTAGCCAGTGTAGCGCCGATTGAAAAGAGAGAATGAACTAATAAGACAGGAGCTATAGTTTTCAACTATAGCCCTTCTTTTTAGATAACTATTGGCCAATAAAAAGCTTTAGGTGTAAAATAGGCCTAATGATATCTATGGAGGAATGATTATGACAACAGACTATTCATTTGAAACTTTGCAGCTGCACGCCGGTCAAACGGTGGATCCGACTACCAAGTCCCGTGCTTTGCCCATTTACCAAACTACATCTTATGTTTTCAATGATTCACAGGACGCTGAAGACTCTTTTGCCCTACGGACAGAAGGTAATATCTATACGCGGATTACTAATCCGACAACTGCTGTTTTTGAAGAGCGGATGGCAGCTTTAGAAGGTGGGGTTGGTGCTTTGGCGACTGCCTCTGGCATGGCAGCTATTACTTATACGGCTCTTGCCTTAGCGCATGCTGGCGATCACATTGTATCGGCTACCACCGTATATGGTGGCACCTTTAACTTACTCAAAGAAACTCTGCCGCGCTATGGGATTACGACCAGCTTTGTCGATGTAGCCGATTTTGCAGCCATTGAAGCAGCTGTCAAGGACAATACCAAGTTTATTTTAGCTGAGACCCTAGGAAATCCCTTAGGGAACGTTGCTGATCTTGAAAAACTAGCAGAGATTGCCCATCGCCATAATATTCCTTTGGTTGTTGACAATACCTTTGGCACCCCTTATCTGATCAATGTTTTTTCATACGGTGTTGATATTGCCGTGCATTCGGCCACTAAATTTATCGGCGGTCACGGTACCTCTATCGGTGGTGTAATTGTGGACTCGGGTCAATTTAACTGGGAAAAATCCGGCAAATTCCCGCAGTTTGTCGATGAAGATCCGTCTTACCATAATCTCAGCTATACCCGTGATATCGGGGCAGCAGCCTTTATTACAGCGGTTCGCACACAATTGCTGCGCGATACCGGTGCCTGCCTCTCACCTTTCAATGCCTTTCTTTTGACACAAGGACTGGAGACTTTGTCTCTGCGGGTTGAACGCCACGTTGAAAATGCCAAGAAAATCGCGGAATATCTGGAAAATCATCCTAAAGTAACTAAGGTCAACTACGCCAGTTTGCCGTCGAGTCCCTACTACGAATTGGCACAAAAATATCTGCCTAAGGGCGCCAGCTCCATCTTTACCTTCAATGTCGCAGGAGGAGCAGAAGCTGCTCGTAAGGTGATTGACAGCTTATCCATCTTTTCAGACCTTGCCAATGTCGCTGATGCTAAGTCTCTGGTTGTACACCCGGCAACCACAACTCACGGTCAGATGAGTCCAGAAGACCTTCGTGCCTGCGGTATCGAACCTAACCAAATCCGTGTTTCTATCGGTTTGGAAAATGTCAATGATTTGATTGCAGATTTACGCTCGGCTCTTGAAACAATCTGAGTGCTGCGTCCCTCTAGTTCATATTCTTCTTAGTAAGAAACTGAAACTACATGAAAGTTAGGTGCAGCAGAGCTTAGTTTTATCATATTTGATGTTTACTATCAAAACAATCTCATTTTATTAGAAAGTCTGCCTGCGACCTGTTTTAATGTAACCTTTTTCTAAAGTCTTCTTAAAAAATTTAAGAGGGCTTTTTTGATATAATGTGAAAAAGTAATTTGTAACATCTGAACTAATAGTAGAGTATTTGCAGCAGCGAGGAGTCGTATGGATCTTCAGCATATCACATTTTTAACACTATTTATTGAGGGGCTTTTGTCGTTTTTTTCACCCTGCGTTTTACCCATCCTGCCGGTTTATATTGGTATTTTAGCTGGTCAGGGAGAGGAGGGACAGTCAGGGGAATTGATCTGGAACAAAAGGAGAGTTTTTAGCAATACACTCCTATTCGTATCAGGGATAGCCATCACATTTTTTATTCTGGCCTTTGCCAGCAGTCTTGTTAGTCGTTTTTTTCAAAGCCACATGCAGCTTTTTCAGAATTTAGGAGGTATTTTAATTATTCTGATGGGGCTCATTCAGCTGGATCTTATAAGGACTAGTATTTTAACCAGAGAATTTTCTGCTAAGAATAAAGTATATCAGGCAGGTCAGAAGGTAACACCGCTCATTGCATTTCTTATGGGCTTTACTTTCAGTTTCTCTTGGACTCCTTGTATCGGACCTATTTTGGCTAGTGTATTCCTGTATGCTAGTACGCATCAGGGAATTTACAGTATGCTGCTGATTTTGATTTACTGTTTAGGATTTATTCTTCCATTTGCTTTGATTGCTATATTTTCGCAAAGAATATTGGTTATTTTCAAAAAGCAACAACGATTTTTAAAATATACGAAAATAGTTTCAGGGATCCTTCTTATCATTATCGGAGTTTCTATTCTGACAGGTTCATTTGCTAGAATAGCACGTTTATTTATTTAAAAAGGAGAAACCAATGAAAAAAATTATCATAGCAGTAACTCTGGCTTTGCTTCTTTTGGGAGCATGTTCGGCAAAACAGACTGAGTCCTCTTCTCCGAAAGAAAGCACCTCCTCTAAAACTCAAAAGACAGTGGCAAATCCAGCTCCAAGTTTTAAATTAAAAGATAGAAAAGGAAGGACTGTCAGCCTAGATGACTATAAGGGGAAAAAGGTTTATATTAACGTCTGGGCGACATGGTGCGGGCCCTGCATGCGAGAAATCCCTGATTTAAAAAAGCTTTATAAGACCTATAAAAATCAAGATGACTTTGTATTCTTATCGGTAACGTCTCCGAGCGACTCTCAATTTGATAACAGTGATCCGATTGATGAGGATAAGCATACCATTTTATCGACGGCAAAATCTAAGGGAATTACTTATCCAATCCTTTATGATTATGAGGATAATTTTGTGCAGGCTTATAGCATCCGTTCGATTCCAACTCACATTTTCATTAACAGTGATGGCAGTTTGTCGAAAAAAATAGAAGGTGGGCTTGATAAAGACTCTTTGAACTATTACCTGAAAAAATTGAAGTAGCTAAGACTGAGCAGCTGTCTTTTATATTTCTGTCTTATTAGTTTACTGTCAGCCAATTGCAGAAGTTACGTGATACTTGGGATATAAAAAAACAAAATTGTATCTGCTATTATCATATGAAGTGCACCACTGTTTTTTCCTCCTTTAAAAAGAAGTGCAGTATAATTTTCCTATCTTTCCTTACAATTTATGCTATAATGAAATGTAAAACATTTTTGGCTGAGAGCCGATAGAAAGATTTTTTATGAACTTAAGAAATTATATTGCATCCATTAAAGATTACCCACAAGAAGGGATTACCTTCCGCGATATTTCCCCCTTAATGGCTGATGGAAATGCCTACAGTTATGCTGTTCGTGAGATTGTCCAATACGCTACAGACAAAAAGATTGATATGGTTGTTGGACCAGAAGCACGCGGGTTTATCGTTGGTTGTCCGGTAGCCTACGAGTTGGGCATCGGTTTTGCTCCAGTTCGTAAACCTGGCAAGCTGCCACGGGAAGTTATCTCTGCTGACTATAAAAAAGAGTATGGTATTGATACCTTGACCATGCATGCCGATGCTATTAAGCCAGGACAAAGGGTCTTGATTGTTGATGATCTTTTAGCTACTGGCGGAACGGTTAAAGCAACAATCGAAATGGTTGAACGTCTCGGGGGTGTTGTTGCTGGCTGTGCCTTCCTGATTGAGCTGGATGGCCTTAATGGTCGTCAGGCTATTGAGGGTTACGATACTAAAATTTTGATGAATTTCCCTGGTTGAGAGTTATAGTCAGGACTTATAGCCTAACCTAGCAAGGATCTATTTGAAAAGCCTATCCCCATGTTTTATAATAGAAGTAGTTTATTATAGAATGGGGATATTTTCATGCCAATTACGCTCAATAAGAAATTGCCAGCCGTTGATATTTTAAAAAATGAGAATATCTTCGTTATGGATGATGCACGGGCGAGAGGACAGGATATCCGGCCTATTAAGGTTTTAATTCTCAATCTCATGCCAACCAAGGAAGCGACGGAAACTCAGCTCTTGCGCTATCTGTCCAATACGCCGCTGCAAGTCAAACTGGACTTTCTTTATATGACCAGTCATCAGCCTAAAAATACCAAGCCTGAGCATCTGGAAACCTTTTACAAAACCTTTGCAGATATCAAGGCTGACTATTTTGATGGTCTGATTATCACAGGGGCACCGGTTGAAATCCTGCCTTTTGAAGAAGTAGATTACTGGCAGGAGCTCTGTCAAATTTTTGACTGGGCTAGGCGCCATGTTTATTCGACCTTGCACCTTTGTTGGGGAGCTCAGGCTGGCCTTTATTATAGGTATGGGGTCGATAAGGTTTTGATAGATCATAAGCTATCTGGGATCTACTCTCAGAATGTGGTTGAGAATTTTTCTCCCCTTATGCGAGGCTTTGATGATAGCTTTTTGTCTCCCCATTCCAGGCATACCCAAGTGACGGAAGCGGATGTGCGTACCAAAACCAATCTGCAAATTCTAGCCAAAGGAGAGGAAGTTGGTCTATCCATTTTAGCCAGCCGTGATATGCGAGAGGTTTATAGCTTTGGGCATCTGGAGTACGATAGAGATACCTTGAAAAGAGAGTACCTGCGCGATAGAAAAGCTAATAAGAATCCGGCCTTGCCTGTCAATTATTTTCCGGATAATGACAGTAGTGGAACTCCAGAATTGCGGTGGAGTTTAGCGGCTTCGACCTTTTTTACCAACTGGCTCAATTATGCTGTTTATCAAGAGACACCTTACCATTTGGAGGATTTGGAAAATTCAGCCTCCTATTATGGTTATCTATAAAAGAGGAATTATGAGTTTTTTAGAGAATTATCAGTCAGGCAATCTGGTTTTGCCTAGCAGCTTACTCTTTCACTACAAAGATATTTTTTCCAGCAGCGATGATTACCTGATCTGGCAGTTTTTCTATCTGCAAAACACGACTAGGGTTGAGGAAATGCCGTCTAGCCGTATCGCTGATGCTCTGGGTAAGACAGTTGCCGAGGTTAATCAAGCCATCAGTAATCTGACCAACCAGGAGCTTTTGGTCATGAAGACCATTGAGCTAGACGGTGAAACTGATATCATTTTCGATGCCAGTCCCGTTCTCAAACGCTTGGATGCTCTTCTAGGTGAGGACAAGCTGGATTCAGCAGCGTCGGAGCCTTTAGACAACGCAAATGATCTTCAAGTGCTGCTGAATGATTTTGAAAAATCGGGTTGGATGTTGACACCATTTGAATTGGAAGATATTCAAAAATATGTTCGTGAAGATGGCATCAGCCCAGACTTGATTCGGGAGGCTCTCAAAGAGAGTATCTTCAATAGTAAGCGCAACTGGAAGTATCTGACAGCCATTTTACGCCGCTGGACGCGTGACGGCATTACGACTGTTCGCCAGATTGAAGAACGCAGGCAGGAACGGGATCAGGCAAATCCTGCTAAGGTCCAAGTATCAGATGATTTTCTCAATGCTATGAATGTGTGGAGTGATGACCAATAAATCGAGCTGATGGACCAGCCACGGCTAAGCTTGTAATATAAGTGATGAGAGCCATAGATCGCTGTCCTAGCAGTGGGGTTGGCTCTCATTTTTTGTTATAATAGAACCGTTAGAGTCTTTAGAGTCTAAAAAACGCTCGGGAAGGCTTGGCTCTTTACTTCAGCAGGCTAGCTCCCTCAATAAACGACCTTTGTAATTTAAAAAGAAAGGATTTTATGGAAATCAATATTTCTCAGCGCTTGCGGGATGTATCAGACTTTATCCCTCAGGGCAGCATCCTATTAGATGTTGGCAGTGACCACGCCTACCTGCCCCTTTATCTCTTGGAGCAGGGGCGAATTAGTTCAGCGATCGCAGGTGAAGTTGCCCAAGGTCCTTATCAGTCGGCTTTAAACAATGCTCAAGGATCAGCCTACGCTGATAAGATTGATGTTCGTTTGGCTGATGGGTTAGCAGCTTTTGATGATAGTGATGCTGTTGATGTGATAGCAATCTGCGGAATGGGGGGGCGTCTGATTGCGGATATCCTAGCGGCAGGCCGAGAGAAATTGGATAATGTCAAGCGTTTAGTTCTACAGCCCAATAATTGCGAAGATGATCTGCGTTACTGGCTGAGTCAGCATAGTTTTACAATTTTTGCTGAAAAAATCATGACAGAAAATCACAAGTATTATGAAATCATTGTAGCAGGGCACGGCAGACAGCAGCTACAGCCGCAGGAGCTGCGCTTTGGACCTTGCCTTTTGCAAGAGGGGGCGGCCGTTTTTAAGGAGCGCTGGCAAAATGAGCTGCAGAAGCTGGAAAAGGCTCTGGAGCAAATTCCTGAAACTAATCAGCCCGACCGCAGGGACATTCAGCAGAAAATAGAAGCGATTAAGGAGGCTATCAGTTATGAAGGCGAGTGACTTTATTGCAAAATATGAGAGCTACTGTCCGCAGAACCTCTCAATGGAAGGCGATATTTCAGGGTTGCAGCTGGGCAGCTTAGATAAAACCATCAAACGTGTGATGGTAACGTTAGATGTTCGCGAGACCACGGTCACAGAAGCAATTGCAAGAAATGTTGATATGATTGTGACTAAGCATGCTCCTATTTTTCGCCCCTTGAAGGATTTGGTTAGCAGTCCTAGGACAGATATTTTGCTGGAGCTTGTTAAACATGATATTTCAGTATATGTCAGCCATACGAATATTGACGTGGTACCAGATGGTTTGAACGATTGGTTTTGTGATCTCCTGGAGATTGAAGATACAGAAGTACTGACACCTACAGTTGATGGCTATGGTATCGGCCGCGTTGGCAATATTAGACCTCTGTCGCTGGAGGAGTTGGCACTTAAGGTAAAATCAACCTTTAATCTGGATAGTGTGCGGTTAGTTCGCTATGCTGGTTCTAATCCGGAAATTAGCAGAGTTGCTATCTGCGGCGGCAGTGGTCAAGGTTTTTATCGCGATGCCCTTACCAGGGACGCTCAGGTTCTAATTACAGGGGATATTTACTATCATACAGCTCAAGATATGATTACTGACGGTCTTTTGGCAATTGATCCAGGACATCATATTGAGGCTCTCTTTATTGAAAGATTAGTTGAAAAGATGACAGTCTGGATAGCTGAAGAAGACTGGGATATTGAGGTAATCCCTAGTCAGATGTCAACTAATCCCTTTAGTCATCTTTAGGAGTTATTGTTATGAATTGGCTTTTATCGCAAAATGTTGTTGTACTAGCTCTCTTAGCTGGTCTCTTTACTTGGGGATGTACGATTATCGGTGCTGCGATTGTTTTCTTTTTTAAAAATATTAGCCGTCGTCTGTTAGATACTATGATGGGGTTTGCTGCAGGAGTGATGATCGCTGCCTCTTTCTGGTCGCTCTTGGAGCCTTCTATTTCTTATGCGCAAGCAGACTATGGCAACTGGTCCTGGATACCGGCAGCTGTTGGTTTTTTATTCGGTGGGTTTATGCTGCGCTTGATCGATGCAGTGGTTCCCCATCTCCACCTTGATAAGAAGGATGTTAGTCAGGCAGAAGGATTAAAGCCTCAAAAGAAACTATCTAAAACGGCTCTCTTATTCTTAGCGATTACCATCCATAATTTCCCAGAAGGCTTAGCTGTCGGGGTTACCTTTGGGGCACTAGCAGGTGGTAATGCTAGTCAAGCCGCTCTTTTAGGGGCTATTGGTTTGGCCGTTGGAATTGGTCTGCAAAATGTTCCAGAAGGAGCTGCCCTGTCCATCCCTATTCGGGCTGATGGGGAATCTCGACTCAGAGCTTTCTATCTGGGTTCTATGTCGGCTATTGTCGAGCCAATCGGAGCGGTTTTGGGAGCGGGACTTGTCATGCTGATGATGCCCATTTTGCCTTATGCTCTTTCCTTTGCTGCAGGGGCTATGATCTTCGTTGTAGTGGAAGAGCTGATTCCCGAATCACAAACCAACGGCAATACCGACATTGCTACTTTGGGGTTGATGTTGGGCTTTGTTATTATGATGGTCATGGACGTTGCTCTTGGATAGGAGGAATGCATGAAAGTTGCTATTATTGGAGCCGGTATCGTTGGTTCAACAGCGGCCTATTATCTATCTAAGGAAACAGGCCTTGAGATTAGCGTTTTTGATGACGGGGAAGGGCAGGCGACCAAGGCTGCCGCTGGTATTATCAGCCCTTGGTTTTCCAAACGTCGCAATAAAGCTTGGTATAGGCTAGCTCGTTTGGGGGCAGATTTTTACCAGACGTTGATTGCTGATTTGCGGATGGATGGCTTTGAGACAGATTTTTATCGGCAGACTGGTGTTTTCTTATTGAAGAAACAGGCGATAAAACTCCTAGAGCTAAAGGAGCTGGCAGAAAAGCGTAAGAAAGAGTCACCTCTGATCGGTCAGTTAGCGCTCTTCGGACGCGAAGAGGTGCAGCAGCATTTTCCAGATTTAAAGGGAGTTGAGCAGCTGCTCTTTGCTTCTGGTGGAGCTAGAGTAGAAGGGGCAAGTCTGACAGCGACCTTGTTGGGGGCTAGTGGCTGTCACCCAATTAAGGAAGAGGTAGACTTAACTCTTAAAAGAAGTGGTTATGAAATTGCTAACCAGCACTTTGATCGTGTCATTTTGGCTACAGGTGCTTGGTTGCCATCCATATTAGAACCCTTGGGATATCAAGTTGATATCTATCCACAGAAAGGTCAGCTGCGCGATTACTTTTTTGATGGTTGGGAAACACAGGAGCTGCCAGTGGTTATGCCAGAAGGAGAATTGGACATTATTCCCTTTAAAGCTGGTCAGATTTCAGTGGGAGCCAGTCATGAAAATGATAAAGGCTATGATTTGACAGCTGATTCAGCTATTTTAGCCGGCTTGGAAGAAGAAGCTTTGAAATATCTCCCTAAGTTAGCAGAGGCTGTGCGAGTTGACGAACGAGTGGGAACACGTGCCTATACCAGCGATTTTGCACCTTTTTACGGTCAAGTTCCCGGTTTGCCTGGGGTCTATGCTGCCAGTGGTTTAGGCTCATCTGGTTTAACAACCGGTCCTCTGATAGCTAAAGAACTAGTCTCCCTTTTAATGGAACGGCAAGGCGAATTAGACAGCGCTGCTTATCCAGTTCAGAACTATATCAAAAAAACTGAAGCTTAGGCCTCAGTCTTTTTAGTTATTTGCCAAAGAAACCTTTGAGCTTATCGAGTATACCGTCAGCACCTTGGACATTTGACAACAGTCCCTGAGCTTGCTCAAAGTACTCCCCCAAATCATTTTTATGGTCATCAATAAATTGCTGAGCTGCGGAGAAATCTTTCTGTGCAATTAAGTCCTTTACTTGGTTAAAAAGTTCTGTTGGGTTCATATCTAGTAACCTGCCTTCCTTATACGTTACCCTTATTAAATCATACATCTTTAAAATATCAAATCAATCTGCTTATCAGTTGCTCTGCCGAACTTGCTTAAGCAGGGCGAAGCAACAGTTTAATGGATCACACAGACAGCCTCCGGTACGCGGAAGTCATGACTCACTTCATTTAAGTGTCCAGTCTTCTTATCACGTTTGAAGACCGTTACATTATCTGAATCCTGGTGGGGAACCAGTAAGTAGTCTTCGCTGCTGGTTAAACTTATATCTCTTGGTGTCTGTCCATGAGTAGGGACGATATCGATAAGATGAAGGTAGCCATCAAGGGTAAACTGATAGCAGGCAATAGAGTTATGACCGCGGTTGGAAACGTAGAGGAACCACCCGTCTTGGGTTACTTGAGCTGCTGCCGGAGCATTGAAGGCAGTGTAGCCCTTAGGAATACTCGAGAGGGATTGGAAATTCTCGAAGCTTCCGCAGCCTTGGTAAATGAGATTTTGTACGGTTGAGTTCAGTTCACAGACAACAAAAGCATGCTTGAAAATCGGGTGAAAAATCACGTGACGAGGGCCAGATCCTGATACCAGCTGGAAATTATTGATTGGTTGTACCTGTCCCGTATCATTCAGCGCGTAGCTCGTCAGTTCATCGGTACCTAAATCGCAGGTCAATAGATAGCGGTCTGGTGTTAGATCAGCGAAGTGAACTCGAGCGTGATCTTGGTGCGGGTGAGGCCCGGAACCCTGATGAATAATACGATTGACTAAACTAAGTTGTCCATCCGTTTGCCGTTTATAAATAAGAGCCTGGCCAGTGTGGTAGTTAGCACTGAAGACCAAACCGCGCTTATCGTCGCTTCCAAGATAGCAAGGAGCAGCACCGTCTTCGAGGACATGATTAAGAGGATGAAGGTCAACTCCAAAGCTAGCTACTCCACCTTGCCCCTCTTTGCTAGCGATGCTGTAGAGGCAGCCATCCTTAGTCATGGTAAGGTAGGTGGGATTACTAACCTCCGCTAGCAGTTGTAAATTAGTCAGGCGTCCTGCTTGGTTATCAAAGTCAGCTCGATATATGCCATGTGATTCTCGTTTTGTATAGGTTCCAAAATAAATTTGTTCCATACACTCCCCTTTTACCTCTTTGTTTTCTGTATTAATCTACTTATTGAAACTTTTCATTAACCAAAGGCTTTGAAGGCTATTTCTACAAAGAAATTATAGCATTTTTTTGTTAAAATAGGGGCAAAGACTGTGAAAGAGGGCAAGTATGACCAAACTAGCCACCATTTGTTATATTGATAACGGCCAAGAACTACTCTTGATGCTGCGCAATAAAAAGCCCCATGATGTGCATGAGGGCAAATGGATTTCTGTTGGCGGAAAATTAGAAGTGGGGGAAACACCTGAAGAGTGTGCCCGACGAGAAATTTTTGAAGAGACCCATCTCACTGTTAAGGAGATGGATTTTAAAGGGATGATTACCTTTCCTGAATTCACCCCAGGGCACGATTGGTATACCTATGTTTTTAAGGTTACAGACTTTGAAGGTGATTTGATTTCTGATGAAGAATCCCGTGAAGGCACACTGGAATGGGTTCCTTACGATCAGGTTCTGTCCAAGCCAACTTGGGAAGGTGACTATGAACTCTTTAAATGGATTTTAGAAGACAAGCCATTTTTTTCAGCTAAGTTTAGTTACGACCGATCAGGTCAGCTCATTGATAAAAGTGTCCAATTTTACAAGAGATAGGAGCAATAATGGATAAAAAAACGGGAAAATTTTATGATAGCTGGTTCTACAAGTGGATTATTGACAATCGTTTTGTCAGTGCTCTTTTGGTTTTATTACTTACCTTTCTGACTCTCTATCTCTTGACCCAGATCAGCTTCATTTTTGCTGCTGCGGCAAGATTTGTAGCGGTTGTTATGCTGCCGATTGTTATCTCTGTCCTCCTTTACTACTTGCTCAAACCTCTTGTCCGATTTATTGAGTATCATTTTAAAACTAGCCGAACTTGGTCTATCGCCTTGGTTTACACACTTTTGGCAGGACTTTTATTCTGGGGAGGTTCCAGTCTTTTTCCTATGTTGCAGGAACAGATTATGTCTTTTATTAATAATCTACCGCAATATGTTAAAAGTGTTGAGCATCAGGCTAATGAAATATTAGATAACAACCGTTTAGCTTTCATTCGACCGCAGGTAGAAAACTGGGTGAACAACTACAGTGATAAAGCTGTTGACTATGCTGAGAATTTCTCTAAGAATATTGTCAGTTGGGCCGGTGACTTTGCTGGTGCTGTTGCCAAGGTAGCCATTGCCATTATCATGGCTCCCTTCGTGGTTTTCTATCTCCTGCGCGACAGTGATAAATTAAAAGAAAATATTTTAAAGACGATTCCAGTCAAATGGCGTACACCCAGCTCTCGTATTTTAAGTGATATCAATTCTCAGTGGCAGGGTTACGTTCAGGGGCAAGTTACTGTGGCCATTATCGTCGGCATCATGTTTTCTATTTTATTTAGTATCATCGGTCTGCGTTATGCAGTGACTCTCGGAATATTGGCTGGTTTTCTTAATATGATTCCTTACCTGGGGAGCTTTGTCGCCATGATTCCCGTTGTTATCTTAGCTTTGGTTGAAGGTCCATGGATGTTGGTCAAGGTCGCTATAGTCTTTGCTATTGAGCAGACTGTCGAAGGCCGCTTTGTCTCTCCCTTGGTTCTGGGAAATAAGCTCAGTATCCATCCTATTATGATTCTCTTTATTCTCTTAGCGTCAGGCTCGGTCTTTGGCGTCTGGGGTGTACTGCTTGGTATTCCAATCTATGCTTCAATCAGGGTTGTCATCAAAGAAATCTTTGAATGGTATCGTGATTTTAGCGGACTCTATGAAGAAAGTGAGTAACGTAAGTGTGTTAAATAGTGAAAAAATGATTGCTTCCATTGATCAACAAGACTTGGAGCATGCCAATAAATATTTCAAACGAGCTCTGGGAGAGGATGATGACGAAACACTTCTATCTCTGGCTCAGTATTTAGAAGGGATCGGTTTTCTACCGCAGGCCAAAGAAATTTATCTGAAGGAGCGCAGAGACTATCCTGATGTTAACATTAATCTAGCTCAGATTGCTGCTGAAGATGGGCAAATTGAAGAAGCCTTTCTCTATCTAGATACCATTGATAAAAATGATGATAATTATTTATCGGCTCTGCTGGTTATGGCTGATCTTTATGATATGGAAGGATTGAGTGACGTTGCGCGTGAAAAAATGTTGGAAGCTCGTCAACTCAGCGATGATCCCTTAGTGATATTTGGCTTGGCAGAATTGGACTATCAGCTGGGGAATTTACAGCAAGCAATCCGAGAATATGCCGAATTGGACTGTCGAAGAACCTTAGAGATGACAGGCGTCTCCACTTACCAGCGGATTGGTCATGCTTACGCAGATATGGGCGAATTTGAAGTTGCCATCGAGTTTCTAGAGATGGCTGTTGAGATTGAATATGATGATGCAACTGTTTTTGAATTGGCCACGCTGCTTTATGATCAAGAAGAATTTCAAAAGGCCAATCTCTATTTTAAGCAGCTAGATACTATAAACCCTGATTTTGAAGGATATGAGTACATCTACGCCCTCTCTCTTCATGAAGAACACAAAATTGAAGAAGCTCTGAAATTAGCTCAGCAGGGACTGGCTAAGAATGATTTTGACAGCCAGCTTTTGCTTCTAGCCTCTCAACTATCTTACGAAAACCATGATTTTCAGGCGGCTGAACGCTATCTTTTGACCGCCAAAGACCTAGCGGAGGATTTAGAAGATGTTTTAATGCGCCTGTCCAATCTCTACCTAGAAGAAGAACGCTATGAAGAAGTTGTCGACTTGGAGCAGGAGGAGATTGACAATGTCTTAACCAAGTGGAATTTAGCCAAGGCTTACCAGGCCCTTGAGAGAGAAGAAGAGGCCCTGAGGTATTTTGAGGCGATTGCAGAGGATCTTACGGATAATCCTGAATTCTTGCAGGACTATGCCTATATCTTGCGTGAATTTGGCTACCGTGACAGAGCCTACCAAGTTGCTAGCCGCTATTTGGAATTAGTCCCCGATGACCTCAACATGGCTGAGTTCTTGGAAGATTAGTCCTTGTCAACAAACCAGAAACAACTATAACCAGAAGATTGCAGCTGCTCTTCTGGTTTTTTGAACGCCTTTTAACGGAATTTGGAACCAAAAATATTACAATATATTACAAATATTACAAAAATATGTTGACAGCGCTTTCGTATTTTTCTATAATTAAGATAACAAAATTAAAAGATGTGTTCGGATGAAAGGAGTCACTATTATGAAAAAAGATTGGGCATGGAATCAGAGAGAGCGCTTTTCTATTCGGAAATATTCATTCGGAGCGGCCTCTGTTGTTATTGGGGTTAGTCTTATGATGGGTGGCTATGCACTAGCAGATGAGCAGGCGCTCTCAACACCGCAGCAGCAAGATCTAGCGCTTCAGACACATGTGGCAAATAATAGCGATGTAACCGCTGCTAATGATACGGTGACAGCGATTGCCCCAGATGGTATAATTGCTGGTGATGTATCAATTGTGGCACAACCCCCTGCTCAAGCTCCAGCAGCCGTTGAAACTATAGAGAGCGAAGAGCCAATAAATGTAGTGGCTGGAAACGATGCTATCCCAGAAAGAGGACAAGCTAGCGAAGAGTTTACAAAGGTCGACGTCGGTACGCAGACAGACGAAATTCCTGCCAAGCAAGCAGAAATTCCTGCTGTTAGTCCGGTAGCAGCTCGCCAAGCACCGGAGACTAAGGCAGCTGCAATTACCAGAGCGGACGCTTCGACAACAGTGGTCACTGGTGGAAAAGATATTCCGAGCCAAGGCTATTATAGCTATCCAGAGCGAACAGAGGTACGCAACAGTCCAGATCCGTCAGCCCCGCTGGTATTTTATGCCAATGCTGGTGACAGAGTCTTCTATGATCAGGTGCTGAACCAAAATGGTTATCAATGGATCAGCTACAGATCTTATAGCGGTATTCGTCGCTATGCCAATATCGCCAAGTTAGTTAGCCAAGCGGCCCCACAAGCTGATGCCAAGGTGACGGGAAACATTAAGGTAGAAAATATTACTGCGCAAGGATTTGATGTCATCATTAGTGACGCTTCCGACAGCAATGGTCTTGCTAAGGTCAAGGTTCCTACATGGACAGAAAAAAATGATCAAGATGACCTCATTTGGTACGATGCTACTAAACAGGCTGACGGTCGTTATAAGTTAACTGTCAAAACTAGCAATCATAAGGGTGAAGCTGGTACCTATCAGGTACATGTCTACTATCAAGAAACCGATGGTCAAGTTGTGCCTGTTGGTGCGGTTCAAGCCACAGTACCAGCTCCAAATGTCTCAGATAACAGTGAAATAACGCTGCCAGCTCTTGAACGCTATACTTTTGATAGAGAAGTAGAAGTTAAAAATGAACTGAAAGCCAGTGCTGCAACGGCTTTTACCTTTAAAAAAGGAGAAAGTATCAACTACGACAAGCGTATTAAAGCTGATGGTTATAATTGGATCAGCTATATCTCCTACAGCGGTGTGCGTCGCTATGTCATGCTGGATCAGCTGGCTGTCCCATCTAATCCCCAAAAATCTGACTCCAAAGCAACTGGTCAAATCAGTTTTGAAAATCAAACTGCTCAAGGTTTTGATATTCGTATTTCCAATGTTTCTGATAACAATGGTGTGCTAGCGGTCAAGGTCCCTGTCTGGACAGTTAAAAATGATCAAGATGACCTTATTTGGTACGATGGTGTTAAACAAGGCGACGGTACCTACAAGGTTGCTGTTAAGTTGGCTGACCATAAAAATGAAACAGGCGACTATGCTGTCCACCTCTACTATGTTGAAAATGATGGTAAAATGATTGGTGTAGCAGGTGTTCAGCATACCGTCGAAGCAGGAACTGAACCACAGATTACCCGCACAGGCACTCTTTCTTTCAGCAATCAAGCCAATGGTGACTTTGATATCATTGTTTCCAATGTTTCTGACAGCAAGGGCCTTAAGGCCGTTAAGGTCCCTGTCTGGACAGATAAGAATGACCAAGATGACCTTATTTGGTACGATGGTATTAAACAAGGCGATGGCACTTACAAAGTGACTGTCAAACGCTCTGACCATAAAAATGAGACGGGGCTTTATCAGGTTCACCTCTACTATGTTGAAGACGATGGTCAAATGGTGGGGATTGCTGGCGCTCAGAACAGAGTAGCTGCTTCTAATTCTGGTCGAGCTGCCCTTCCTAACCAAGGAACCTATACCTTTGCGAAGCGTACAGAAGTTAGGAATCAAGCTGATTTATCAAGCCCAATTCAATTTTACTTCAACCAAGGCGAAAGTGTGCACTACGACAAAACGCTAGAGGCTGATGGCCAGCAATGGATTAGCTATATGTCCTACAGCGGTATCCGTCGATATATTAATATTGCACCTCAGTAAGTTTAGGTTCCAGACTCACCTATGACTTAACAGATAAGGGAGGCGACTTTTTGCGAGATGGTCCGGCTAGTCAATGGCTCAAGGATGATGCCCATCGGTATGGTCTTATCGTTCGCTATCAGTTAAGTAGGAAAGTTATTGACCGACTTTATGGACGCGCTATGTCCATTTGCTATATTGGACAAGAAGCTAAAGAAGTATATAATTCTGGTTTAAGTTTGGCAAGAATAATTTGGAATAGGGCTACTCCTATAGTTGAGCCGTTGGTATCCTCTTGCCGCCTCGTATAGCGAGCACTCATTGGAAGGATAATTTGGCTATGACAACTCCTTTTATCACGGTAACCGTCCAATTCTCTTGCTCCTGTAGTATAAAATAAAAACAGCAATCACCAAATGTATTGACAAAAGGATATAAAAAGTTAAAAGAGTAGATTCAGGCTAGTGATTTCTCAGGGAAATCAGCTTGTTTCTGCTCTTTTTGCAAGGATTGCTAGCTTACGGTATAAAAGATTCCCTAATTTTTTCCAAATAGCAGTAGTGCTTGCAACAGGAAAGGCAAATATCAGTTCAAAACGATATAAAATTAGGTTTATCAGCTTGGTAGCAATTGTTTCCAGCATGGGAATGCTGGCTAAAAACAAGATGAAAGTGAAAGGTACTAGGCAGGAAAATTCCTAAAGGAAAGATATCCTAGCGAATATTTGCTCATTATTTCACAATACTTTGCTGTGGAAATTGCTGAAAAACGTGCTATAATTGGTTTATATTAGACAGAAGTATAAGGAAAACTTTGTGAAATTTTTCAGTAAGATCACAGGTCTTCCTTTTCAATTGAGTAGAAAGTCAGGTAGGTAGATGGCAGAAGAAGCTATAAATTATGGTGCAGATTTGGTGATTGACAGTCTTATTAATCACAATGTCCCTTATGTTTTTGGGATTCCAGGAGCTAAGATTGACCGTGTTTTTGATACCTTGGAAGATAAGGGACCCGAACTCATTGTTGCCCGCCATGAGCAAAATGCTGTTTTTATGGCTCAGGGAGTTGGTCGGATTACTGGGGAACCGGGGGTTGTGATTGCGACCTCAGGTCCTGGTATCTCTAATCTGGCGACTGGACTGGTGACAGCTACAGATGAAGGTGATCCTGTCCTAGCCATCGGTGGTCAAGTTAAGCGCTCTGATCTGCTGAAACGCTCTCACCAGTCCATGAATAACGTGGCTATGCTGTCTCCAATTACTAAATATGCGGCTGAAATTCATGAACCTAATACCATTTCAGAAATTCTAGCAAATGCTTATCGCTATGCTAAATCTGGGAAACCTGGTGCTAGTTTCATATCGATTCCGCAGGATGTTACAGACAGCCCTGTTTCTGTCAAGGCTATCAAACCTTTGACAGACCCTAAATTAGGTTCAGCCTCAGTTGATGATATTAATTACTTGGCTCAGGCTATTCGCAATGCTGCCCTGCCCGTCCTCCTTTTGGGGAATGGTGCTTCAACCAGTGCAGTGACAGGAGCTGTTCGACGTCTCTTAGAGGCAGTTAAGTTGCCAGTGGTTGAGACCTTCCAAGGAGCTGGTATTGTTTCGCGTGATTTAGAAGAAGAAACCTTCTTTGGCCGTGTTGGTCTCTTTCGTAACCAGCCTGGTGATATGTTGCTGAAACGTTCGGATTTAGTCATCGCCATTGGCTACGATCCAATTGAATATGAGGCTCGCAACTGGAATGCTGAAATCTCAGCGCGTATCATTGTGATTGATGTTGAACCGGCAGAAATTGACACCTATTTTCAGCCGGAGCGTGAGCTCGTTGGTAATATTGAAGAGACACTCGAACTTTTACTCCCTGCTGTTTCGGGCTACAGTCTGCCAGAGGGGTCTGTTGAATATTTACAAAATCTCAAAAAAGAGGTTGTTGAAGACCTGAAATTTGACCGTCAGTCCCCACAAGGTTTAGTTCATCCTCTGGACCTTATTGAAAGTCTGCAGGAAACTGTTACGGACGATATGACGGTAACTGTTGATGTCGGCAGTCACTATATTTGGATGGCGCGTTATTTTAAGAGCTATGAGGCTCGCCACCTGCTTTTTTCTAATGGTATGCAGACTTTGGGGGTCGCGCTGCCTTGGGCAATTGCTGCTGCCCTTTTACGTCCTAATACCAAGGTTGTTTCTATCTCTGGTGACGGTGGTTTTCTCTTCTCTGCTCAAGAATTAGAGACAGCTGTCCGGTTGAAACTGCCTATTGTCCATATTATCTGGAACGATGGTAAATACAATATGGTGGAATTTCAGGAAGAGATGAAATACGGTCGCTCATCTGGTGTTGAGTTCGGTGCAGTTGATTTTGTCAAATATGCTGAAAGCTTTGGCGCCAAGGGCTATCGCGCTGACAGCAAGGCTTCCTTTGACCATCTTCTAAAGCAAGCTCTGAGTGAAGCAGCGAAAGGGCCTGTTTTAATTGATGTTCCTATTGATTACAAGGATAATATCAAGCTGGGCGAAACGATTTTGCCAGACGAATTTTATTAGAAAGAAAAAGAGGAGAGATCAGATATGGCTGATGTGATTAAGCTGTTTCAGTATAATACACTGGGTGCTCTTATGGCAGGTCTCTACGAGGGATCCTTGACGATTGGTGAACTTTTAGAGCACGGCGATTTGGGAATTGGTACCTTGGATTCTATTGATGGTGAACTGATTGTTCTTGATGGCAAGGCCTATCAAGCTAAGGGGTCTGGAGATAAACCAGAAGTAGTTGAAGTACCGCTTGATGCCAAGGTTCCCTACGCAGCGGTCGTTCCTCACCAAGCAGAAGTCATTTTTCGCCAACGCTTTGAAATGACAGATAAGGAGCTAGAAGACCGTATTGAATCCTATTACGATGGCGTTAACCTCTTTCGCTCCATAAAAATTAAAGGGCACTTTAAAAAGATGCATGTTCGCATGATTCCCAAGGCTCAAAGCGGGGAAAAATTTGCCCAAGTGGCAACTATGCAACCTGAATACAGCATTGACAATATTTCTGGGACCATTGTTGGTATCTGGACGCCTGAAATGTTTCACGGCGTAAGTGTAGCAGGCTACCATTTGCACTTCTTGTCGGATGATTTAACCTTTGGTGGCCATGTTATGGACTTCATTATTGAAGATGGTACGGTTGAAGTGGGGCCTGTTGATCAGCTGGATCAGCGTTTTCCAGTTCAGGATCGAGATTATCTTTTTGCGAAATTAAACGTTGATGAGCTGAGAGAAGACATTGAAAAAGCAGAATAAGAACTAATACTATTTTTGAAATTGATATCACTAAATCGACTGTATTTTAAGAATTACAGTACTATAACTTCTCCGTCCTCAATCTGACTGTATTAGGAATAATGATGATTAGATAACAAAAAACAGCTGACCGAAATTAGTCAGCTGTTTTCTTGTTGTCGAAAATGAAAAGTTTACTAAAAATGTAGTTGAGCAGGATAATCATTACCTGACTAATTGCACCGACAATAGTATCGACGGCATGAATATTGTCCCCTACAAATTGTCCGACGATATGAGGATAGGTCTTAACAAAGATAAAGGTCATACCAAAGTCCAGTACCAGGGTGATCAAACGGGCTGATACAAACTTGATAAACCGACTGGGCCAGCCTGACCGCTCCTGATTAAAGACCCAGATGTCATTAGTGACAAAAGCAAAAATAATAGCGATGGCATTAGCCGAAACAGTGGATACCAGAGGCATAGTCGTCAGCGAAAAGATGGTAAAACGGCTGATCATATAGACCATAGTAGCTAGTCCGCCAAAAAAAAGGTATTTCATGGCTTCGTTATTCCAAGCCCAAATAATAAGTGATTTAATTTTTTTCATAAAAATACTTTAGCATAAAATGGCTGGTTATGCTAGAATAAGTATAAGTGTTTTATTTGAGTTTAGGAGTCATTGGCCTAAAACACTTGGAAGAAAAGGAAATAGTAAACAAAGTGCTACATTGACTATGTTTTTGTTAGTGTAGTCTGGGATTAAACAAGCAATTAAAAAGGAATAGATATTGTGAATATTTGGAAGTCCCTGATTTTGGCTCTATGGCTCATCAGTTTAGCCGTCATTTTTATTGGAAATGTCATCTTGTCTGATTTTGGCTTGCTCTGGGAGACAAGGATTATGCATATTGGTCTTATTTTATTTTTATCGGGTCCCAGCCTATTGTTATTACTCCTTGGTAAGCTGTCTTGGTGGAAGAGCTTTTTTCTGGCAGCTGTTCTGTCCCTTATCATTTTTACGATTACAACAACCGCTGGCATTGCTCCCTTTAATAATTACCGTGACCAAGGGCGATACCTGGTGACAGAAGAAGGCTCCTTATTTGATACAGGCATTCATTGCGACTACCATCTTAAACGCCCCTATTGTACCATGGAAGAGAAGGTAGTTAAAACCGTTTATTTGGAGTAGAAACAGTCCAGTAGTTCCTCGCTTCTTACAAGCTACCGATCTATTTAAGGCATTCAAAGAGTCGAAAAACACCCTAATTGTTGGAACTTTTGTCTAATTTTGGGAGTGCGGCTTAATTCTTTTCGTGTTAGGAAAAAGTCAGGCTCAAACAGCTTGGCTTCTTTTTTTCAGTTGATTGTGCTATACTGGATAGGCTGTCTTGCGGCCCTTGACGCTTCTAATCCTTTCGTCAAGCATATTATAAGGGATGCCCCTAAAGGAGTGATTAATCTAATGAAATTTTCTGCTCGTGATTTACTGCAAATCGCTGTTGTAACAGCCCTCTACTTTGTTTTTACAGCTCTACCGCCTTTTAACGTACTTAGCTATGGTGCTTATCAGTTTCGTTTATCGGAAATGCTAAACTTTTTGGGCTTTTACAAGCCAAAATATATCATCGCCTTAACTTTAGGTTGTGCCCTTTCTAATTTCTATAGTTTTGGTCTAGTTGATGTCCTTGTTGGCAGCAGTCAAACTCTGATTTTTGTCAGCCTAGGTGTTTGGCTCTTTAAGTCCTATATGAATCAGACTATATGGGGGTACAACAAGGCTTTCTTCTACTTCAGCCTCCTATTTTCAGCTAGCATGTTTATTATTGCGGCTGAATTGCACCTTGTGGCTCAAGCTCCCTTCTTTTTAACTTGGTTTACAACAGCAGTTGGTGAACTCGCTTCCCTGCTAGTCGGTGGCTACCTCATCAGTCTTCTGTCCAAACGTGTTGACCTCTACCAATAGAGATGGGTAAAAGTCTTCTAACACTCAAAAAATCAAATGCTTATGTCAAGCTGGAGTCAGCAAGATCGTATTTTTGGTTTTCAAAGAGGAGTTAGAAGGCTTTTTGTCTTAATTCTCCCTTCATTTCGTGCTATAATAGCATTATGGAAAATCGTATCAAAGAGTTGGTTACCCAGTTAAACCACTATGCCAAAGAATACTATACCAAAGACAAGCCTAGCGTTTCCGATGCTCAGTATGACAAGCTTTACCGTGAATTGCTTGATTTGGAGGAGCACTACCCCGACTTAGTTCAGCCAGATAGCCCTACCCACCGTGTTGGGGGTCTGGTCTTGGATGGCTTTGAAAAGTATACTCATGAATATCCTCTTTTTTCTCTACAGGATGCCTTCTCTCGGGAAGAATTAGAGGATTTTGACCGCCGTATCAAGTCAGAATTTCCCCAAGCCTCTTACCTAGCAGAGTTGAAGATTGATGGCCTGTCCATTTCCCTGACCTACCGCAATGGTCAACTAGTCATTGGAGCTACCCGTGGGGATGGTGCTGTTGGTGAAAATATCACCGAAAATCTCAAACGCATCAAAGATATTCCCCTGAGCTTACCTAATAACTCCACCATAACGGTAAGGGGAGAAGCCTATTTGCCCAGAGTGTCTTTTGATGCTATCAATGCCAAACGGCGAGAAAATGGGCAGGAGGAGTTTGCCAACCCTCGCAACGCTGCGGCAGGTACCCTGCGGCAGCTGGACACAGCTGTAGTGGCCAAAAGAAACTTGGCTACTTTCATCTATCAAGAAGCAGGAGAAACCAATTTTGCGACCCAAGAAGCAGTTTTAGAGGGCTTTGAAAAGCTAGGCTTCACTGTTAATCAACGACGTATTGTAACTTCTTCTATAGCGGATGTTTGGGATTTTATACAAACCGTTCAAGCGGAGCGCGACGATCTACCTTACGACATCGATGGTATTGTTATTAAGGTTAATAGCCTAGCTATGCAGGAGGAGTTAGGCTTTACGGTTAAGGCTCCTCGCTGGGCGATTGCTTATAAATTTCCTGCTGAGGAAAAAGAGGCAGAGCTTCTCTCAGTTGATTGGACAGTTGGCCGAACAGGAGTTGTGACACCGACAGCTAATTTGACACCGGTGCAGCTGGCCGGAACAACAGTTAGTCGTGCGACTTTGCATAACGTTGATTATATCGCGGATAAGGATATTCGCATCGGCGATAGGGTATTGGTCTACAAGGCGGGCGATATCATCCCAGCAGTGCTCAATGTAGTCACAGATAAGCGAACAGACCAAGTTCCTATGATAATCCCCGAACATTGTCCGTCCTGTCAGAGTCAGCTGGTCCACTATGAGGATGAAGTGGCCCTGCGCTGTGTCAATCCACGCTGCCCAGCTCAACTTAAAGAAAAGCTGATTCATTTTGCCAGCCGTGATGCAATGAATATCACCGGTCTGGGACCGTCAAATATTGAAAAAGTCTATGAGGCAGGATTGGTTGAAGATGTTGCTGACCTCTACCAGTTGACTCCAGAAAAGCTCCTTAATCTAGAAGGGATCAAAGAAAAATCAGCCCAAAAGCTCTATCAAGCAATTGTGGCTTCCAAGGATAATTCGGCAGAAAAACTCCTCTTTGGTCTTGGAATTCGCCATGTCGGTGCCAAGGCTAGTCGTCTATTGCTAGAAACTTTTGGGAACCTGGACGAATTGATAGCGGCAGATTTTGATGCTATTGCTGCCATTGATAGTCTGGGGCAGGTTCTTGCCCAATCCCTCAAAGATTATTTTGCGACCGCAGGAGCACAGCAGCTAATGGCAGAGCTGCATCAAGCTGGACTGAACTTTGATTATCTAGGCAAGCGAGTGGCTGCAGATGCTCAGTTATCGGGCTTGACCATTGTACTAACTGGCAAGTTGACCGACCTGACTCGGACTCAGGCCAAAGAAAAGTTAGAAGCGCTAGGTGCCAAGATTACAGGTTCGGTTTCTAAAAAAACAGATATCGTTGTTGCGGGAGAAGATGCTGGTTCTAAACTGAGTAAGGCTCAAGAACTGGGGATTACCGTCCAGGACGAAGAGTGGTTAATTAACCTATAGGAGAAAAAGATGGCTCAAAAGCGTGCACGCCTGATTTATAATCCAACATCAGGCCAAGAAATTATGAAAAAAAATGTAGGCGAAGTACTGGATATTTTAGAAGGGTTTGGCTTTGAGACCTCTGCCTTTCAAACGACTCCAGATCCCGACTCAGCCAAAAACGAAGCAAGTCGAGCTGCCCAAGCAGGTTTTGATTTGGTTATTGCGGCAGGAGGAGACGGGACTATTAATGAGGTTGTCAACGGTATTGCTCCGCTGGGGAATCGCCCTCAGATGGCAATCATTCCAACAGGAACAACTAATGATTTGGCGCGGGCGCTCAAGATTCCAAGAGGCAAGCCTATCGAAGCAGCTAAGGTTATCGGGAAAAATCAAACCATTCAGATGGATGTTGGTCAAGCGCACGGTGATTCCTATTTCGTTAATATTGCAGCAGCGGGTACGCTGACTGAACTCACTTACAGTGTCCCCAGCCAACTAAAAACGATGATTGGTTATCTAGCCTATTTGGCAAAAGGGGTAGAACTCCTGCCTCGTGTTCGGACGGCTCCTGTCAAGATCACTCACGATCAGGGTGTTTTTGATGGTGAAGCATCCATGATTTTTGCGGCTATTACCAATTCAGTCGGTGGTTTTGAAACGATTGCTCCTGATGCGAAACTTGATGATGGAATGTTTACCTTGATTATTATTAAGACGGCCAACCTGATTGATATTGCTCATTTAGTCAGAAAGCTTCTTCAAGGTGGTAAGCATATCGGGGATCGGCGTATTGAGTATATTAAGACGAGTAAAATTGTCATCGAACCCCAAACCAGTGAGCGTATGATGATTAACCTAGACGGTGAATACGGTGGTGATGCTCCAATTACTCTGGAAAATCTCAAAAATCATATTGAGTTCTATGCTGATGCAGATGAGATTTCTGATGATGCACTGGATCTCGATACAGAAGAGTTAGCTCTTGAAGCCATCGCTCAAAAATTCTCACACGAAGTTGATGAACTTGGTGATGACGATGATTAGGTTCATCAATATTTGAGCGAAAGCAAATACTTAAAAAATCAGACTGAGCGATATAGTATTTTTATAGTCTAAAACGATCTGGGAAGAGAACGTTTTGAGCTGCAGCTGTACAATCATGGAGTGGTGAGGACCAAAATTAAAAGATCTAGGGTTGATTCTGCTTCCTAGCCTGAGGGTCAGGCAAACCTAGCTTCTGTCGTTGAAGCAGGGATAACTTAAAAGGTTTGAGAGAGCTTTTAAGGTGAGGAGGGAAGGTGAGACCAGCAGAGCTGGCCTCATAAGTAGAAGGACGAATCGTGACATTTCGAAGAGTATAGCGATTCATTCTAAGTAAAGACTGATCCAAACCGAGGTAAGCTAGATTTCTTTGCTTGCTTCGGTTTTTATCTTAGGCGCTACATCAGGTGTGTAAGAAGAAATTATCATTAAAAATTCCGAACAATCAGTTATAAAAGTCAGCAATAGGTAAAACGGTTTTCAGTAAGCCTTTACATTTTGCAGGAAATCGTTGACTTTCCCAGCAAATAGGACTAAAATTAGTGGGTAAAAAAATTTAAAGGAGAATTCTATTATGAGTTTAACAATCTTAGGTCTTGGCCTCGCCGTTATGGGGGTATCAATTGGTGAAGGGATTCTTGTTGCCAATATCGCCAAAGCTGCAGCTCGCCAACCAGAAATGTTTGGTAAATTGCAAACCTTGATGTTTACTGGTGTTGCCTTTATCGAAGGGACCTTCTTCGTTCTTTTTGCTCTAAGTTTCTTGGTGAAATTCGCAGGTTTATAAGAAAAAGAAGGAGGGATAAGGTTTGGAATCAACTGAAAATCCAAGCGTATCTTTTTTAGGTATCAAGTTTGATTTAACGATTTTAGCAATGTCTCTCTTAACGGTTCTCATCATTTTCTTCTTGGTCTTTTGGGCTAGTCGTAAGATGACTTTGAAGCCAAGTAAGAAGCAAAACGTTCTTGAGTATGTCTATGAGTTTGTTAACAATACCATTTCTCAAAGCTTGGGGAGATACACTAAAAATTACAGTTTTTTTCTGTTTATTATCTTTACTTTTGTCTTTACGGCCAATAATATCGGTTTGGTGACAGCTATTAAAACACAAAAGTATAATTTTTGGACTTCTCCAACATCAAATTTTGGGGTTACCATTACTCTCTCCTTAATAATTGCGCTTGTTTGCCACTTTGAGGGGATCCGTAAAAAAGGAATCAAAGGCTATTTGAAAGGCTATTTGCAGCCCTATCCAGCCATGCTGCCCATGAATATCCTTGAGCAGTTCACAAATGTTGCTTCACTTGCTCTGCGTCTATTTGGTAACATTTATTCTGGTGAGGTGATAACTAGTCTGATCCTACAATTGTTTACCATATCGGTATTTTTAGGACCTTTAGCATTCTTACTCAATGGGATTTGGGTGGCTTTTTCAGCCTTTATCGGATTTATTCAAGCCTATGTCTTTATCATCCTAAGTTCAAATTATATTGGTGGTAAAGTTAATGATTAACCAAAAAAGAGAGGAACCTTATGTCTATACTTATTAATAGCACGACGCTTGGGAATATCATTATTACAACTGGTTCTGTCCTTTTATTGATATTCTTGATTCGTAAATTTGCTTGGAAACAATTGACAAGCATTTTCGAGCAACGTCAAGAAAAAATTGAAAAGGATATTGATGATGCTGAGAGCGCTCGTAAGGAAGCAGAAGGTTTGGCTCAAAAACGTCAAGCTGAGCTGAGTGCTGCTAAAGATGATGCCGCAAAAATTATTGATGATGCCAAGGAGACAGGTCAAGCGCAAGGTAGCAAAATTGTCGCAGACGCGCGTGCTGATGCTGAGCGTTTGAAAGAAAAAGCTAACCAAGATATTGCTCAAAATCAAGCTGAAGCCCTCACCAACGTGAAGGGAGACGTGGCAGATTTGACTATCTTGCTGGCAGAAAAAATCATGACAAAAAATCTGGATCACTCGGCCCAGTCAGAGTTGATTGACCAGTATCTTGATCAGTTGGGAGATGCCTAATGGATCGTAATACACAAGCTATCGTTGAGCAATATGCTGAGGGCCTAAGTCAGTTTGCCCTTGAGAAAAATCTAGTCTCTGACATTCAGACGGAGCTTGCAGCCTGTTTGAGTGTTTTTGAGGAGACTGACCTCAGTACTTATCTGTCCAGTCTCGCGCTTGCTCATGATGATAAGATAGCCTTAATTAGTTTGCTGCAGAAAGAACTCTCTACTTATCTGAAGAATTTTCTCACAGTTATTCTAAACAATGGGCGTGAAAGTCTTATTGAGCCGATTTTTCGGACTGTTCTGGATAAACTGCGTCAAGAAACGCGAGAATTTCCACTGACGGTAACGACGGCTGTTCCCCTGAGTGACAGCCAGCAGGAGCGTCTGCTAAAACTGGGCAAACAACGGTTTGATATTGAAGCCAAAGAATTGAAGCAAGAACTGGATCAAGCAATCATTGGTGGCTTCGTTTTAAAAGCCAATAATCAAATTATTGATACCAGCATCCGCAGTCAATTACAGCAATTAAAAAATAATCTTAAATAGAAAGTGGTGTAACTTTTGGCCATAAATGCTCAAGAAATTAGTGCTTTAATTAAAAAGCAAATTGAAAACTTCCAGCCAAATTTTGACGTCACTGAAACTGGAGTAGTAACCTATATCGGTGATGGCATTGCCCGCGCTCGCGGTCTTGATAATGCCATGGCTGGTGAGTTGCTCGAATTTCAAAATGGTGCCTATGGTATGGCTCAAAACCTTGAGTCAAATGATGTTGGTATCATTATCCTAGGTGATTTTTCTGAAATTATCGAAGGTGACACTGTCAAACGTACTGGTAAAATTATGGAAGTTCCAGTTGGTCCGGAATTGATTGGCCGCGTGGTTAACCCGCTAGGTCAGCCTGTTGACGGACTTGGCGATATTAAGACCAGTACAACTCGTCCTGTTGAAACGTCTGCCCCAGGTGTTATGCAGCGGAAGTCTGTTTCTGAACCCCTGCAGACAGGTCTCAAGGCTATTGATGCCCTCGTTCCAATTGGCCGCGGTCAACGTGAGTTGGTCATCGGTGACCGTCAAACTGGTAAAACATCCGTAGCGATTGACGCTATTCTGAACCAAAAGGATCAGGATATGCTCTGTATTTATGTTGCTATTGGACAAAAAGAATCAACAGTTCGTAATCAGGTAGAAACCCTTCGTAAATATGGCGCTCTTGATTATACCATCGTTGTGACGGCCTCTGCCTCGCAACCATCACCCTTGGTTTATATCGCTCCTTACGCTGGTGTTGCAATGGCAGAAGAGTTCATGTACAAAGGGCAGCATGTCTTAATTGTTTACGATGATCTCTCCAAGCAAGCTGTTGCCTATCGTGAACTTTCCTTGCTTTTGCGCCGTCCTCCTGGACGCGAAGCTTACCCAGGAGATGTCTTCTATCTCCATAGTCGCCTTTTAGAGCGTTCTGCCAAGGTTTCAGATGAACTAGGCGGCGGTTCTATCACGGCTCTCCCATTCATTGAAACACAAGCTGGAGATATCTCCGCCTATATCGCAACCAATGTGATCTCTATTACTGATGGGCAAATCTTCTTGCAGGAAAATCTCTTCAATTCTGGGATCCGTCCAGCCATTGATGCAGGATCATCTGTCTCACGGGTTGGGGGGTCTGCCCAGATCAAAGCTATGAAAAAGGTTGCAGGTACGCTCCGTCTTGACTTGGCTTCTTATCGTGAATTGGAAGCTTTCACTCAGTTCGGATCGGATCTGGATGAAGCTACTCAGGCTAAATTGAACCGTGGCCGCCGTACCGTAGAGGTACTGAAACAGCCGGTTCATCAACCGCTTCCTGTTGAGAAGCAGGTGCTGATTCTCTACGCTTTGACGCATGGTTTCTTGGATAGTGTCCCAGTCAATGATATCCTAGCTTTTGAACAGGCTATGTATGATTATTTTGATGTGCATCATACCGATATATTTGAAACTATTCGTACGACTAAAGATCTCCCTGACGAAGCAGCACTCGATGCTGCTATCCAAGCCTTTAAAGATCAATCATCATTTGAATAAAGGGGGATGGATATATGGCCGGATCTCTTAGTGAAATTAAAACAAGAATCACATCAACAGAAAAAACAAGTAAGATTACAAGTGCCATGCAGATGGTATCAGCCGCTAAACTGACTAAATCTGAACAGGCGGCCAAAGATTTTCAGGTCTACGCCGCTAAGATTCGTCAAATCACCACAGATTTGCTGCGGGCAGAATTAACAAATGGCAGCGATAATCCTATGCTGGCTTCCCGTCCTGTCAAACGGACCGGTTATATTGTGATTACGTCTGATAAAGGTCTGGTTGGTGGCTATAACGCCAAAATTCTCAAGGCTGTCATGGACTTGATTGAGGATTACCATGCTGGAAAAGATGACTATGCGATCATCTCTATCGGTGGAACAGGGGTCGACTTTTTCAAGGCACGTGGGATTGACTTGGCTTTTGAGTTACGGGGATTAGAAGATCAGCCTAGTTTCGATCAGGTATCACAGATCATTTCTCAGTCTGTTGAAATGTACAAACAAGAGCTGTTTGATGAACTCTATGTTTGCTATAACCATCACATCAACAGTCTAACCAGTCAGGTGCGTGTTGAGCAGATGCTGCCTATTGTTGACCTCGATGCTAATGAATCAGAAGAAGAGGCTGCTAATGCTTTTGAACTAGAACCCGATCGCAGTGCTATCTTGGAGCAGCTTCTGCCCCAGTATACTGAAAGTTTGATTTACGGTGCCATTGTTGATGCAAAGACAGCTGAGCATGCTGCAGGGATGACAGCTATGCAAACAGCAACAGATAATTCAAAAAACGTTATCAGTGACTTAACTATCCAATACAACCGTGCCCGTCAAGCTGCGATTACTCAAGAAATAACAGAGATCGTAGCAGGTGCAAATGCACTGGAATAAGATAGTTGAATAAGCTGACACCCTCAAGGCTGGGCCAAGATAAGCAGTGATAAGGTCATTGGCTTGTTTTGCCTCGGCCTCTGTGGGAAATATAACAAGGAAGGAAATTAGAATGAGCTCAGGCAAGATTGCTCAGGTTGTTGGACCGGTTGTCGACGTTAAGTTTGCTGCCGATGATAAACTCCCTGAGATAAATAATGCATTGGTCGTTTATAAAGATAGCGATAAAAAAGAAAAAATCGTGCTCGAAGTTGCTCTTGAATTGGGTGACGGCGTTGTACGTACCATTGCTATGGAGTCAACTGACGGGCTTACGCGTGGGCTGGAGGTTTTAGATACTGAGCGTCCAATCAGCGTACCAGTCGGTAAGGAAACATTGGGCCGAGTTTTCAATGTTCTTGGCGATACTATTGACCTTGAACAGCCTTTTGCAGAAGATGCAGAGCGTGAACCGATCCATAAGAAAGCTCCTAGTTTTGATGAACTATCAACCTCATCAGAAATTTTGGAAACAGGGATTAAGGTCATTGACCTACTTGCCCCCTATCTAAAAGGTGGTAAGGTTGGCCTCTTTGGAGGAGCCGGAGTCGGTAAGACTGTCCTGATCCAAGAGTTGATCCACAATATCGCTCAAGAACACGGTGGTATTTCGGTATTTACTGGGGTTGGTGAGCGTACTCGTGAGGGTAACGACCTTTACTGGGAAATGAAGGAATCAGGCGTTATTGAAAAGACTGCCATGGTCTTTGGGCAGATGAATGAACCACCTGGAGCGCGTATGCGTGTTGCACTGACTGGACTGACACTTGCGGAGTATTTCCGTGATGTTGAGGGGCAAGATGTTTTGCTCTTTATTGATAATATTTTCCGTTTCACTCAAGCAGGTTCTGAGGTATCGGCCCTTCTTGGACGTATGCCATCGGCTGTGGGTTACCAACCAACATTGGCTACTGAGATGGGACAGTTACAAGAGCGTATCACCTCAACTAAAAAAGGATCTGTAACGTCTATTCAGGCGATCTATGTGCCAGCGGATGACTATACCGACCCAGCTCCAGCAACAGCTTTTGCGCACTTGGATTCCACTACGAACTTGGAGCGGAAATTGACCCAAATGGGGATCTATCCTGCCGTCGATCCATTGGCCTCTAGTTCTCGAGCTCTTTCGCCAGAAATTGTTGGTGAGGAACACTACCAAGTAGCCACAGAAGTACAGCGTGTGCTGCAACGTTATAACGAATTGCAGGATATTATTGCTATTCTTGGTATGGATGAGTTGTCAGATGACGAAAAGGTCCTTGTTGGCCGTGCTCGTCGGATCCAGTTCTTCCTCTCACAAAACTTCAACGTTGCTGAACAGTTTACAGGACAGCCCGGTTCTTATGTGCCAGTTGCTGAAACGGTTCGTGGATTTAAGGAAATTCTTGAAGGAAAATACGATGATCTACCTGAGGATGCCTTCCGTAGTGTTGGTCCAATTGAGGATGTTGTCGCAAAGGCTAAACAAATGGGTTTTTAATGAGGTGAAATTATGTCCGAAATGATGACCGTGCAAATTGTGACGCCGGATGGCATTCGGTATGACCACCATGCAACCTATATCTCGGTAACTACGACTGATGGTGAGATGGGGATATTGGCTAACCATGTCAATACTATTGCTCCGCTGGCTGTACATGAGATGAAAATTCGCCGCGTTGATGATGATAACCATGTGGACTGGGTAGCTGTTAATGGCGGGATTCTTGAGATCAAGGACAATATGGTTACCATTGTAGCCGATTCGGCCGAGCGTGCTCGTGATATTGACATTTCACGTGCTGAACGTGCTAAACGGCGTGCTGAACAAGAGCTTGAACTAGCCGAGCAAGCCCATCAAATGGATGAAGTTCGTCGCGCTCAAGTGGCTCTGCGTCGTGCCCTTAATCGTATCAGTGTTGGAAATAAATAACGGCTTTTGTGTCCCAACTGCTGTAAATAAGCTACTTATTACAAACTCTAAGTCTAAAAGGCTTAGAGTTTTTTACAGACAAATTTTCAAAAAATCTGCTAATTGAACTCGGGGGTAATTCCTGGAGAAAAGATGGTTTTCTTTGTATGCAAGTAAACGGAACCACTCTTTTGTTTTCTTGTTGGAAATTTTTGTAAGCAAATCGCTCTCTGGATCTGAACGAGCAGTTCGGAAAACTTTGATTTTTTACACAGGTGAAATTATAAGCTAACAGTTGTATTCCTACCTATGGACATGATAGAATAACAGCATGGATATTTTACAATCAATGATCCCTATTATCTGTCACATCTTTTTTATTCTCTTAAGTTATCAACTCTTAATAAGATTGGTAGATTGGGAAAAGTTTTTGAAGGTTAACCCTGATAATTTAGGGGCTATCACCTTACTTGTCATGTTTTTAGCGATCGCTCTGGGTTACTTGGTCAGTAGTTTCTTCCTATCCATTATTTCGCTGAGTACAACGATTTTTACCACAATCCACTAACGTTAACTTTTGGTTATCTTATGATATAATAGTAAAAATACTTGGTAAAATTGGAGAATTACTTATGGATAAAATTATTATCAAAGGCGGACAAACACGCTTGCATGGTGAGGTAACGATCGAAGGGGCTAAGAATGCTGTTCTGCCCCTTTTAGCAGCGACTATTCTGCCATCAGAAGGTCAGACAGTTCTGCATAATGTTCCTATCCTGTCAGATGTCTACACTATGAATAATGTAGTACGTGGACTTAATGTGGGTGTGACCTTTGATGAAGATGAAAACAAGGTCACAGTTGATGCCAGAGGAGAGCTTTTGGATGAAGCCCCCTATGAGTACGTCAGCCAGATGCGGGCTTCCATTGTTGTACTAGGACCTATTTTGGCCCGCAATGGCCACGCTAAGGTATCGATGCCGGGTGGCTGCACGATCGGCAGTCGCCCTATTGACCTCCACCTCAAAGGGTTAGAAGCTATGGGAGCTAAAATCAGCCAAATTGGTGGTGATATTACAGCAAGAGCTGAAAAGCTTCAGGGAACAACGATTTACATGGATTTTCCTTCTGTTGGTGCTACTCAAAATTTGATGATGGCTGCCACTTTAGCTGAAGGGACGACAATTATTGAAAATGCAGCCCGTGAACCTGAAATTGTCGATCTTGCTATCCTCCTCAATAAAATGGGAGCCAATGTCAAAGGAGCAGGGACAGAAACTCTTACAATCAAAGGTGTAGAACAGCTTCATGGGACTGAGCATGATGTTGTGCAGGACCGTATTGAAGCTGGAACTTTTATGGTTGCAGCTGCTATGACTTCTGGAGATGTCTTGATTAAATCGGCTGTGTGGGAACATAATCGTCCTTTGATCTCTAAGTTGGTAGAGATGGGGGTCGAGGTGACCGAAGAAGCACGAGGAATTCGCGTTAAATCGGATATTAGCCGTTTAAAACCAGTCACCGTAAAAACCCTGCCTCATCCAGGTTTTCCGACAGACATGCAAGCTCAATTCACAGCTCTGATGGCTGTGGTGGCAGGTGAGTCGACTATGATTGAGACGGTTTTTGAAAATCGCTTCCAGCATCTTGAAGAAATGCGCCGCATGGGCTTGAACTCAGAAATTCTGCGCGATACAGCTATTATCCATGGAGGAGAAGAACTCCAAGGCGCACAAGTTATGTCGACGGACTTGCGTGCTAGCGCAGCTCTGATTCTCATCGGTATGGTAGCCAAGGGGACAACGACTGTTGGCAAACTCACGCATCTAGATCGGGGTTACTATAAATTCCACGAAAAATTGGCTGCTCTAGGTGCTGATATTGAAAGGGTGAATGGCTAATGTCAAATGTAGGTTGGGGTTATGTCAAACATCAGCTAGGTCTGGTTTTGCTGGTAGTTTTCCTCTGCCTGTTTGTCTTTGTTCTAGGTTTGATCTTGGGCTATGCCGTACTTGGTCAAGGTCATAATCCCTTAGCTATTTTGTCACCGGAAAAATGGCAGTCCTTGGTTGACAAATTCACTGGACGCTAGTAAATGAGAAGCGTAAAAGACTCGATGGTCATTAGCCAGCGAGCCTTTTTAGAGAGATGAAATGAATGAAGAAAAAACGATTGAACAAGCGTGAACAAAAGGCGCTCTTGTCCCTTATCAGCTTAGCGATAGTACTGTTTCTCGGCTATGTGACGACCAATGAAAATATTTCTGATAAGAGTCCTCTTAAACAAGTTGCTTACCTTCTAACAGGTGATGAGGAAGAGACAGATAGTCCCAGTCAAAGCTTGGCTGAGGGGGTCCTGACTGGATCGGTCAAACAGCAGCTTGGTGGTGATATAAAGTGGAATGGGGCAGGTGCTTATGTGGTCAATGGAAATAGGACCAAACTCAATGCCCATGTCGCCAGTTCCCCCTATGTTAATAATCAGACCAAACAAGTGCAGGGACAAACAGTGCCTACAGTGGCTAATGCGCTTTTGTCCAAATCAACCCGCCAGTATCGCAGCCGTCAAGAAACTGGCAATGGCGCTACGGATTGGACACCAGCTGGTTGGCACCAACAAACTGGATTGACTGGTAAATATGATCATGCTATTGATCGTGGACATCTGATCGGCTACGCTTTGGCTGGCAGACTCAAAAGCTTCGATGCCTCAACCAGTAATCCTGCTAATATTGCCGTTCAGACAGCCTGGTCAAACCAGGCTAACAGTGAAGATTCCACGGGGCAAAATTATTATGAGAACCTCATTCGTCAGACCTTAGATCGGCGTAAACGTGTTCGCTACCGTGTTACTCTTATTTATGAAGGGGATAATCTGATTGCCAGTGGCCGTCATTTGGAAGCAAGATCTGATGATGGAAGCCTTGAATTTAATGTTTTTATTCCTAATATTCAGGAAGGTATAACACTGGATTACAGAACTGGTCAGGTAAGGAGGGCCAAGTAGCCTTTAAAGATAAGCGATGCTAATAATCCTAATGGCCAGACTAGAATCAAGAACGATAGATATTAAGGTTCCTGTTAAGAAATTCGCTTAACTTCTATGAAAAGTTTAGCTGTTTTGAAACTATTTTCTTGCACCCAATAACCTGCCGCTGTTTTTCCACTTTTTGCCTGTTTTTATCATCTCTTCTTATCGTAATAATTGCCTTTGCTTTTAAAGGCTTGGAGGTGAGTGCCCTGTCTGCGATCGGTAATGTTCTGTTTAAAGCTTGGCAAGAGTTTACTGGCTGATAAAATTAACTTGTCAGCCTTTGCTTTTTTTGATAGAATAAGGCTAATTGAATAGAGGTCTGTGAGACTAGTAGCTTGGTGGCACTTTAAAGGGAATGTGAATCGTTGACTGGAAGTTCACTAAAGGAAAGCCCTGTGAATTCACTCGCGTTAAAGACTTGATCAAATTAAGGTCCAGCATACTGGATGAAAACGGATGGTACCGCGTGTCAACGCTCCGCTGATAGAGGAGTAGTAGGCAGGCGGTTTTTTTAGTGTCGCTTTCATCTCAATCTGAATCAATCATGAAAGGAAACACCTGTAATGGATTTACAAAAAGAGTTAGAAGAGTTAAAAATTTCAACCAAGGCTAAGCTCAAGGAAATGAATGGCAATCACAGCAAGGAATTGCAAGAGCTGAGGGTTGCTGTTTTAGGGAAGAAGGGGTCTTTGACGGAGCTCCTTAAAGGGTTGAAAGACCTATCAAGTGAGATGCGTCCAGTCATTGGTAAGCAAGTCAACGAAGTGCGTGATGTTTTGACTCAGGCTTTTGAAGAGCAAGCTAAGATTGTTGAGGCTGCTAAGATTCAAGCCCAATTGGAGTCAGAAACACTGGATGTGACACTGCCAGGTCGCAAGGTTAATCTTGGGAACCGCCACATTTTGACGCAAATATCTGAGGAAATTGAGGATATTTTCCTCGGTATGGGTTTTCAAGTTGTCGATGGGTTTGAAGTTGAGAGTGACTACTATAATTTTGAGCGGATGAATCTGCCTAAGAACCATCCTGCGCGCGATATGCAAGATACTTTCTACATTACTGAGGATATCTTGCTGCGGACACATACCAGTCCAGTTCAGGCCCGGACCTTGGATCGGCATGATTTTTCACAAGGCCCTCTTAAAATGATTTCACCGGGGCGTGTATTTCGACGCGATACCGATGATGCTACTCATTCGCACCAATTCCATCAGATTGAAGGTCTTGTTGTCGGAGAAAATATCTCGATGGGGGATCTCAAGGGGACCCTGCAGCTGATTAGCCAAAAAATGTTCGGTGAAGATCGGAAAATCCGTCTGAGACCATCGTATTTCCCTTTTACTGAACCATCAGTAGAAGTAGATGTTTCTTGCTTCAAGTGTGGAGGCCAAGGTTGCAATGTCTGCAAGAAAACTGGCTGGATTGAGATCCTAGGTGCTGGTATGGTCCATCCGCGAGTCCTTGAAATGTCTGGTGTCGATTCAGAGAAATATTCAGGCTTTGCCTTTGGTCTAGGGCAAGAACGCATTGCTATGTTACGTTACGGTATCAATGATATCCGTGGTTTCTATCAAGGCGATGTTCGGTTCTCCGCCCAGTTTAAATAAGCCTAAGTAAAAGGGAGAAAAGGTTTTGACTATTGTATTGAAAACCGTTAGCCTAAACGAGGCTAATACCTTGAGAGAACTCTCTATGCAAACCTTTCGCGAAACTTTTGCCCACGATAATACTGAGGAGCAGCTGCAGGCTTATTTTGATTCTGCCTTAGCTCTCGAACGTTTAAGGGAAGAACTTGCCTGCTCAGAATCTAGCTATACCTTTGCGGAAGTTGATGGACAAAAGGCAGGTTTCCTTAAGACCAATACGGGCTCTGCTCAGACTGAGACAGAACTGGATGATGCTTTTGAAATCCAAAGGATTTATGTCCTGCAAAAGTTTCAGGGGTTAGGAATCGGTAAAATGCTCTTTGAATTTGCCTTGAAAGAAGCAAAAAAATCAGGTGCTTCTTGGGTTTGGTTAGGTGTTTGGGAAAAGAATTTTAAGGCACAGAGATTCTATGCCAAGTATGGTTTTGAAAAATTCAGCCAGCATGCCTTTCCGGTTTCAGAGGATAAGGTTGATGTAGACTGGCTGCTCAAGAAAAAATTGAAATAACTGAAAGGAAATGGATGCGGATAAAAAGTTTGGAAGGACAAAGGGAAACTCGATATGATAGGGTTTCTATTTCCAACTGTTTTTAAAGATATCCGTTGGTAGTAATATGCTTGTATCATATAAGTGGTTGAAAGAGTTAGTTGATGTTGATGTAACAACGGCTGAACTTGCTGAAAAGATGTCGACAACAGGGATCGAAGTAGAAGGTGTGGAAATACCAGCTGAGGGTTTATCGAAACTTGTAGTGGGAGATGTTTTATCCTGTGAAGATGTTCCGGATACTCACCTTCATCTTTGTCAAGTGGATACTGGTGAGGAAGAACCGCGTCAGATTGTCTGCGGTGCTCCAAACATCAAGGCTGGAGTCAAGGTTATTGTCGCCTTACCGGGCGCCCGTATCGCTGATAATTATAAAATCAAAAAAGGGAAAATCCGCGGTCTGGAATCGTTGGGAATGATTTGTTCCCTGCAGGAACTGGGCTTGTCAGACAGTATTATCCCTAAAGAATTTTCCGATGGGATCCAAATCTTGCCTGAATCAGCTGTCCCTGGCGATAGCATCTTTCCTTATCTTGATTTGGATGATGAAATCATTGAGTTGGCGATTACTCCTAATCGTGCTGATGCTTTATCGATGCGCGGTGTTGCCTATGAAGTAGCTGCCATCTATGACAAAACTGTCCATTTTCCTGAAAAGCAGCTCAGCGAAAATGGACAGCCAGTTGCTGAACACTTATCGGTGGCTATCGAGTCAGATAAGGTATTAACTTATCAAGCCCGTCTGGTGGATAATGTCACCGTAGCACCGAGTCCTCAGTGGCTGCAAAACTTGCTCATGAATGCAGGGATTCGTCCTATCAATAACGTGGTTGACGTGACCAACTATGTTCTGCTGTATTTCGGTCAACCCATGCATGCTTTCGACTATGATAAGTTTGAAGATAAAAAGATTGTCGCTCGCTCAGCGCGTGCAGGTGAAAGTCTGCTTACCCTTGATGGTGAAGAGCGCGACCTGACGCAGAAAGATCTAGTCATCACTGTTGCCGATAAGCCAGTAGCCTTAGCCGGTGTCATGGGCGGACAGTCTACAGAGATATCTGCTGACTCTAAGAAGGTAGTACTGGAAGCCGCGGTTTTTGATGGCCAAACGATTCGTAAAACCAGTAGCCGCCTCAACCTCCGTTCAGAAAGTTCTTCACGTTTTGAAAAAGGAATCAACTATGATACCGTGTCAGAGGCGCTTGATTTTGCGGCAGCTATGCTGCAGGAATTAGCCGGAGGCAGTGTCCTATCTGGAAGTGTCTCAGCAGGCAGCTTGCCAACAAACCCAGTAGAAGTCTCCACTAGTCTTGAATATGTCAATGTTCGTCTGGGAACTCAGTTAACCTACGCAGACATTGAGGCTATCTTCACTCGACTCGGATTTCCTGTCGCTGGCAGCAGCGAGGTCTTTACTGTTTCTGTGCCCCGTCGTCGCTGGGATATCGCTATTCAGGCAGACTTGGTTGAAGAAATTGCCCGTATCTATGGCTATGATAAATTGCCGACGACCTTGCCAGAAGCGTCTGGAACGGCTGGTGAACTGACAGCGATGCAAAAACTGCGTCGTAAGGTTCGCACTCTTGCCGAAGGCGCTGGTCTATCAGAGATTATTTCCTATGCTCTGACCACGCCTGAGAAGGCAACCGAATTTACAATGGCACCAAGCCAAGTAACGGAGTTGATGTGGCCAATGAGCCTTGAGCGCTCTGCTCTTCGCCAAAACATTATCTCTGGGATGCTGGATACCGTAGCCTATAATGTAGCTCGCAAGAACAGCGATGTTGCAATTTACGAAATTGGTAAAGTTTTTGAGCAATCAGGCAATCCAAAAGAGGACCTGCCTCGTGAGTTGGAAACCTTCGCCTTTGCTATGACTGGCCTAGTCACCGATAAGGATTTCCAAACTGAGGCAATTCCAGTTGATTTCTTCCATGCTAAGGGAATTATTGACGCTCTCTTTGATAAATTAGATCTGACAGTTGAGTTTGCAGCTGATAAGAGTTTAACAACCATGCATCCCGGTCGTACAGCTGCCGTTTCGCTGGATGGTCATGTGGTTGGTTTTGTTGGACAGGTTCACCCTGAGCTGGCTAAAGCCTATAGCATTCCTGAAACCTATGTTGCCGAGTTAAACCTGACAGCAGTGGCAGCTGCCTTGAAACCAGCTGCGGCCTTTGTAGATATCACCAAATTCCCTGCGGTGTCACGCGATATCGCCCTTCTGGTTGATCAATCTATCAGTCACAAGACCATTGTACAAGCAATTGCAGCGGCAGGGGTTAAACGTCTGAGTGATATTAGGCTCTTTGATGTCTACGCAGGTGCTAATCTTGGTCAAGGTAAGAAGTCAATGGCCTATAGTTTAACTTTCCAAAATCCAAAGGATAATTTAACAGATGAGGAAGTTGCTAAGTATATGGAAAAAATTACCAAATCATTGACGGAAAATGTTAATGCGGAAATTCGTTGATTGCTAAATAATCTAAAAGCAGCTCTAGCACTTGTTTGCTAGGGCTGTTTTCAATGTATTCAGAAATTTGGAGAGTCGGGATTTGTGACTAACTTCCTTTTAGAACTTTCAAAAAACGATGAAAGATGCTGAAAAAATAACATTTGAGGACAAAAGTATTGTAATTAATAGAAAATTTGCTAGAATATAAAAGAGTGTTTGCAAAAACAAATACTAATTTAAACTATCTTTATTGGGAGGAAGATTGAAATGGGAAAACGTTCACAGCGCTTCTCCATCAGAAAGTATAGCTTTGGGGCAGCGTCTGTCCTGTTGGGTACAGCTTTACTGGCTGCAGGAGGAGTACAGGTAAAAGCAGAGGACGCTAATTCGGGGGCAGCAGCCCCGTCAGCTGTTGATGATGGGAGCAGTGCAGCTGATCAACCAGCGGTTCCAGCAACCAATGAAGGAGTTTCCGAAACAGACTCCATTCAAACTCGCGTTGTTGGTGTAGATGACAACGGTACTACCGTTACGACAACTTCAGAGGTGACCTCATCTGGGTTGGAGAAGGCTAAAGCAGCTGCTCAAGAGCAGGGCATCCAAGTTGAAGAAACCCCGCCCCAGCTCCAGCCATCAGTAGAGGCAGCAGTTGCTGATAACAATGTTCAAACTCAAGAAATCAATCAAACACTGAACGATTACCAAGTTGCTAGAGCCCAGTATCAAGCTGCTGTTGAGAATTACAACAAGGCTAAATTAGAATTTGACAATAAGACTGCTGAGAAGGAAAAGGCTGATCAAATCAATGCTCAGAACAAGGCTGCCTATGAACAAGCGATGGCTGTTTATAAGCAAGCGCAAGCAGATTATGAAGCCGCGCTCGCTCAGTATAATGCTGATAAGAAAAAGTACGATACAGATAAAGCTAACTACGATAGTAAGGTCGCTGAGAAGGCGGAAGCCGACCGCATCAATGCGGAAAACGAGGCCAAGTATCAAGAGGCGTTAGCGGCATATAATACAGCTAAAGCCCAGTATGATGCCGATAAAGCTAAGTACGACCAAG
>NZ_JBRUHS010000017.1:0-38487 GCF_053206945.1 Streptococcus dentasini
CTTAGTATCTTGTAAATCGAACTCGGGCTGCAGATTGTGCAAAAAAGATAGCTTTTTTCCTAGACGCAAGCGTCTTCGTCAAACCTCCTATTTTTGCTTTATCTGCGGTCGCCCTTAGTATCTTGTATAAAGAAGCAAATGAAAGTTTTTGCATTCTTTTGAAAATAGATGGGGTTTTCCAGAAATTTATCTTGACTTTTATCTGAAAGCGTTTTACAATAGACTTGTTCTTGACTGCCCCTAAACTCCAAAAGAAAAGTCCACGGGAGAGATTAGCAAGGAGTGTAGAGGTAACTAAATAAAAAGGAGGAAATTCAAGAATGGGTATCGGTATTATTATTGCCAGCCACGGTAAATTCGCTGAAGGTATCCACCAATCTGGCTCTATGATTTTCGGTGAGCAAGAGAAGGTACAAGTGGTCACTTTTATGCCAAATGAAGGACCTGATGACCTTTATAGTCATTTCAACGATGCTATCGCACAATTCGAGGCTGACGATGAAATCCTAGTCCTAGCCGACCTTTGGTCTGGTTCACCATTTAACCAAGCCAGCCGCGTTATGGGTGAAAATCCTGATCGCAAAATGGCCATTATTACAGGACTTAATCTGCCAATGCTGATCCAAGCCTACACTGAGCGCTTAATGGCTGCTGATGCGGGTGTTGGACAAGTAGCGGCAAATATCATTAAGGAGGCCAAAGACGGTGTTAAAGTGCTTCCTGAAGAACTTAATCCCACTGAGGAAGCGCCAGCTGCTGAAACTGGTTCTGCAGGTCCTAGACAGGGTGCGATCCCCGAAGGTACTGTTATCGGAGACGGTAAGCTCAAAATCAACTTGGCACGCGTAGATACACGTCTGCTTCACGGACAGGTGGCAACTGGATGGACACCAAATTCTAAAGCAAATCGGATCATCGTTGCTTCAGACACTGTCGCAAAAGATGAACTGCGTAAGAGTCTGATCAAACAAGCGGCACCTAACGGTGTTAAGGCTAATGTTGTGCCAATCAAGAAATTGGTTGAAGCATCCAAGGACCCTCGCTTTGGCGATACACATGCGCTCATCCTGTTTGAGACACCGCAAGAGGCTCTGGAAGCCATTGAAGGCGGGGTGCCAATTAAAGAACTTAATGTTGGTTCTATGGCTCATTCGACTGGTAAGACCGTTGTCAACAACGTCCTATCCATGGACAAGGACGATGTTGCAACCTTTGAGAAACTTCGCGATCTCGGGGTTACATTCGACGTGCGTAAGGTCCCAAATGATTCTCAGAAAGATTTGTTTGATCTTATCGAGAAGGCACATATTCAATAATTTTTATGTCATAAACGAAAGGAACTAGAATAATGTCAGTTATTTCTATTATTTTGGTCCTCATCATCGCCTTCTTTGCAGGGCTTGATGGTATCTTGGACCAATTCCAACTTCACCAACCATTGGTTTCATGTACCTTGATTGGGTTGGCTACAGGACACTTAGAAGCTGGGTTAATTCTCGGCGGTGGACTGCAAATGATTGCTCTCGGTTGGGCAAATATCGGAGCGGCTGTAGCGCCAGATATCGCTTTAGCAGCAACGGCTGCAGCAGTTATCATGGTTAAAGGGGGAGATTTCTCTAAATCTGGTATTGGTGTTGCCCAAGCAGTGGCTATTCCACTCGCTGTTGCCGGACTTGCATTGACCATGTTGGTACGTACTATCTCTGTTGGGATTGTTCACGGAGCTGATACAGCTGCAACAAAAGGGAATATCCGCGCTGTCGAACGGGCTCACTTTACGGCCTTGATTCTTCAAGGTTTACGTATTATGTTGCCTGTAGCCCTCCTTCTTGCTCTGCCTACCCATACTGTACAAGAGCTGTTAAATGCGATTCCATCTTGGCTAAAAGACGGTATGACCATTGGTGGTGGTATGGTTGTTGCTGTTGGTTATGCTATGGTTATCAATATGATGGCAACCCGTGAAACTTGGCCATTCTTTGCCCTTGGTTTTGCTTTTGCTGCCGTTACCGATCTTACTTTAGTTGCTCTTGGTACAATTGGTGTCGCAGCTGCTCTTATCTACCTCAACCTGTCAGATATGGCTGGTAATGGAGGCGGATCTGCTGGTAGCTCTGGCGGTTCCGGAGATCCAATTGGCGATATCTTGGAAGACTATTAGAGAGGAGCAAAACAATGGCAGAAAGAATTCAATTAACACAATCTGATCGTCGTAAAGTTTGGTGGCGCTCAACATTCTTACAAGGATCTTGGAACTATGAACGGATGCAAAACTTGGGTTGGGCTTACTCACTGATTCCAGCGATTAAAAAGCTTTATACTTCTGAGGAAGATCGTTCTGCAGCTTTGGAACGTCACTTGGAGTTCTTTAATACCCACCCTTACGTAGCTGCCCCTATCCTTGGGGTAACATTAGCTTTGGAAGAAGAAAAAGCTAATGGAGCTGAAATCGATAATGCTGCTATCCAAGGGGTTAAAATCGGTATGATGGGACCCTTGGCCGGTATCGGTGACCCTGTTTTCTGGTTTACGCTCCGTCCGATCCTTGGTGCTCTTGGCGCTTCACTTGCACAAGCAGGTAATATTGTTGGCCCGCTGATTTTCTTCTTCGGGTGGAATATCATCCGTATGGCCTTCCTCTGGTATACACAAGAGTTAGGATTTAAAGCTGGTTCCGAAATTACCAAAGACCTTTCAGGGGGTATCCTCCAAAAGATTACTAAGGGAGCGTCTATTCTTGGTATGTTCATCTTAGCAGCCTTGGTTGAGCGTTGGGTTAGTGTTAAATTTGCTGTAGATTTACCAGCAACTAAGCTTAGCAACGATAATGGTAAAACGTTTGTCACTCTACCTAATGGTGCCGTTACCGGAGGCAAGTTAAAGGAAGCTATTGAAGGCTTTAATGATAACTTAAATCTTGGTCCTATCAAAACAAACAGCCTTCAAGAGCAGCTAGATTCATTGATTCCAGGCCTAATGGGACTTTTGTTAACTCTATTATGTATGTGGTTGCTTAGAAAGAAAGTGTCACCTATTGTTATGATTCTTGCACTTTTTGCAGTAGGTATCATTGCCCATGTTGCCGGATTGATGTAAGCAAGAAAACAAAGAGAGCTTTGGCTCTCTTTTTCTTATAGAATAGTAGAAAAATGTATAAGCCAAGTATTATGGCATAGTCTGTTAACCAAAGATTGAACAAGTAAAAGCTGACCTTCTATTTCAGTATCTTATTGTTATTAAAGCCTTGGAGTCTATTCAAAAGCATGGGGACTAGATAGGTTGGAGCTTGTGTTCAACTTTTTTAAGAGCTTATCAAAATAGAATTTTTCCTCTCGCTTAACTTTTGGCTTCTGTAATTACTGTAATGGGTGAGAGCCCTACCAGACCTACCAGAAGTTATAGAGCCTCTCAGAACACCATTAAGCAAGCCTAATAAAAGTAGTTTAATACAATAAAGTTTATACCTTAATTATCAATAAGCAACAAAATTTGCAATGCCTGAAATCCAACTATTAACAATAACATCAGTCAAGGCTTGCGCGGAAGTCTTAGTGACTTAGGAAAGTACTTCTGTGTCTATTGTTGAAAATTAATTAAGTGTCTCTTTTGTCACAATAATAATCTCGTTTTTCTTTTTATTTTTATCAGCTTTATGAGCTAACGGTGGCTATTATAAATCCTTACTTACCATTTGTTAAGTTAAAACTGGCTTAAAAATAGAAGTTTAACCTATACGCCAATCTAAGAAATAAACCCAAAAAATTACGAACCATTATAAAGGATGCCACTATTGGACTAAAAGACAGTCGGGCTTCAGCTATCCGATTAGTTTAAGCCCTATATAAAAAGCTCTAGACCATACATGGCGTAAGTCCTCCTTTTTTGGTATAATATAGAAAAATTCTTAAGGTAGAAAAGATGGCACAATCACTTAATACAAAGGTCGAACTAACGACCACTGGGGTCTTCTATCTCGGTATGGGAAACAAAGTCGGTAAGTATCTTATCGGCGATAAAGCTTTAGAGTTTTACAATGATAAAAATCCCGAGGACTACATCCAGATTCCTTGGACGTCGGTCGATAAAATAGGGGCCAATGTCTCTGGTAAAAAAATCAGTCGTCACTTTCAAGTTTTTACTGAGCAGGGAAAATTCCTCTTTGCGTCAAAAGATTCGGGTAAAATTCTTAAAATCGCTCGTGAACAGGTCGGTAACGACAAAATCGTCAGATTACCAACCCTCTTGCAAAAGATTGGATCCAACCTCAAAAATCTCGTATCACGTAAGAAGTAACGGAAATAGATTTCGTTACTTTTATTTTGAACTATCAGTGATTGGATACTACTTTGCGTTCGCTTCTTGAACTGCTTGCTCATTTCCAAGCTCATGAAAAAACGCTCCACTGGAGCTGACTCGCTCTCTCATTTCCAAGCTCGTGAAAAAACGCTCCACTGGAGCGTTTTTTAGTCATAACGGGCGAAGGGAAAGAGGCTGTCTATTTTATTAACTAGCTTTGGAATTTTAAGAGATTGAAATAAATGCAAGCGCAGTTTTTCAATAAGGCCTGACACGACAAAAATTAGAAGAGCTGTTCCTAAAATAATAAGAGGGAATAAGACAATGGGGAAATCAACAAAAGGAACAAAAATATCCTTGAGCCAAAACCTTACTAAAAGAGGGTTGAGATGGACGAGATAGATCCCTAAAGTCGTTGGAGAAAAAAATTGAATTAGTCTAGCAAAGCGGCCTTTTCGTTTGATGGAGCGTGTTTCAAACCAAATAAAAATGGCAAGTGATCCAGCTAATAGGCTAGGCGAGGTGTACCAATACCAGATATCCCCCATAATAAATTTCATCACAAAAGTTACAGCGATAGATACTGCAAAGATGAGAGCAAGTGTTCGTTCCCTAAATAGACGAACAAGATCAAGACGTTTGAGGTAAGCACCAATAATATAAAGTACCGTCAACCAGTTCATACTAAAACCACGGTCGAAAGAAAATTCATCAACCCTAGTATTGAAAAGAGCAGGCATAACAGAAAAGAAAAAGATAGCAACAATAACAATGTATTTTAAATCTCGATTGCTAATCTTTGATAAACCAATATTGAGCAAGGGCATAAATACCAATAGGCCGAAGTAGGCTGTGATATACCAATATTGCCCTTTGATAACTGGAAAAAAAGCTGACAGCCAATCTTGCTCAGTAACATCCTGACCAGCCAGAGTGAATACGAGTCCAAAGCCCAGAGTGTAAAAAATAACCTGCAGCCATAACAAGACCGCCTTGGAGTATCTATAATGAGAATGGATCCCGACATAGCCACTGATAAGAGCATAGCAATTAACAGCTCCATAGGCTGTTACCTGAATCAACCAAGTCGTCCAATAGTAAATATCTGTTGATCCATCAACTTCTTCCCGAATACCACCCTTGCCTAGGATATGAGTCACGATAATCATGAGCATGGCAAAAATTCGCAGGAGATCAATTCCCAAATTTCTTTCTTGTTTCAACTTCATGTAAGATATTCTAGCATAAGTTCATTTAAGACATTTATCAAAGGCTTTACAAAGTTTAAGTTTACTTTTCAGCTATTTTCTTATATAATAAGGGCAACGGATAAGTAGGATTAGGATCTTTGCAGAGAGTCTGCGCTTGCTGCGAGCAGATAGGGGAATAATCTGAAATTCTACCGTTTATGAATTTTGTTAATATTAAAAGTGCACTGAATGTGAAGCTGGGTGGAACCGCGCGCAAGCGCCCCAGCCCCAAGCATTTGGTGTTTTTATTTCTGGAAAGGATCGATTATGTTAGATTTAAAACGCATTCGTACTGATTTCGACACCGTAGCTGAGAAACTGGCCAGCCGCGGCGTGGCTCAAGAAACCTTAAACCAGCTGCACGAGCTGGACGTTAAACGCCGGGCTCTTATTGTTAAATCTGAAGAGCTCAAAGCTGAACGTAACACTGCTTCTGCTGCTATCGCACAAGCCAAGCGCAATAAGGAAGATGCTCAGGAGCAAATCGCCGCCATGCAAAAGGTCTCAGCCGACATCAAAGCTATTGATGCTGAATTAGCTCAGTTTGACAGTAAGGTCGATGAATTTATCACGACTCTTCCCAATATTCCTGCTGATGACGTTCCTGTAGGAGCTGATGAAGATGACAATGTCGAAGTTCGCCGCTGGGGAACATCGCGTGATTTTGACTTTGATATCAAGGCCCACTGGGATCTTGGTGAAAACCTTAATATTCTGGATTGGGAACGCGGTGCTAAAGTTACCGGGTCACGCTTTCTTTTCTATAAAGGTCTGGGGGCCCGCTTAGAACGTGCTATCTATAACTTCATGTTGGATGAACATGCCAAAGAAGGCTACACCGAAATGATTCCACCATATATGGTCAACCACGATTCTATGTTTGGTACTGGCCAGTATCCGAAATTCAAAGAGGATACGTTTGAGCTAGCCGATACGGATTATGTCCTAATTCCGACAGCTGAGGTGCCCTTGACCAACTTTTACCGCGATGAGATCATCGACGGTAGGAAGCTGCCTGTTAAATTTACCGCGATGAGCCCATCTTTCCGTTCAGAAGCAGGTTCTGCTGGTCGAGATACACGCGGACTAATCCGTCTGCACCAATTCCATAAGGTTGAAATGGTGAAATTTGCTAAGCCTGAGAACTCTTACGATGAACTAGAAAAAATGGTAGCTAACGCTGAAAGTATCCTTCAAAAATTGGAACTCCCATATCGTGTGATTACACTTTGCACTGGCGACATGGGCTTCTCAGCTGCTAAGACCTATGATCTTGAAGTCTGGATTCCAGCGCAAAATACCTATCGGGAAATCTCTTCCTGCTCTAACTGTGAAGACTTCCAAGCGCGTCGTGCACAAATTCGCTACCGCGACGAAGCTGATGGCAAGGTTAAGCTCCTCCACACCCTCAATGGTTCAGGCTTGGCTGTCGGCCGCACAGTCGCAGCCATCCTTGAGAACTATCAAAATGAAGACGGCTCTGTCACGATTCCAGAAGTACTTCGTCCATATATGGGTGGGGTTGAAGTGATTGCCCATAATAGTTAAAACCAGTTCAAGCAGATTTCCAATTGGGAAGTCTGTTTTTTTAATCAGACGCTTACAAAGTTTACAAAAAAAGATGGAGCAAACAACTGCTCCATCTTTACTTTTCTTATAGAAACCCTTCGTAACACAGCCTAGCATTCACATCCTTGAAAATGGATTTGAAAATCTCTGCTCTTCTCTAGGTTCAAGATAAATAATATCTTTTATCTGATATCCTCTTGATCTAGACAAGTATCTTAGCCTATTTTGCCAATAATATAATCAATTCGCTTCTTTTTGTTTTTCATAGTTAAATTGAAGTATGGCAACTAAGCGTTAGTGCTGTGTTTACTTGGATTCAACCACTAATACTGAAGTGGTCAAATTAATAGTTGGAATTCCAACCAGATTTGCCACCAGTAAACCATTGGGCGGGGATATTGTTTACAAGAGAAGTAATCAAGCGGCCAGTGTCTACCCAGCAACCTTTATCTTCGCTGCAATACAGTCCATTACCATAATATGTTGATCCATCATCTTCAACTGTGGCTCCACCTTCAATAGCAGCCAGTTCTTGAGCAGTCATTGCATCAAATTGTTCCAATGTTTGAGTTGTCATAAGATTATACCTCTTTTATTTTTATTTGCCAGTTTTTTACCTGACAGCCGTTATTATAAAATTTTTTAGCTGGCCTGTGAACCCCTAAAGCGTCATTGTTAATGAAACTAAATACCTACGTTACTGCCCCCTAAAGAAAAAGAATTTTTAATTTCAAATGAAAATAATGCTACAGATTATGCTATTTCTGCTATTAATGGAAAACTGTCGATATTATTACTAGCTATGCACATGAGAAAAAGCCAGACGTTCTAATGACCGTCTGGTTTTTTGATAGTCAGCATTCTTATTTAAAGATACTTGCTGCCTTCTTTTACGCTTAAGGAAGACATTTGATTTCCATATTTCTCGATGAACCGCCTGACCCAATCTGGATTGGTCTTTGAATAATCCCGCAAGGCCCAGCCTATAGCTTTGTTGATGAAAAATTCCTGACTACCGAAATTGTTAAAGAGAATTTTTTCCAGCAGGTCTCTATCTGTCTCTTCTTTTAGACCAAGCTGATGCTCGATAGACGTCCTTCTGATCCAAAAATCTTCATCCTGCGACCAACTTAACATTAAAGGACCCACCCTGTCATCTCTCAAGCCAATACTGCCGATTGCCTTGCATAGAAAATCAATGGTATCCCACCACGGCTTGTTTTTGATATAATGACGGATATGTGCGATATCCTCATAGGTTAAATACTTGTTCAGTGCCAGCAGGTAGTCATAAACAAAATACTGGAGTTCTCGGTGGCTATCCTCGTAGCATTGATCCAAGAGCTGCCAGTCTGGTATTTGTTTTTTCTTTGCTTCTTTAAGAAAGCCTTTGTAAAGAGCCCTTCGATCAGCTGTTTTCAAACCATAAAAACGAAACTGATTGCGCATGTATTTAGCCATGGCAAGGGCATTTTCAGCATTTTGATGGGCTTCAAAAAGATCTTTTAATTCTTTATAATCCATTATTTCTTCGTAAATTCTAGCTTTTCGTTGCGTCGTAATAAGGTAGAACTCGATCAAACCCCAGAACCAGCTGATCTGTTAGCGAATCTAGAGACGATTCCATTTCTATAGGAATATCATATTTGACCAGTACCTTTTGGACGGTTCCTGATTCGACAGCCTCTTGCAGCTTGGATCGGTTTTCTTCATTTCCCTCTACTTTGTGGCTAACACCATCTTCTTGGGCAAAATAGTAAAGAGGTTCAGCAATTGGCACTGTTAAGATCTTGTTTTGTTTGGACAAGGTATCTTCTGATTTTTTGCGCTCCACAAAGCTGACCTCCACCGAGATACCAAAATCGTCTTTTTGTCCATAGAGACGGATAGCCAATCCAACATCATCCGGATGGTCCTGAGGCTGTTTGAAATAGCACCAAAAATGCGGACGAGCGACTTGCGCCTGATTAGCCCAATTGCTGACCCGAGTCATTTCAAAAGGGGCTACTTTATCAGCCAGATGTTTAGCAATACCTGTAAATTCTGAGCGGGCGCCTTGCCCCAGCACTTTGAGCTCTGTCATTTCACCGGCTAGAGGACCAGCTTTTTCTGGTTTAACGTATTTAAAGCCTTGATAGGCGAGGTAGGCATTTAGTTTTTCATACATCACTTTTTCCTTTTCGTATAATAGCCAAAAAGCCCTATTCAAGGGCTTTTACTAGTACTTTCTAAAGCGCTGATAGCGCTGTTCCAACAAATCTTCAAGAGGGAGCTGACTGAGATGTTTAATTTCTTCGATGAGGTTATTCTTGATCATCTCAACAATTTCACTTGAAAAATAACCATGTTCTGGAATAACCTTATCAACAATATCCATCTTGTAGAGCTCTCCCGCTGTCAATTTCATGAGCTCAGCAGCTTCCGTAGCACGGGAGCCATCTTTCCAAAGAATTGAAGCAAAACCTTCAGGGCTGAGAATAGCATAGATGGTATGTTCCAGCATCCAAACCTTATCAGCTACAGCAAGAGCTAGGGCTCCGCCAGACCCTCCCTCGCCAATGATGATAGCAATGATAGGAACTTTGAGGTCACTCATTTCCATCAGATTGCGAGCGATAGCTTCACCCTGTCCGCGCTCTTCAGCACCAACACCTGGATATGCTCCTGCTGTGTTAATAAAGGTAATCACTGGACGCCCAAATTTTTCAGCCTGCTTCATCAAGCGCAAAGCCTTGCGATAACCATCAGGATTAGGCTGACCGAAATTGCGGTTGAGATTGTCCTGGAGGTTTTTCCCTTTTTGGATACCGATTACAGTGACAGGTCGACCATCCAAACGAGCCAATCCACCGATAACCGCTCCATCATCTGCAAAATAACGGTCTCCATGTAATTCTATAAAATCATCGAATACCTGTTCGGCATAATCAAGAGCTGTCAAACGACCTTGATCACGCGCTTCTTTTAAAATACGTGCAACATCACTCATTTGGCCCCTCCGTGAAATGCAACGAGTTTAGCAATGGTTTCTTTCATTTCTGTACGTTTGACAATAGCATCTACAAAGCCGTGTTCTAAAAGGAATTCTGCCTTTTGAAAACCATCAGGCAGCTGTTCACGCACCGTTGTCTCAATCACACGGCGGCCAGCAAAACCAATTAAAGTCTGTGGTTCAGCAATAATTATATCCCCTTCCATGGCAAAACTCGCTGTGACACCACCAGTTGTAGGATCTGTCAGAACCGTTAGATAAAAGAGACCAGCATTAGAATGACGTTTGACGGCAGCAGAAATCTTAGCCATTTGCATAAGACTCATGATACCTTCTTGCATACGGGCACCGCCTGAAGCCGTAAAGACAACAACAGGTAAACTATGCTCTGTTGCATACTCAAATAGTCGTGTCAGTTTTTCACCAACAACCGTCCCCATACTGGCCATGATGAAGTTAGGATCCATGATTCCAAGAGCAATCTTACGCCCTTGAATCTCAGCAGTCCCAGTCATAACAGCCTCATCAAGTCCTGTCTTGCCCTTAACGGTCGCTAGTTTATCGCTATAGCCTGGGAAATTCAGGGGATCTTTGGTATCAATACCTGTGAACATTTCTTCAAAACTACCTTGATCTACAGTCAAGTCTAAGCGTTCAGGTGCCGAGATGCGGAAATTATAGCCACAAGAAGGGCAGATTTTCTCTGCCCCTAGGTCCTTCTGATAGATAACATGCTTACAGCTTGGACATTTAGCAAATAATTCATCCGGCACCTCAGGCTTGGTCTGTTCAGGAGTCCTTAACGAACGATTGGGATTGATACGGATGTACTTGTCTTTTCTTCCAAATAAGGCCATAAATTCTCCTAATCTTCTTGATTATATGCTGGTAAGAAGGTCTCCATCAAGAATGCTGTATCGTAATCTCCAGCAATCACATGCTTATCTGAAATCAAGTCCAGTTGAAAATCAGCATTGGTTAGTACACCATCAATTTCTAACTCATACAAAGCGCGCTGCATCTTCATCAAGGCATCAAAACGGTTCTCACCATGGACAATAATCTTAGCAATCATACTATCATAATAAGGTGGAATCGTATAGTCATGATAAACAGCAGAGTCCACACGTATACCGACACCGCCTGCAGGCAGGTACAAATCGGTAATCTTACCTGGACTTGGCGCAAAGTTAAACTTAGGATTTTCTGCATTGATGCGACATTCAATAGCATGCCCCGTAATCTGAATGTCTTCTTGATGGTGAGAAAGTTCTTCACCGCTGGCAATGCGGATCTGTTCTTTGACCAGATCGACACTGGTTACAAACTCAGTTACAGGATGCTCAACCTGAATCCGCGTATTCATTTCCATGAAGTAGAAATGACCTGTCGCTTCATCCAGTAAAAATTCAATTGTGCCAGCATTTTCATACTGAACAGCCTTGGCAGCACGAACAGCCGCTGCCCCCATTTCTTTACGCAGGGTGGCTCCGATAGCAATAGAAGGGCTTTCCTCTAGTACTTTCTGATTGTTGCGCTGGAGCGAGCAGTCACGTTCTCCTAGGTGGATAATATTACCGTAAGCATCTCCCAAGATTTGAACTTCAATATGACGGGCTGGATAGATAACCTTTTCGATGTACATCGCACCGTTACCAAAGGCAGCTAGGGCTTCTTGCGATGCTGATTCAAAAGCTGAAACTAGATCCTCAGCTTTTTCTACCTTGCGAATTCCTTTTCCACCGCCGCCAGCAGAAGCTTTGAGCATAACAGGATAGCCAATTTTATCAGCGATTTTAAGGGCGTCTTCGGCCGTAACAACTTCACCGTCTGATCCCGGAATAACCGGAACATTAGCCTTAATCATTTCAGCACGTGCATTGATTTTATCGCCCATCTTATCCATGACACTACCAGAAGGTCCAATAAACTTAATGTTCATCTCCTCGCACACAGTGGCAAATTTTGAGTTCTCACTTAAGAATCCAAAACCTGGATGGATAGCCTGTGCTCCTGTAACGATGGCTGCTGACAGGACAGCATTCATATTAAGATAAGAATCTGTTGAACGGGCTGGCCCAACGCAGATTGCCTCATCAGCAAGGAGGACATGCAGAGCTTCCTTATCAGCCTCTGAGTAGATTGCAACGGTTTCAACACCCAGCTCACGTGCTGCACGGATGATACGCACTGCGATTTCACCACGATTGGCAATCAAAATTTTCTTAAACATTTATCTGTCTTTCTCCTGCAAAATTTTAAACTAGCCATCTAATAAGCATAAAGCTAGTTTCCTAGGGCAAAGGTCAGGGTCCCGCTGGCAGCCAGTTTACCATCAACTTCTGCCTTGGCTTCAACCACTGCGATGGTGCCGCGGCGCTTAACGAACTTAGCTGTCATAACCAGTTGGTCACCCGGAACAACCTGCTTTTTAAATTTAACCTTGTCCATACCAGCATAAAAGACTAGCTTTCCTTTATTTTCTTCCTTGGACAATTCCAAGACACCAGCCGTTTGAGCTAGAGCCTCCATAATAAGAACACCTGGCATCACTGGGTACTCAGGAAAGTGACCATTGAAGAAGGGCTCGTTAACCGTAACATTTTTAATCGCTACAATCTCATCATCCGACATCTCCAAGACGCGATCGACTAGAAGCATAGGGTAGCGATGGGGAAGGGACTCACGAATTTTTGCAATATCGATCATTTGATCCGCACCAATCCTTTTCCAAACTCAACAACTTCTTCATTCGCGACCAAAACTTCAGTTACAACACCATCTCTTGGTGCAGGAACCTCATTCATAACCTTCATCGCTTCAATAATCAAGAGAGTCTGTCCTTTTTTGACACTGTCTCCGACAGAAACGAAGGCTGGTTTATCAGGCGCTGGTGCAAGATAAGCCACGCCAACCAAGGGACTTTCTATAAGGTCGCCTTCGGCCACTATTGCGGCTGGCTCTGCTGGAGCCGTTGGTTCGCTGGTTGTCTGTGATGCCGCTGACTCTGTCACAGTTGACGGCACCGTCCCAGCTGAGCTTGGCTCTACTGGAGCTACTACAGAAGCTGTTTGCCCCTCATTCTTACTAAAAACTAGAGCTTCGCCGTTGCTGCTATAAGAGAATTCACGCAGGCTAGACCCATCAAATTGGCTCATCAAATCTTTGATTTCTGAAATGTTCATGCCTAAGCCTCCCAGCGTTTAAATGCAAGAACAGCATTGTGACCGCCAAATCCAAAAGTGTTTGAGATGGCGTACTCAACCTCAGCTTGACGTCCTTCACCCATGATAACGTCAGCTTCAATGTCCTCTGACAACTCCTTGGTCCCTGCAGTCATCGGAAGGAAGCTATGACGGATAGATTCGATTGTAGCAATAGCTTCAACGGCACCGGCTGCTCCGAGCAAGTGCCCTGTAAACGACTTAGTAGATGATACAGGAACATTTTTACCAAGAACAGCTACGATAGCCTGACTTTCGCCCTTTTCATTGGCTTGTGTTGACGTACCATGAGCGTTGACGTATCCTACTTCTTCAGGTGCGATCCCTGCTTCTTTGATGGCCAGCTTCATTGCTTTAGCAGCACCTGATCCGTCTGGCGTTGGTGTTGTCATATGATAAGCATCACAGTTGCTGCCATAGCCGACAATTTCAGCCAAGATATTAGCGCCACGTTTTTGGGCATGCTCTAAGCTTTCAACAATTAAAACACCGGCACCCTCACCCATGACAAAACCATTGCGATCTTTATCAAATGGAATAGCTGAGCGAGTTGGATCTTCTGTTGTTGAAAGAGCTGTCAAAGCATTGAATCCGCCAATACCAATTTTAGTAATGGAAGCTTCGGAACCGCCAGCTAGGATAACATCATGGAAGCCATACTTGATTTCACGGAATGCTTCCCCAATGGCATCATTGGCAGAGGCACAAGCTGTTGTGATGGATTTACATACCCCCTGAGCACCAATCTTGAGGGCAATATTACCAGCTCCCATATTGGAAAGGGCTTTAGGGATAAACATCGGTCTAATGCGCTTCATACCGCGCTCATGCATACGGATGATCTGATCTTGCAACTCTTGGAGTCCACCGATACCAGATGAGACAATAACACCTGTGCGGTCGCGATCTACGGCCTCCATATCAAGATTAGCATTTTCAAGGGCTTCCATAGCTGCATAAATAGCATACAGCGAATAGGTATCCATACGATTGGTGTCCTTTTTCGCAAAGTATTTATCAAAGGGGAAGTCTTGGATTTCACCAGCATTGTGAACTGGAATTTCCGATGGATCGAACCTCGTTATCGGTTTGATACCGATTTCACCATTCTCAAGGCTCTTCCAGAAATCCTCTGGTGTATGTCCGATTGGTGATGTGACACCGTAACCCGTTACAACTACACGATTAAAAGTCATAATATTTCCTCTGTTTTCTTAGATAATTTTCGATTTTAACAACTAGGTAGAACTAGGCCAAGGTTACCCTTGCATAGTCATCCCACCATCAATAGCGATAACCTGACCTGTCAAATATTCTTGACTGGCCAGAAAAACGGCAACATCCGCAACTTCTTCGGCTTGCCCCATGCGCTTCATTGGGACTTGAGCAATCATAGCATCTTTCATTTTATCAGGAATTGCATCTGTCATATCTGACTCGATGAAGCCTGGAGCAATAGCATTTACTCGGACACCTCGAGCAGCCACTTCACGTGCAACAGATTTGGTGAAGCCAAGAAGACCTGCTTTAGACGCAGCATAATTAGCTTGACCGACATTTCCCATAAGACCAACGACTGATGACATATTAATAATAGCACCCTGACGCGCTTTAGTTAAGGGTTTAAGGACAGCTTGTGTCATATTAAAAGCACCTGTCAGGTTAATCTTTAGGACACGTTCAAAGTCATCTGCTGTCATCTTAAGCATGAGCTTATCATTAGTAATGCCAGCATTATTGATAAGAATGTCTACCGAACCGAGCGCTTCAATAGCCTCATCGACCATGCGTTTTGCATCTGTAAAATCAGAGACGTCACCTGAAATCGCAACAACCTTAACATTATAGCCTGCAAACTGTGCTAGTAGTTCCTCTGATATTTCTGAACGGCCATTGAGCACTAAATTAGCACCTAGGCTGGCAAATTTATGCGCAACGGCCAAACCGATGCCGCGGGTTGAACCTGTAATAAAAACATTTTTATTAGTTAATTCCATGGGGCCTCCTATTTTTCTAAAAGAGTCTCCAGACTAGCCACATCTTCTACGGGAGAAACAGGGGCTGTCTTATCAATTTTCTTCATAAAACCGCTGAGAACCTTACCCGGCCCGATTTCAATATAGTCTGTTACTCCTAACTCCTGCATAGTTGCAATTGATTCGTAGAAGCGTACAGGCTCTTTCACCTGACGAGCCAAAAGAGATCTGATATCAGCATACGCCATAACCTTGGCCTCTGTGTTACCAACCAAAGGGATCTGAAATTCTGAAAAATCGACTTTCTTAAGTTCCTGCGCCAACTGCTGACTTGCTGGCTCCAAGAGAGCCGTGTGGAAGGGGCCCGAAACCTTGAGCGGAATCAATCGCTTAGCACCCGCCTCTTTCAATTTTTCAACAGCAGCATCTACCGCTGCAGCATCGCCACCAATAACGATTTGCGCTGGCGTATTATAGTTGGCAGGTCTGACATACCCCTTATCAGAAGCCTGTTGACAAGCTTCTTCGATAACCTCTACAGGTGTATTCATGACCGCAACCATTTTGCCAGTGCCTGCTGGAGCAGCTGTCTCCATAAATTCACCACGCTTGGCTACGAGAGCTACCGCTTCTTCAAATGATAGAGCTCCTGCAGCAACCAAGGCTGAGTACTCCCCAAGTGAGAGGCCTGCTACAACATCTGGTTCGACCCCCCTTTCTTTTAGGAGACGATAAATGGCAACAGAAGTTGTTAAAATCGCAGGTTGTGTATAGCGGGTTTGATTAAGCTTGTTTTCTTCCTCATCGATAAGCTTTCGTACATCATATCCTAAAATGCGACTGGCAGTATCAAATGTCTCTTTGACAAGGGGATAAGCTTCATACAAATCTTTTGCCATACCAGATTTTTGGGCACCCTGTCCGGCAAATAAAAAGGCTGTCTTTGTCACACTATTTCCTCCAAGTTTGGCTAGAGACCTCCACTATTAAGTTATAAAAGTAAAGGTCCGAGGTCGTTCCTTGTTGTTATTTTTTAATCTTCTGATACATCTGCCCAACGAGCAGATTGTTCTTTAATGACTTTAGCAGCACCATAATAGAGGTCTTTCAAGATTTCTTCACAGGTTTCTTCCTTACGAACCAAGCCTGCAATTTGTCCGGCCATGACAGAACCATTTTGGACATCACCATCAACAACTGCATTGCGTAGAGCTCCTGCGCCGAGCTCCTCAATTTCCTGAGCCGATTTTTTTCCTGCCAAGAAATCTTTTTCTGCCTGAGCATAAGAGGAAGATAATTTGTTCTTGATAGCACGTACTGGATGTCCAACAACTGAAGCGGACACGACAGTATCAATATCCTTGGCCTTGAGCAACCTGTCTTTGAAGTTTTGGTGGGCGTTGGACTCCTTAGCGACAACAAAGCGGGTACCAACTTGGATAGCATCAGCCCCTAGCATAAATACAGCTGCAGCGCCGTTCCCGTCAGCTACACCACCAGCACCGATAACAGGAATATCCACAGCATCAACAACTTGGCGTACCAAAGTCATCGTTGTCAGTTTGCCAATGTGACCGCCTGCTTCCATACCTTCAGCAATCAGAGCATCCGCTCCTAATTTTTCCATCCGCTTAGCAAGGGCTACACTTGGGACAACCGGGATTACAGTGATTCCTGCCTCATGCAAGCGTTCCATATATTTACCAGGGTTACCTGCACCAGTAGTGACTACCTTAACCCCTTCTTCAATTACAAGATCCACAATGTCATCAGCAAAAGGAGATAAAAGCATGATGTTAACCCCAAAAGGCTTATCTGTAATTGATTTAACACGATCTATATTAGCTTTAACGACTTCTTTAGGGGCATTACCGCCGCCGATAATTCCAAGTCCTCCAGCATTGGACACAGCACCAGCTAAGTCACCGTCTGCGACCCATGCCATACCCCCTTGGAAAATAGGGTATTTAATATGTAATAATTCTGTAATGCGAGATTTCATAGATATCCTTACCTTCTTAAATAATTATGTCCAAGAACTTTGAATGTCAAAGTATTGGTCTAAAGAAGAAGGCGGATGAGTTGCCCCGTCCACCTTGCAGCCTTGCCTAATAGTCATGTGAATTAAGACATCTCTGGGCTGCACCTTCGTAACTAAATCTGTAAGATTTAAAGGCTGGGAATAATTCCCAGTCTCTCAACCACATTTATTTAGTTTTTTCTTCCACGTAGGCAACCAAATCACCAACCGTATTCAAACCATCTTCAGTTTCGATCTGGATGTCAAATGCATCTTCAATTTCTGAGATAACTTGGAATACATCAAGCGAGTCAGCGTCAAGCTCATCAAAAGTCGTTGTCATTTGAACTTCATCAGTTTCCTTACCAAGTTCTTCAACGATGATTTCTTGTACTTTCTCAAATACTGCCATTTTAAAATTCTCCTTTAAAGATAAAAAATAAATAATATATAAATACTGTTTTTACACAGTTATCTACCTAAATTTTAACAATTAGACTGCCCCATGTCAATCCCCCACCAAAGCCAGTGAGCAGCAAGGTCTGGGAACCGTCGAGTCTTATTATACCATTTTCAACAGATTCCGCTAGCAAAATAGGTATACTAGCTGCACTGGTATTGCCGTAGTGCATCATGTTAGCTAAAAATTTATCACGCTCAAGTCCGATTTTCTTAGCCATCTTATCCAAAATACGGATATTGGCTTGGTGCAAGAGGGCATAATCGATGCCATCACCAGATAAGCCCGAAATTTCTAGAAGTTCCTTTATGCTGCGAGACACATCACGGATAGCAAAGTCAAAAATAGCACGGCCATCCATCCCCATAAAGGGATTGTTCTCCCCTTGGTCTGAATAAGGAGACTGCAAACCATATGCCCCTGAGGTCAATTTTTGCCCTCGGCTACCATCACTATGGAGCGATTCCGCTAAGAAATGCTCTTGTGCTGATGCCTCTAAAAGTACCCCACCAGCACCATCTCCAAAAAGAACCGCTGTTCTGCGATCAGACCAATCCAGCGTTTTGGACAGCACTTCAGCACCAATAACCAGTCCTCTTTTATAGCTACCAGCCTTGATTAATTTTTCGGCTGTTGCTAAGGCAAATACAAAGCCACTGCAAGCCGCTGTTAGGTCATAGACGAAAGCTTCGCTGGCATTGATATTGGCCTGAACACGGGCGGCGGTAGTCGGCATCATAGAATCGGGTGAAATGGTCGCTACGATGATAAAATCAATTTCTGACGGACTCAGTCCTGATTTTTCCAGCAGCTGCTTAGCCACCTCGGTCGCTAAGTCACTAGTTTCCTGATTGCGGCTGATACGCCTTTCTTTGATCCCTGTACGGCTGGCAATCCACTCATCACTAGTATCCATAATCTTAGCCAAATCGTCATTTGTGACAACTTGCTCGGGTACATAATAGGCTGTCTGACTAATTTTTGCAAAGGTCATTATTTCAAATCCTCTAAGAATTGATAGAGATTGTGGAGGGCCCCCTCCAAGGTCTTAATCTCCATATCATTCATTCCTTTTATAATTTGGGTTACCATGTTTTTATGGAAACGGTTATGCAGGCGGTAAATAAGGCGCCCTTTCTTTGTCAGACTCAGATGAACAACACGGCGATCAACTTCAGAACGATGGCGTTTAACATAGCCTTTTCTCTCTAATTTATTCAAACTAGTAGTAACCGTACCCAAGGTAACCATTAGTTCGCGAGCAATGTCACTGGGTGTCGCATCTGGAATATGACCGATAATATCAACCGTATGCATTTCCTTCATAGAAACATCCCTGAAACGGCTGTTTTTTAGGCTCATTTCCTCAATGACCAAGACATTGTTAAAAACTTTTGTTAGATATTCATTAACTAACTTATAATCCACTTTATACCTCGATTCTCAAATAATTTGATATTCAAAGTATATCAGAACTGAAACATGTTTGCAAGAGTAATGAAATAACTTTCCTAATTGGACATTGCTTAAGCTTTGTTAGCTCACCTACTGATAGGAAAAGAGCACATTTAAGAAATGGCAGAACTATAGACAGAACGACAAATCAACACTAAAACACGCGACTACCTCTTGCTATTTTCCAGTAAAGTTAGGGCGACGCTTCTGACTAAAGGCATTAACCCCCTCTTTAAAGTCCTCAGTGAAGGCCAATGATTTTTGCAGTGCCAACTCAAGATCAGCATACTCTTCCCAGCCAGCAAAGTCACTCTGCCAAACCATCTCTTTGATTGCCTTAAAGGAGTTAGGAGAGCTGCGCTTCAGGCGCTTAATTAAGCGATCAGTATCACGTTCTAGTTTTTCAGATTCCACTAAACGGTAGATGAAACCCCACTCCAAGGCTTTTTCAGCACTAACTGCTTCACCTGTCATAGTAATTTGGGTCGCCCGATTGATACCTATAGAACGTGTCAAGAGGAAGAGTCCACCAGCATCTGGCGCTAAACCAACTCCAACAAAGGCCTGGATGAATTTAGCCTTTTCAGAAGCAAGGGTAAAATCTGCTGCTAAAACCATATTGAAGGCTGCACCGGCTACAGGTCCGTCAACACTCATGATAACTGGCTTGGGCAGGCGCTTAATCATAAAGGAAATCGTATTAACCAGTTCAGCTATCCGCACCAAAGACTGCACGTCATCGGCGTCAACAGCTTTCTGCATTTGGTCTAAATCGCCCCCAACAGAGAAGACCTTGCCATTAGCGTTGATGAGCAGAATACGCACACTATCGTCCTTTTCTGCCAGACTAATAGCCTCAATGATTTCTTCACAGATTGGAATATTAAAACCGTTCGACACTTCCGGTCGATTCAAGGTCAAGGTTGCAACACCATCTTCTACACTGTAAAGAATTGTTGAAAAATTCATAAGATACCTCCAATTATTTTATTCTTCAAATAAAATAAGCTGTTTTATCACTATCTCATCCATTATAACTAAAAATGCTCGTTTGACAAGGAAATACTTTCTTGTAAAGAAAAGAACTAGCAGCATTTGCATTTAATTTTCTGTTGTTAGGCAATCCAGCACTTCTGTTAAGTTATTAATCAAACGATTAGCCTGACTTTGATCCAAGCCATAGCGTTCATCCTTAATGGCCCAGACTTCTATGCCAGCAGCAACTGCGGCAGCAATCCCTTTTTCACTGTCTTCGATAACCAGCAAATCTGATTTAGCAAAGCCCAACTGAGTAGCTGCCTCATGGTAGATAGCGGGATGGGGCTTGCTTTCTGGAAATTCTTCCCCTGATAAGATGACATCAAAGTAGGCTGTTAAGTTAGTATCGCCTAAAGCCTTTAAAATATCCGATTTCGTTGAGCTGGAGGCCAGACCAATCTTCAGTCCCTTTTCCTTAAGTGCCTCCAGAGTCATCTGAACATCAGCAAAGAGAACTTCCTTATAGGGGAGAGGATTTGCTGTCTTATAATTCGTATAATCTTCTTGGAGCTGGGCGATATCCCAATTCGCATAGTCATTCCCTAAGATTTTCTCCCAGACCTGTTTCATGTTACCACCAATAAAAAAACTCAGAGGCAGATGCCTAATCGAAATTCCTCGATTGGCTAAGAAGGTCTCGCGGCGAGTATAATAAAATTCTTCGGTATCAAAAAGGACACCATCCATATCAAAAATAATAGCTTGCTTCATGAAAAACCTCTGCTTTATTTTACCATAAAATACGACAGAGATTTCTATTGAACTAACCCCCTCCCCTATCCAGCCTTGGAGTCTTCTCATAACTTCTTATGGCAAGTTTTCTTCCACTTGTTACGCTTTGTAATGGCTCTTTAACTATAGACAGATTTCTTAGGTAATAATGGGTCAATACCACAGATCAGACACTCTCCCAAATGAAATTGAAAAACTGTCTGAATTTTGCTATAATTTTAGGCAATCATTATATATAAAAGACGGAGTCGCTATGAAAGTTATCAAATTTGGTGGAAGCTCGCTAGCTTCTGCACAACAATTAAAGAAGGTATTGGATATTGTTAAAGCGGATGCTGAACGACGTTTTGTCGTTGTTTCTGCTCCCGGTAAACGAAACGCTGAAGATACTAAGGTTACCGACGCTTTAATTCGCTATTACCGCTCTTATACAGATGACGCCGATGTTTCGGCCGACCAAAATTGGATTATCGACCGTTATAAGTCTATCATTGATGAGTTGGGATTATCCCACAGTATCCTTGATAAGATTGCTGCAGCTATCACAGAGTTGGCAACCCTTCCTATTGAAGGAAACGATTTTCTCTACGATACTTTTCTAGCAGCGGGTGAGGACAATAACGCTAAACTGATCGCGGCCTATTTCCGTCAGAATGGTGTCCCTGCACGCTATATGCATCCGGGCAAGGCTGGTATTATCGTCTCTAGCGAGCCGGGTAACGCCAGAATTTTACCGGGCAGTTATGACAAATTAGAAGAGCTATGTGATAGCGATGAGGTCCTCGTTATCCCAGGTTTCTTTGGAGTTACTGTTGATAATCAGATTTGTACCTTCTCGCGCGGAGGATCTGATATTTCAGGTTCTATTGTGGCTGCGGGGGTTAAGGCTGATCTCTATGAGAATTTTACAGATGTAGATGGAATTTTTGCTGCCCACCCTGGTGTTGTGCACAAGCCGCATTCGATTAAGGAGCTAACCTACCGTGAGATGCGCGAGCTGGCCTATGCTGGTTTCTCTGTGCTGCATGATGAAGCGCTGATCCCTGCTTATCGCGGCCGTATTCCTCTGGTCATCAAAAACACCAACAACCCTAATCACCCTGGAACTCGGATTGTCTTGCAGCACAGCCATCAAGAAACTCCCGTTGTAGGAATTTCCGGCGACGATAAATTTGTCAGCATTAATATCTCTAAATATTTGATGAACCGTGAGGTCGGTTTTGGACGTAAGGTACTACAAATTCTGGAAGAGCTCAATATTCGTTGGGAGCATATCCCAACCGGTATTGATGATATGTCCATTGTCCTGCGTGAACGAGAGTTGACTCCTATTAAAGAACAGGAGATTATGACGCAACTGACGCGCAATTTAGGGGTTGATGAAGTCGAAATCGAACGTGATCTTTCTATCATTATGATTGTTGGTGAAAACATGAAGAATCAAGTCGGAGTCATGTCAACTGCGACTAAGGCCATGTCCGATAAAAATATTAACATTGAAATGATTTCGCAAGGCTCCAGTGAGGTCTCAGTTATGTTTGTCATCAAGTCGGAACAGGAAAAATCTGCTGTCCGCGCTATCTATAAGGCTTTCTTTGAGAAAGATAACCTTGTATAATATCGTGCGAATTGGAGACGTTTCCTGTCCTAAAATCATAACTAAACACTAGCAGTAAGAATAAAAAGAGTGGAAAAAGCAATTCACTAGGATGCTTTTCCCACTCTTTTCGCTCTACTTTGAGAATTTTTATTGTTCTTGACACTGAATTGTAAGTTTAATCTTAATCGGATTGTTTCTTTTGAAACTACCTTTTATGATATAATAAGAAAGATATCTTAAATTAAGGAAGCAGTTATGAAAAAATTTTTTGTAGGACTGATTTTAGGCCTTGCCTTGCTTTTTAGTGGCGGATTGGTTCAGGCCGATAAATTTGAAGCTCCGGCTGAACATGCTATCGCCGTTGAGGCCAGCACCGGCAAGGTGCTTTATGAAAAAGATGCTACAACACCTGATGGCATAGCCTCCATCACGAAAATTTTAACAATTTATATGGTTTATCGGCAGATTGATGAGGGAAAATTATCCTGGAACAGTAAGGTTAAGATTTCTGATTATGCCTATGATTTGACAACTAACTCTGAAGCCAGCAATGTTCCAATGGAAGCCCGTGAATATACGGTTAAAGATTTAGTTGAGGCTGCCATGATTTCTAGTGCTAACAGTGCAGCTATCGCGCTGGCAGAAAAAATAGGCGGCAGCGAGCAGACTTTTGTTGATATGATGCAAAGACAGCTAAAAGAGTGGGGAATTAAGGACGCTAAGCTGGTCAATGCTTCTGGCCTTAACAACAGTTACTTAGGAGATCACCTTTACCCCGGTTCTTCCAGTGACGATGAGAACCAGATGAGTGCCCGTGATGTGGCTATCATCGCTCAGCACTTGATTCGTGAATATCCTGAGGTTCTAGATATTACCAAGAAGACCAGCGCTGATTTTCACGGCTCAACCATGAATACCTTTAATTATATGTTGGATGGAATGCCGTATGCCCGCGATGGCGTAGATGGTCTCAAGACGGGGACGACGGAATTGGCCGGTCAATCTTTTGTCGCTACATCAACTGAAAATGGTATGCGTGTGATTACTGTCATTTTAAATGCTGACAATGCTGACACTAATGAGTATGCACGTTTTGATGCAACTAACCAGTTGCTCAATTATGCAGCCTATAATTTTCAGATGACCACCCTGACGGTTGAAGGGGCCAGTTATCATAAAAGCACAGCCCAAGTTGTTGATGGTAAGTCTAAGACTGTGCCTGCTGTCGTTAAGGACGATTTCAAAGTTGTCACTAAAATTGGTTCCGATAAAAAACCCGGAGCCAAGATTCATACTAAGTCCGTGACAGCCGCCCTAAAAAAAGGAAGAAAAGTCGGTAGTCTTACCTACGATGATCCTGATCTCATTGGTACAGGTTATCTGGATCAACCACCTAAAATGACACTTGTCGCTCAAAAGCCGGTTAAAAAGAGCTTCTTCCTCAAAGTATGGTGGAATCACTTTGTCAGGTATGTCAATAAGAATTTATAAGCAACACTAAAAGGAAGCCGCATGTTTGGCTTCCTTTTAGTATTGCTTTTCAATATAGGCAATACACCAAGCAATCAGCTCTTCCATGCGACTGATTTGCTCTGTCATGTGGAGGTAACCCAGCACAGCCTCAAAACCCGTAGACATTTTATAGGTAATAATATCGGTATTTTTGGCCTTGGTATGCGTATGTGCATTACGTCCGCGTTTGTAAATAGCTTCTTCTGCTTCCGTCAGTAAACCAGTATCTAGTAAGGCCTGAACCAGCTGGGCCTGAGCCTTGGCAGAGACATAGCGGGTTGCCATACGATGGAGTTGATTGGGCTTAGTCTGCCCCTGAAAAATTAGATAGCGGCGAATATAAAGCGAGTAGACAGCATCTCCTTCAAAGGCTAGGGCAATCCCGTTGATAAGCTTGACATCTACCTTAGTCACGTGTCCACCTCACGCCATCCTTAGTATCAAGAAGCTTGATTCCTTGAGCAGCCAATTCATCGCGGATTCGATCGGCTGTAGCAAAGTCTTTTTGAGTACGCGCTTCTTGACGCTGCGCAATCAAGGCTTCAATCTCTTGGTCAAGACTTTCTTCTTCAAAAGCCAATCCCATCACAGCCAGCATGTCCCCGAATGCTACTTTTACTGTTTGAGTATAGTTGCCAGAATTGATCCACTTGGCCATATCAAAAATTACGGTAATGCCATTAGCTGCATTAAAATCATCATCCATGGCTGCTACAAAGTCTGCTTGGAATTGCTTTAGGGTTGACTCATCTGCCTGATCTGTAAGCGGAAGTGTATAAGTATTTTTTAGATATTTTACATTAACCCCAGCATCGTGGATGGCCTTATCTGTAAAATTAATAGGTTTGCGATAGTGCTGACTAGCAAGAAAGAAACGCAGAACCTGACCATCCACTGTCTTTAAAAGATCGTGGACAGTCACAAAGTTCCCAAGCGATTTAGACATTTTTTCATCATCTACATTGACAAATCCATTATGCATCCAGTAATTAGCAAAAGTTTGTCCTGTCTTGGCTTCAGACTGGGCAATTTCGTTGGTGTGGTGAGGAAACTCCAGATCAGTACCACCGCCATGGATATCAATTGTATCACCAAGAATCGTGGTTGACATAACCGAACACTCAATATGCCAGCCTGGACGCCCCTGTCCCCAAGGACTATTCCAAGAAATCTCACCAGCTTTGGCCGATTTCCAGAGGGCAAAATCCAAAGGATCCTCCTTACGATCGGTCTCGGCATCGGTACGACCGCTGGCTCCAATCTCCAAATCAGCCAATGTTTTATTGGCTAGGGCAGCATAATTTTCTGACTTTTGGACACGGAAATAGACATCCCCAGCGGACTCATAAGCAAAGCCCTTAGCAAGCAGGATTTCAATAAACTCAATGATCTGGTCCATGTAATCCATCACACGGGGGTTTTGGGTAGCTGGCTTAATCCCTAGTGCCCTGGTATCTTCCATGAAAGCAGCGATAAATTTATCCGCCAAGGCTTTAGGGGGCATGTCAGCTTCTGCAGCTGCCTTAATAATCTTATCGTCAACATCAGTAAAGTTTGAGATGTAGTTGACAGTATAACCGCGGTATTCAAAATAACGGCGAATAGTGTCAAAAGCTACGCTGGAGCGGGCATTGCCGATATGGATATAGTTATAGACAGTCGGACCGCAGACATACATATTGACCGTATCCTCATGAATTGGCACAAAATCCCGCAGGCTGCGGGTCATAGTATCATAGATTTTAATCACCTTGTCTCCTTTATTCATTTTCGCTTGTTTTCTGTTCATATAAATAGACGCAGAATTTTCATTATCAATTCCCAAACTCATCGCTTTTAGTTATAAATTTAAGGTAGCGAAAGCCATTTACCACCTGCTCCATGTAGACCCAAGAACCTTGCCTAATAAGATTATTATGAATTAGCATAAAAACAAGTGTAGCTCATTTAAACAACTAGACCAATTCTAAAAATTCACCGATTTGCATTTTTTACCGCTATACTGCTACTCAGGGCAACTACAAATGCGATGAATGGTAGCTAGCCTCCCGTGCTTCCTGGAGCGTACGGATGGCTTGCTCATCCTTTCGTCCATGAACTCGGACGACCTTAGCAGGGACACCGACAACAGTGACATCCGCCGGGACATCTGACAGAACAACCGCAGCTGCCCCAACCTTAGCATTCTTACCAATCTCAATCGGACCAATTAGCTGAGAATGAGCGGAAATAAGAGCACCTTCGCGGATAGTCGGATGCCGTTTCCCCACATCCTTTCCCGTTCCTCCTAAGGTTACTCCATGGTAAAGCATGGCACCTTTCTCGACAATGGCTGTTTCGCCAATAACTAAACCAGAGCCATGATCGATAAAAACCCCTTCGGCAATCTGCGCTCCTGGGTGAATTTCAATTTGCGTCCAAAAGCGCCAAAACTGACTGTGCATACGAGCCAGCAGTCTAAGATGGTGCCGCCACAGAAAGTGTGATAAACGGTGAGCTGCCAGCGCCTTAATTCCAGGATAAGTCAACAGAACTTCCAAAGAACTTCGGGCAGCTGGGTCTTGGCGCTTTACAATATCAATAGTTTCCTTCCACCAGCCCATAAACACATCCTTTCACAAGATACTAAGTTCTCAAATACTCTAAAGAAAACTAATATCCCTACCGAGTAAACTATAAATTTTTCAGATAGGGAAAACTATTTTCACAGAAGTGCAGGCTAAATTTCACAAGCTATAAAGCCTGTAAAGAGCAAATAAGATTACAAGGGGGGCCAGACTATCTCTCTAAAGGCAAGGCACTTTATTTTTGAGCTTTTAGATATGTTCAAATAGAGACACTAAACCATCAAGCAAGCCTAAAAAGGAGGAGTCTTGACAACAATATTTTCTTTGCATCCAGACAAGGGGCTCATCTCAGAATCTTACAATCTGTAAGTACTAAAAACACTAACAGCTGAGCCACTTTTGACCAGATTCATCGATAAATATGAAGAAACAGCACTCAAAATCTCCTATCTAAATACAGAGACAGCGAGACTTTCCCTTGCACCTTCTCATAAGCACTAATTAGCTTGTCCAGTCCACGAGTCTTTGCATTTCATTGAGAGGATCGAGGACTACACCACGCGTATTTCCCACACCGCTTTCTCCTTGAGCAGGGTGAGCAATTTCGTCTATCGTCCACGTCATTACCATCCCCTTGGCAGCGCGAAAAGGGTAGCCCAACTCACCATTATTATACCATTTGGCAAAGCTAGGAATACTGGAGAAGGCTGGAATGTAATCTGCTCCTTCAATAGCTAAGGCCGGATAACTACGCTGATAGCCGCCGGTCTCATCTGCCAAAATAATTACTGGAACAAAGTAGCGGCGCTCCAACTCTGGACGACTTTGATTTTCCTCACCTAAGACATCGTTGAGCAGGGTCGTGTAGGTGTTAATCAGTTGGATCATTTCACTACTTTTAAAGATTGTTGAATTTGCAAAGTCACCAGCCTTCTTAATATTGAAAACTAGGCCATGAAGACGGTTAACAACAGCTTCCTCTAAAATTTCTATACTGAGACGCTCAACCCATTCCTGCTGTTTGGCGCTAGGATGCTCTTTTTTAAAGCGATCCAAATCTGACTTATTAGTGAAAACTGGAACAACCTTCTGTCCTTCAATTGCAATAGCATAAGGCTGGCTGCTGGCAATTACAGGAATAGAGTGGAGACTGTTGACCAAGGTTAAACCGTCTAAAAAATTTTCCGGATTAGCGATGAAATTGCGCAGAGCAAAATCAATTTCTGAGTTAAATTTATTCATGATGCTTACCTTCTTGTTCTCGGTTTTCTGCTGACTGGAGAGAGGTGGCTGGATGACCATGTTCCTCATGACCACGGTGTTTCTTGCGGTGAAATCTCTTGCTTTCAGTAGCTTCTTCTTGTTTTTTGGGCCTTGGCTGCAGGGCTTTTATCGAAGCATTGACGCGCCCTTTATCATCAATTTTGATGATTTTAACATCGACTTCGTCGCCAAGTTTGACAACGTCTTCGACCTTTTCCGTACGCTGCCAAGCCAGCTCTGAAATATGCACCAAGGCATCCGTCCCCTCAAAAAGATTGACAAAGGCTCCAAAGCTTTCTAAGCGGATGACCTTAGCGTGGTAGACCTCACCAACTTTAGCCTCACGTACTAGATCAGCAATAATTTTCTTAGCTTGCTCAATGGCTGCTAAATCTGATGAGTAGATTTGAACATTGCCGGCTTCATCAATATCAATTTTAACACCGGTCTCCTCGATAATCTTATCAATGGTTTCGCCTCCCTTACCGATGACCACCTTAATCTTATCCACATCAATTTTTAAGGTATCGATTTTAGGAGCTGTCGGTGCCAATTCTGGACGGGGTTCTGAAATAGTAGTCTCAATGACATCAAGAATCTCAAAGCGGGCTTTTTTTGCTTGAGCAAGAGCTTCCTGCAGGATCTTCGGCGTGATTCCTGAGATTTTAATGTCCATTTGCAGGGCAGTAATTCCTTGGCGCGTCCCTGCTACCTTAAAGTCCATATCACCAAAGTGATCCTCAAGCCCCTGAATATCAGTCAGAATTGTATAATCGCTGCCATCTGAAATAAGGCCCATAGCGATTCCAGCCACCGGCGCCTTGATAGGGACACCTCCAGCCATGAGTGCCAAGGTCCCAGCACAGATAGAAGCTTGGGAGGAAGAACCATTGGACTCTAGGACTTCTGCAACTAAACGGATGGCATAAGGAAAGTCTTCAAAGCTAGGCAAGACCTGTGCTAGAGCACGCTCACCTAAGGCTCCGTGGCCAATTTCACGACGGCCGGGAGCACCGTAGCGGCCGGTTTCGCCAACTGAATACTGCGGAAAATTATAGTGATGCAAGAAGCGTTTGCGATATTCGGGATCCAAACCGTCAACAATCTTGGTCTCACTCATAGGCGCTAGGGTCAGAACTGACAGGGCCTGCGTCTGACCGCGAGTAAAGAGACCAGAACCGTGAACTTGCGGCAGAAAGTCTATATCCGCTTCTAAAGGACGAATCTCATCAATACGACGGCCATCAGGACGAATCTTGTCCTGTGTAATGAGGCGACGCACCTCTGCGTGTTCCATTTCCTCTAAAACTTCAGCGACATCCCGCATGATACGCTCATAATCCTCATGATCTGCATAGCGCTCTTCATAAGCCGCTATAACCTTATCTTTAACTTCCTGAGTCGCTTCTTCACGCGCTAGTTTTTCTTCTACTTGAACAGCTCTTTGCAGAGCAGGATTATACTCTTTAATGATTTCAGACTTGAGGGCCTCATCTACCTGCAAGAGCTCGATATCAGCTTTTGCTTGTCCGACAGCAGTGATAATTTCTTCTTGGAAGGCAATCAGCTCCTGAATCGCACTATGACCCTCAAGAAGAGCTTCTAACATAATTTCTTCCGGCAATTCCTTAGCGCCAGATTCTACCATATTGATGGCTTCCTTTGTCCCAGCAACTGTTAGTTCCAGCAAAGAATTTTCTTTCTGCTGAGTAGAAGGATTAATGATGAATTCACCATCAATATAGGCAACTTGTACACCGGCAATGGGGCCATTAAAAGGGATATCAGAAATTGACAGGGCAAGAGAGCTTCCAAACATGGCCGCCATAGGAGCACTAGCATCAGGATCATAGGATAGAACTGTATTAATCACCTGCACCTCATTGCGAAAACCTTCTGCAAACATGGGCCGAATAGGTCGGTCGATAAGGCGGGCTGTTAGTGTCGCCTCTGCTGGCGGGCGACCTTCCCGCTTCATAAAGCCACCCGGAAACTTTCCGGCCGCATACATTTTTTCTTCATAATTAACCTGCAAGGGAAAGAAATCTGTCGTTGCCATCTTTTTGGACATGACGGCAGCACTGAACACCGTTGATTCGCCATAGCGGATGACAGCAGCGCCGTTAGCCTGCTTGGCTACCTGACCTATTTCCACCACCAAGGGTTGCCCTGCAAAGGTCATTTGGAAGGTTTGTTTCGCCATTAGAGTACCTCTTTTACCAGAATTAGAATCGCTTCTATTTTACCACAAATAGTGACTAATGATAAGGTTACTGATATGTTTAAGGCTTTTAGGATGAAGAAAAAGGGACTGAGACAAAATCCAGACTCTTTAGCATATTCCATTGACGCAGTGGTTGGCAGTCCTTATCGCGAGGCGCAGTCCCATTTTCAGGTGCCTCTTAGATAGTCCACTGGACTGTTTAACAACCACGTAAATGATAGCTGAGAATGGGACAGAAATCAATAATTCGAAGAATTTGCTTTCGCTGTCCCACTTCCGCAAAGTTGGTTAGGAATTGACATGAACTAACGTTCATAGAATTGGATATCCTCCAACAATTCCCCAAACTGTTGGAGCTATCACTTGTATAACAAGGGATAGGGATATCTAACTAACCACTGAGCCTAGCGAAGAAAATTGACCAAATAAATAAGGTTGAGAACTTTTATCTCAGCCTCAGGTTATCTAATACCATGAACTTTGCAAGTGTCAAAATGTTCCAGTAGCGTTTGGCAGTCTATCCCCAGACTGCCAAACGCCTGCCACCTAAAAACAGGAAAGTGTCAGAGGTCTGAGCCTAAAAATGAGAGAGCGAAGAAAATCGAAATCGCAATTTTATTACGATTTACCGATTGAATCCCACTCTCCTAGATATGGTTAAGCATATTAGCAATAATAAGGAGCATTCCCAGAAAAAGGAGAAGCAAACCAAGGCCGGATAGACCGGCCTGAAGACGTTTACTTGACGAAAGACTGACGGGCAGGCCCAAGCCAAATAAAAAGGGACCTAGTGCAAAGAAACTAAAAAAGAGGACATCAATTTTCAAGTAGAGACTATAGAAAGACAGGGCAAACAGTAGCAAACCAATTAGCATCACCCACCTGATATTACCTACTTTCGGGCTGACAGCTAGACCGATAAAAACGAGGCCTAAAACCGGCATCAGTAAAATCAAGCCCACTATAAAATAAAATAACATGGACTTATTATAGCACACCTCAGTGTTATAGCACCCAAATAGATACCATTAGGATATAGGGAATGGAAATAAGATTAACGGTGTCCCCATTCGTTTCGTTTTTTGTCTTAACCTGCTGGCAAAAGGAAGCCAGTCAGCAGTGATTCATTGGTGCTAAGGCGCTTAATGGAGATTGTACAGGGGTAAGATTAAGTTGGCATCGCCAACAAGTCTTGCTCCTAACCACTGCATCAGGAGCTTGCTTCAAGACAGAGATACTGGACGAGTTTTTGCCCAATCTCACGCTGTTTTTGAGCATAAGAAAACTCCCCCAGAGTGCCTGTGAATTTTAGATTTTCACTATTCACTATATGAGGGAGTAGGGCAAGACCCTTGCTTTTCTTATTATTTTTTCTGCACTGGCAGCCAACACTCACTAGCAACCCCTTAAAGGGTCCACTGGACTTTCTAAAAGGAATACTAATTCTTTAAGCTGTTTCTTTAGGTGCTAGTAATTTCGATTAGAATTGATCAATCAAGAGTTGTTTCATATCTTCAATGTATGGCTGACGCGGATTAGCTGGTGTACATTGGTCATCATAAGCCAGACTCGCTAAGCGATCAAGAGCCGCTTCAAAGTCTTTCTTACTAACACCATTAGCCGACAATTTAGGTTCAACATCAATAGCCTTCATCAGTTTGTCAATCCGCTGACACAGCGCTTCAACTAACTCTTCATCCGTTTTGCCTTTAAGACCAAGAGCACGGGCAATATCAGCATAGTCACGCTGAGCACGGTATTCCTCATAACGCGGATAGACAGAACGTTTCACGTTGCCTGCAACACCGTTGTAGCGGATAACATGCTGCATAGCAATGGCAATGGCTAAACCGTGAGGCAGACCGAACTCACCACCTGTTTTATGGGCAAGCGAGTGGTTGATTCCTAAGAAGGCATTACCGAAGGCCATACCAGCAATTGTTGACGCATAATGCATGTTTTCTTTGGCTTGTTCCCCACGAAGTGTCGGATTTTTCGGATCGTAGTTGTAGGCATCTTCCAGATTTTCAATGATCAGCTTAATAGCTTCAAGCGACCATGGGCGAGTAAAATCAGAAGCCATGACAGAGACGTAAGATTCCAAAGCGTGGGAGAGAGCATCGAGTCCTGAGAGGGCTGCTGTGCGTTTAGGCACTGTCATAACAAATTCTGGGTCAACAATAGCAACCTGTGGCACAAGCTCGTAATCAGCCAGAGGATATTTAACATGAGTAAAGTCGTCTGTGATAACGGCAAACGGTGTAACCTCAGCTCCTGTACCGGATGTCGTTGGAATACAGAAGAGACGGGTCTCCGTTTGGTGTTTGAACTTAACGATACGTTTACGGATATCGATGAATTTTTGTTGCAACTCAAGGAAGAAGGCACTGACTTGCTCATAGCTATCCAAAAAGTCTGGCTCGCGGTCCAATGATGTTTCATAAATCAAACGGGCAATCTTAGACGCATCAATAGCTGAACCACCACCGATAGCAATAACAGTATCTGGCTTAAAGTCGCGCATTTGCTTAGCAATTTCAATCGTTTGTCCCAGAGTTGGGTCTGGTTTGATCGTGCCATAAAGAGAGGTAACTACCTTTTCATCGCGAAGCGCCAATTGCCCCAAAACCGTGTCAACGAAACCGAACTGTACCATACCAGGGTCTGCTACAATCAGAGCACGCCGCATTGGTTCATAGTCATCTTGTAGATAGGAAATAGCATTCTTTTCATAGTAAGTTTTTTCCGGCAGGCGTACCCATTGAGGGCGGTTACGACGTTTTGCGACTGTTTTAACATTCAAGAGGTCGCCAGTTGATAGATTGTGTGACAATGAATTTTTCCCCCATGATCCTGTTCCCAATGTCAGACTTGCCTTCAAGGCGTCCGTATAAATATCACCGATACCACCGATGGAATCCGGTTGGTTGACCAGAACACGGGACGCTTTTACGCGATCACCATATTCAGCTACAAATGGGTCAGCCTGAGAACCAATTTGAATTGCCGCATTGTGTCCAGCACCTTGGTAGTCAAGAAGGGCTTCAACAATTTCAATACCGTCTTCACGGTCTTTAGCCTTGTATACAGAAAGCAGAGGGGATAGCTTTTCAGAGGACAACTTTTCACCGATATTCTTGGCGTCTAATTCAAACAAGAGAACATCTTTGCCTTCTGGTAGATCCACACCAGCGCGCTCACAAATCCAGCGGGCAGACATACCAGCTACCGGTCCATTAACTCCATGATGGTCATTGAAGACGCATTCTTCCAGTTTCTTGTAGTCCTTCTTAGGCACCAAATAGGCACCTTTTTCTTGCATTTTCTTGAGCCATTCCTTATAGATTGGAGCTTCAACAACAGCAGAGTTTTCTGTCGCACAAATCATACCGTTATCAAAGCGTTTTGACATAAGAAGGTCTTCGACAGCACGGTCAATATGAGCTGTCGCATCAACATAGACTGCACCGTTACCAGCACCAACCCCCATTGAAGGGTTACCTGATTTAAGAGCCGCATTGACCATACCAGGGCCGCCTGTTGCTAAGATTGCAGCAATTTTCTTATTGGTAATCAAGGCGTTTGTGTTGGCAATAGAAGGCGTTTCAATCCATTGGATAATATTTTCAGGTGCGCCAGCCTTGATGGCAGCTTTATACATAATTTGAGCTGCATGAACAGAACAACTTTGAGCTGATGGGTGGAAGGCAAAGACAATAGCATTGCGTGTCTTTAAGGCTGCCAAACTCTTGAACATGGTTGTTGAAGTGGGATTTGTTGTTGGGACAATCCCCGCAATAACACCTAGGGGAGCCGCAATGTGAACCTGACCTTTAACCTTATCTTCGCCGATAATGCCTACTGTTTTTTCATGTTTAATTAATTCGTAAATATTTTCAGTAGCAAAATGGTTTTTTATATCTTTATCTTCAACGATACCACGACCTGTTTCCTCGACAGCTTCTTTGGCCAGTTGCAGAGAACTTTCTGAACCAGCAAGAGCCATCGCTGCAATAATTTTATCAACCTGTTCTTGGGTGTAGGTCGCATATTCTTGCTCAGCTTTTAAGGCTTTGTCGATGAGGGAACTGGTGTATTCCTGCGCTAGTTCTTCAACTTTTTCTGCTGCTGCCTTCGTTTCTTTAGCCATTAAGGTCTCCTCCAAATGATTAGTGTTTTTCTAAAAAGAATGTCTCGGAAACTTTTTGAAAATTTACTCTTTTAAAAGTTTGTGACTTTCTTCACTTATTAAGTTTACCCTATTTTGGAATAATGTCAAGCATTTTTGTGAAAAAAATCACACTTTTTTGAGATAGCACTTTAGCCAATCAAATCCAGCATCTTCGATAGTGGTTTAGAGCCCCGTCTTTAAAGCTGTTTAGACACAAAAACATGATCAGACTTAGTAAATAGTAAGAAAAAAGACCCTCTATTTCTAGAGAGTCCGAGCGTCTATCTTAAAGTTAGGGTTCAAATAAGACAGCCACTTTTTAAGGAGCTGGGACTTTGTCCAACCCTTATCTTTAAATCAAAGACCCAATCTTAACGACGAAGTCCCAGTGATTTAATCAATTCGCGGTAACGGTTAACATCAGTACGACGAAGGTAGGCCAAAAGGTTACGACGGTGACCGATTTTTTTCATCAAACCGCGATAAGTTGCGTGATCTTTTTTGTGCTGCTGAATGTGCTCGTTGAGGTGGTTGATTTCCCAAGTCAGCACTGCTACTTGAACTTCTACAGAACCAGTGTCACCTTCGTGACGAGCATATTGAGCAATAATTTCATTTTTTTTCTCTTTTGAAATTGCCATATCTTTTTCTCCTTTTATTGCTTCATCCGAGTGGTAGGTTTTGGCCTTCCTACAACCAAGAAGAAGTTAGTTTGTCTTTGCGACCTCTCTATTCTAACAAATTAGCCAGACAGCGTCAACCATACGAGATTATTGATATATGGAGCTAGTTTACAGATCTGACATGCCTTATTAGAAACAGCAGGGCTGCTAATCCCAGGCTGAGCAAGCCCAAAACAGCAAAGGCTGCTGTCAGTGAAGGTGTCAGATAAGCGATTACACGCAGAGCTAGGGAGGCACAGGCCCCGCCAAGATTACAGCCCAGCAGCACTAGAGTCGTAGCTGTGTGCAGCTGTTGCTTAGGGATCGTTTCAGACAGGAGGTTGAAGACATAGGTCACTCCTAAACTGTAGACAAAGCCAGTCAGCAGAGCGCCTAAGCTAAGGAAGAAAAGATTGTGAGACAGCCACATTACCAAGAGACCCAGCCCTAAAACAAGAGGAACAAGAGTCAGCAGAGACCGTTTAAAATAGGCAACCAGACTACTAAACAAGGCACCCGCTGCAATTCCCATCAGCATCATCAAACTGAGTATCAGACTGGCATCTTGGGCAGTCCCGAGCCTAAAAGCAGACACTATCACTGGAATACGCAGGGTGTTAGCAGAATTGATTAAAATAACGAAGCCAGCGTAAAGAGCAAGGGAGAGAATATAGATTAGCTGCCGCCAAGAGAGAGGAGGACTGGGAGCAGTTCTTTCCTTAGGTGAACCTGATTCTTGGCTGGACTTATCTGGACCGACAAAAAGCAGGTAAAGACCCATGATGATAAATCCCAAGGCGTAGATAGCAAAGGCAGCCGACCATGACAGCGTCAAAAGCTGACCAGCAATAAAGGTCAAAAGAGCAGAACCTAGCACTTCTGCGGACCCCCTCAATCCCAACATTTTAATGCGCTCTCGCCCCGTAAAACGCTGGCTGATGATGCTGATAGCACGCGCATTGATAAGACCGATACCAACCCCCAAAACTAGGCGGGATAAAAAGACTAAGCTATAATTTTGACTAAAAATGGTAAATATACCACCTAGGGACAGCAACAAGAGACCCGCTACAATCATCAAGCGCTCAGATAAAAGGCGGCTCAGCCAGGGCGTCATCAGCAAAACAGCAATAATGGCAAAGGAGGGTAAAGAAATTAATAACTCTACTTTATCAGAACTGATACCCTGACTCCCGTAAGCTTTAATCATTGCCGGTAAGGCTGGGGAAATGGCATAGGTTGATACCAGCATCAAGGACAAGGCCAGAAGGCTGATTTTCTCCATCGTAAATTTCATGCTAACTCCATTCTTGAAAAACTTTAACCTCTCCAGTATAATGAAAAGCGGACTTAAAAAATAGGACATCCGTCCTAAAATGGAGGCTAGGGTGGCAGATCATCAACTAAAATACTATTTAACAAAATATAAGCTTTACCAGATCTTTCCTGAGCACTATATCAGTCAGTTGCAGCTGGTCACCTACAAGAAAGGGCAAGCCATCTGCCAGCAAGGGCAGACACTGGGGCACCTTTTTTATTTTATCGAAGGACATATAAAGATTGTCAGGCGACTCTTTAACGGCAAAGAACATATCCTAGAAACGCAGACCGAGCCTACATTAATTGGCGATATTGAATTGATGAGCAATCAAGATAGTGTATCGTCAGTCATTGCTCTGGAAACCAGCCGAGTCGTTCAACTGCCGCTCAAAAATCGGCAGCAGGTCTATCAAGATCCACTCCTGCTCTATCAGATTGGCCGCCAGCTGGCCCAAAAATTAGAACAGCAAAACATCATCTCTTCAACCAATATCTCATACTCCGTCAAGGAACGTTTAGCGACCTACATTCTGAGCCATGAAGAGGAAGGAATTTTCCAGCTGCAGCCCAGTGTCTTGGCTGATGCTTTTGGAACCTCCTATCGTCATTTAGGACGGGTGGTCAAACAGCTTCTGGATCAGGGAATCATTGAAAGGACTGCTTTTAAAACGTACCGTATTCGAGAACGCTTGGAGTTAGAAAGTCTAGTGATTCAGAACTAGCAGATTGGTAGCTTTATTTCTAAAATTTTTCGTGCTATACTAATCTTATCAAGATACAAGCATAATATTCTTTGAAATTCAAAACTATATGGCTGATATTAAAAATTCTTGCCTTAATTTAGCTTCTTAGTGCTGGTTTTGACGCCATATCTGGTTTTGGTTTTCATTTAATTAAAAAGAGTCAGAAAGACCGCCTTCTCTAGCTAGAAGGGGCTGTTTTTCTTGAAGGAGGTTCACATTTTCATGTCTATACAAGATAAACTTATCAAACCTAGTCATTTGATTGATATGTCTGATATTATCCGCGAGGGTAATCCGACCCTGCGCCAAGAGGCAGCTGAGGTTGAACTGCCCCTATCAGATGAGGATATTATTCTGGGAGAAAAGATGATGCAGTTCCTTAAAAATTCCCAAGATCCGGTGATGGCCGAAAAGATGGGACTGCGTGGAGGTGTTGGCCTCGCTGCTCCTCAGCTAGATATTTCCAAACGAATCATCGCTGTTTTGGTGCCAAATCCAGAAGACGAGGAAGGCAATCCACCAGCTCAGCCCTATAGCCTCCAAGAGATTATGTATAATCCGAGAATCCTTTCCCACTCTGTTCAGGATGCGGCTTTGGCTGACGGAGAAGGCTGCCTATCTGTCGACCGTGAAGTTCCCGGCTATGTTGTTCGGCACTCGCGCGTAACCGTTGAATATAACGATAAAAATGGCGATAAACAAAAGATAAAATTACGCGGTTACAATTCTATGGTTGTTCAACATGAAATTGACCACACTAACGGGATTATGTTCTACGACCGCATCAACGAAAAAGACCCTTTCGCTATCAAGGAAGGGATGCTGATTATAGAGTAAAAGAGGTTGGACTTTTGTCCTACCCCCTTTCTCCAATCTCAAAAGGTTCCCCGGATCTCATCTCACGTGATGAACGCTGTTCATTTTATTCCCATTCCTTTTATGTCTAGATATTAAGATAGGTCACCTATTGCAGTAGACACACACCCAAAAAGCCCTCGCTGAGTTTAATCCCAGCGAGGGCTTTTCTTGCAGACCTATCGTATATGAGCCAAGACTAGCTCCTAATAACTTCTAGCCATTATGCTTCCTTCCTACGGCGCATCCCTGCCAAACCAAGACTAGCTAAAATCGCACTCAAGCCTAAGAGCGGCAGATAAGCACTCTCCTGACTGCCCGTCTGTGGTAAAAGACTGGCCCTTGCTGGCTGCGATGTTGCGTCCTCAAGGTAATAGCTCACCGTTAGCGGCAGACGGTTACGATTCGGTGCCGGCGGCGTAGGATCGGCTGGATCCTCCGGTGTCGTCGTCTTAACCATATTCGAACTGTAAGTCACGCCGTTAATCGTATTGATATACGTGTTCGCAAAGGTGCCAACCGCTATCCGCTTCATCTGGATATAGCTTTCAGCTTGGA
>NZ_JBRUHS010000018.1:0-29580 GCF_053206945.1 Streptococcus dentasini
CTATTCAGTTCTCAAAGGTCTTGAACTGTCCCCTCTCGAAAACAGCTCCTTTATTCTATCAAACCCCTACCCCTTTGTCAATACTTTTTGCGACCTTTTTTCTTTTTATTAAGTTTTTTTCAAATTTGAAAGTTCTAAAATGGAGTTGGCTAAAGTACCGTATAGAAAAACACTTCAGAGAGACGGATGTAATTCACTCGTGATTCTACTCCATGCTTAATGACAAGTTTATAGTTGGTAGAGTTCCTTAAACTGATAGCTTTTAAAAACGCCTGCTTACGGGAAAAAATTCTAATCGAAAAATTCTCTCGTAAACAAGCGTTGCATCGCTTTTTCCATTCCTTATGATGAGTGTTCCCGCTGAAGGAAAACCTCCTCCAGCGGTAGACCAGAGCTAGACTAAGATACTTACTAGTAGTATCCATCATCATAACACTCAACAAAATTGATGATCTTATACAAGTTCAATAATTGCCATTGGTGCAGCATCGCCGCGACGAGGTTCTGTCTTCAAGATACGAGTGTAACCACCATTGCGCTCGGCATAGCGCGGTGCAATATCATCAAAAAGCTTTTGAAGAGCAGTTGTTGAAGTATACTCATCACTTTCTTCGTTGTAGCTTTCAGATGCAATCTCGTTACGCACAAAAGCAGCTGCTTGGCGGCGAGCATGTAAATCACCACGTTTACCAAAGGTGATCATTTTTTCGACAGTTTTACGAATTTCTTTAGCACGAGCTTCAGTCGTTACGATTGATTCATTGATTAAGAGATCAGTAGTTAAATCACGAAGAATCGCTTTACGTTGAGAGCTAGTGCGTCCTAATTTACGGTAAGCCATCTTATCCTCCTATATTATTATTTATCATTTTTAAGCCCTAGACCAAGCTCAGCTAATTTTACTTTAACTTCCTCAAGACTCTTGCGTCCCAAGTTGCGAACTTTCATCATTTCAGGCTCTGTTTTTTCAGTGAGGTCAAATACAGTATTGATACCTGCACGTTTCAAACAGTTATATGAACGAACCGACAAATCAATCTCCTCGATTGTACGATCCAACACTTGGTCATTTGAAACACTTTCTGCTTCCTTCATGACTTCAGTTGTCTTAGCGATTTCAGTCAAATCAGTAAACAGGTTTAAATGCTCAATCAAGACACGCGCAGAGAGACCTAAGGCATCTTCGGGGATAATTGTCCCATTCGTCATAATTTCAATCGTCAATTTATCAAAGCCATCATTGCTACCAACGCGAGCTGGCTCGACTTGGTAATTAACTTTTTTAACAGGTGTGTAGATTGAATCTACTGCTAAAGTTCCTACTGGGGCACTTCCATTCTTATTGCCTTCTGCAGGAACATACCCACGATCCTTAGCAACAGTCATACTTGCTTTAAAGCTATGTCCCTCAGCAATCGTAAAGAGATAATGGTCAGGATTTACAATTTCGATATCACTATCCGTCAAAATATCACCTGCAGTTATTTCTGCTGGACCTTGGACATCAAGCTCAATCGTTTTTTCCTCATCAACGTAGGATTTTACAGCCAATCCTTTAATATTAAGGATAATTTGCATCACATCTTCACGGACACCCGGAATGGTATCAAACTCGTGAAGTACCCCATCAATTTTAATAGATGTCACCGCTGCACCCGGAAGTGAAGACAAGAGTACACGACGAAGAGAGTTACCTAGAGTTGTTCCGTAGCCACGTTCAAGTGGTTCGATAACAAATTGGCCATAGTCTTTATTTTCATCAATTTTTGTTATTGTTGGTTTTTCAAACTCAATCATTTAAATACTCCCTCAAAACGATGTAGTGTACGGTTAGTAAAATTCGTTACGATTATACACGACGACGTTTTGGAGGACGAGCACCATTATGTGGCACAGGAGTCACATCACGAATTGCAGTGACTTCAAGACCTGCTGCTGCAAGGGCACGAATAGCTGATTCACGACCTGAACCAGGGCCTTTTACAGTAACTTCAACCGTCTTCAAACCATGTTCTTGGGCTGACTTCGCGGCAGCTTCTGCAGCCATTTGAGCAGCAAATGGTGTAGATTTACGAGAACCCTTAAAACCAAGAGCACCTGCTGATGACCATGCCAAAGCGTTACCATGCACATCTGTAATCATAACAATAGTGTTGTTAAAAGTAGCATGAATATGAGCAACACCAGATTCGATGTTTTTCTTCACACGACGTTTACGTGTTGGTTTAGCCAATTTATTTACCTCCTATATTATTTTTTCTTACCTGCAATCGCAACAGCTTTACCTTTACGTGTGCGGGCATTATTTTTTGTGTTTTGTCCGCGGACAGGAAGTCCGCGGCGGTGACGAATTCCTCGGTAAGAACCGATTTCCATCAGACGCTTGATATTCATGTTTACTTCACGGCGAAGATCACCTTCAACTTTGATACTATCAACTTCACGGCGGATAGCATCTTCTTGATCAGTCGTCAAATCTTTAACACGGATATCTTCTGAGACACCTGCTGCTGCCAAGATCTTTTGTGAGGTTGTCAAACCGATTCCGTAAATATAAGTTAGCGAAACCACTACACGTTTATCATTTGGAATATCAACTCCAGCAATACGAGCCATTTTTTCTCCTTTCTATCTTATCCTTGACGTTGTTTGTGTTTTGGATTTGATGGACAAATAACCATAACACGACCGTTACGACGAATAACCTTACAGTATTCGCAAATTGGTTTAACCGATGGTCTTACCTTCATATTTTAATCCCTCCAATTATTTCGATTATTTAAAGCGGTATGTGATGCGTCCACGTGTCAAGTCATAGGGACTCATTTCAACAGTCACACGATCTCCAACCAAAATACGAATATAATTCTTGCGGATTTTACCAGAGACAGTTGCTAAAATCTGATGCCCGTTTTCAAGCTCAACCGTAAACATAGCATTCGGCATAGTTTCAACAACCTTGCCTTCAATTTCAATCACATCTTCTTTTGCCACGCAAAAGTACCCCCTAAATTTCGATTCGATTACCCCTGAAGACACAGGGATAACAATTATAAGTCAGACTATACTATGATAACACAAGTTCAACGCTTGCGCAAGTAGGATAGCCAAATTATTCCAAGCCTGAAATTGCTTTGCTCACATCTTCAAAGACGTCTTCGATGTCTTGATCCCCTTCAATATCATAAACCAGTTCTTGACGGCGATAATAAGCGATAATAGGCTGACCTTGAGCAATATTCACTTCTAAGCGACGTTTAACAGCCTCAGGCTTATCATCATCGCGTTGATAGTAGTCTTCTTCATTGTAATCAGCAGGTGGGTTAAAGACTTTATGATAAGTTTCCCCTGTCTTGCGGTTGATAATACGCCCGCTCAAACGCTCAACCAATTTGCTAGAGGCGATCTCAATATTTATAACTGCATCCAGTTTTAAACCAAGCTCCTTCAAAATAGCATCCAACACCTCTGCCTGTTCCAACGTTCGTGGGTAGCCATCTAGCAAGAAGCCTTTTTCCTTGATATCCTCTTGTGCTAGACGCTCCTTGACAATACCGTTAGTCACTTCATCAGGCACTAAGTCTCCCTTATCCATATAGGATTTTGCCAACAAGCCTAGCTCTGTTTGGTTAGCGATTGCAGCGCGGAACATATCCCCTGTTGAGATATGGGCCACTCCAAACTGCTCAACAATTTTAGCAGCCTGAGTACCTTTGCCTGCCCCTGGCAGTCCCATGATTAAAAGATTCATAATCGTCTCCTTATTTTGTTTTTAAATAAGCCCACCAGTCTGGCAAGCTTATCAAAAAACAAAATAGAAAGGTTGACAATGTCAACCTGTATTCTATTCTGCATTCATAAATCCAACATATTTTTTCTTAAGAAGATAGCCTTCCAATTGCTTCATTCCTTCAATACCAGTTGAAATTAAGATAAGCAAACTAGTTCCTCCCAAAGCAACAGCTGATGATAAATTAAAGACTTGCTGCGCAATAATCGGGATTAGAGCGATAAAAGCTAAGAAAAGCGAACCAATTGTTGCCAGTTTTTTCAACAAGGACGAAAGATACTGTTCCGTCTCGCGGCCAGGCCGAACACTTGGAATATAGGAAGCGTTTTTCTGCAAATTTTCTGCTGTTTTTTCTGGATTAACCTGAACAAAGGTATAAAAGAACGAGAACAAAGCAATTAACACTGCATAAATCGCCATACCTGTTGGCGATTGATAAGAAAACAGTTCCTGCAAGGTGTCTAACCAAGGAATATTTGTGTTGGTACTTTGAAGGAAAGTGATAATTGAGCTTGGAGCAGCCGTAATCGAACTAGCAAAGATAACAGGGATAACTCCTGCAGGATTAACCTTCAATGGCAAGTACGAACTTGTCGGCGCTCCTTGTGCTAATTTAGTATATTGGATTGGAATTTGATATTCAGCTTGTTGTACAAAAGTAGTAAAAAAGATGATAACCAAAACTGCAAAGATGAGCAAGCCAACATAAATCAGAGAATTCGTCATCTGTCCAGGTTCAACATTCACAAAGTATTCATTGTAAATGGACTTGATAGCATCTGGAATCTGGGCAATGATCCCTGCAAAGATGATCATAGAGACCCCATTACCAAAACCTTTATCCGTAATCTGGTCCCCCAGCCATGTCACAATGACTGTACCGGTTGTTAATATTAAGCCTACCGTAAGATAAGTTTTTAGGCTAGGATTGGCTAAAAGTTGCGAACTAGCCAGAACATTAAAGCCTGCGGTAATGGAAACCGATTGAACAAATCCCAGAACCAGTGAGATATATCGTGTCGCCTGATTAAGTTTACGGCGGCCAACTTCTCCCTGTTTACTCCACTCAACAAAGCGAGGATAGATGTCCATCTGTAAAAGCTGAACAACAATGGAAGCAGTGATATAAGGACTAACCCCCAATGCAAAGATCGAGAAGGACCCCATAGCACTACCACTAATCAAATTGAGCATATTAAGGAAGGGTAAGTCCTTCATATTCTCAAGGCTTGTCGCATTGACTCCTGGAACCGTAATGTGCGCACCAATACGGAAGACCAAGATAATGAAAATTGTAAAGAGGATTTTTCTCCTGACATTTTTCAAGCGCAATGCTTCAAATAATAATTTAAAGAACATAATGAGTACCCCTCATTAGATGACTTCGATAGAACCACCTTTAGCAGTTATAGCTGCTTCAGCAGATTTAGAGAATTTAGCCGCTTTAACGGTCAATTTCTTAGTCAACTCACCATTACCAAGGATTTTAACGCCTGATTTTTCAGCACGAACAATACCAGCTTCTTTCAGAGCAGCTGGTGTTACTTCTGCGCCATCCTCAAAAGCATTTAATTGATCAAGGTTTACAATGGCATATTCTTTAGCGTTGACATTAGTAAAACCGCGTTTTGGCAGGCGACGGAACAATGGTGTTTGTCCACCTTCAAATCCTAGGCGAATACTACCGCCGCTGCGAGCCTTTTGACCCTTTTGACCACGGCCTGCGGTTTTACCATTACCTGATGATGTCCCACGTCCTACACGGTTACGAACCTTGCGAGAGCCTTGAGCTGGTTTCAATTCATGAAGTTTCATGTCTAATTTTTCTCCTTTTTTTGTAAAATGCTAGCGCCTTTGAGAAGGGAAAAGGACTCTCCCCAAAAACTCGCCTATACATTATCTCTTAATTTAGTATAAGTCGCAAAGAAAAACCTTGCGACTTATTATAATTTTATTTTACATCTTCTACAGTCACTAAATGAGAGACCGTATTGATCATACCACGAACAGCAGCATTATCTTCTTTGACAACTGAGCTGTTCATTTTGCTAAGTCCAAGAGCCACAACTGTTTTACGTTGTTCTGGTTTACGGCCAATTGGAGACTTAGTCAAAGTAACTTTAATTTGAGCCATAGTAATCTCCTTTCTTAGCCTAGATCAGAAACTGAAATACCGCGAAGAGCAGCTACTTCATCTGCACGCTTCAATTGCTTCAAACCTTCAACAGTTGCACGAACGATGTTGATAGGGGTATTTGACCCAAGTGATTTAGATGTCACATCAGCAATACCAGCCAATTCAACAACGGCACGAACAGCACCTCCTGCAGCAACCCCAGAACCTTCAACAGCTGGTTTCAACAATACACGTGCCCCACTGAAGTTTGTATAAACTTCATGAGGGATAGTAGTACCAACCATAGGAACATCAATGAGGTTCTTCTTAGCAGCTTCGACTGCTTTTCGAATAGCTTCCGGTACTTCTTTAGACTTACCTGTTCCGAAGCCAACGCGACCATTACGGTCACCTACAACAACAAGTGCTGCAAAACGCAAGTTACGTCCACCTTTTACAGTTTTAGAAACTCGGTTGATGGCAACGACGCGTTCTTCAAATTCATTTGCATTGTCTTTAAACGCCATGTTTTTGTGTCCTCCCTATTAGAATTTCAATCCGTTTTCACGAGCTGAGTCAGCCAAAGCCTTCACACGTCCGTGATAGAGATATCCACCGCGGTCAAACACCACTTCAGAAATACCTTTAGCTACTGCGCGTTCAGCAACAAGTTTACCAACCACAACGGCTTGCTCTGTCTTTGTTCCTTTAGAAACTTCCTTGTCAAGAGTTGAAGCACTTGCGAGCGTTACACCCGCTACGTCATCAATTACTTGAGCGTAGATGCCTGTATTAGAACGAAACACGTTCAAACGTGGGCGATCAGCAGTTCCAGAGAGTTTTCCGCGAACACGACGATGGCGTTTTTGGCGGATTTTATTTTTATCTGGTTTCGAAATCACAATTTTCACCTCTTAAATTTCTATGATGAGTTAGTTTGAGCCAACTCTCGTCAATTTAGAGAATGACAGATAGCAGAAAAAATCTGCATCTGACACCATCTATTATTTACCTGTCTTACCTTCTTTGCGGCGAACATATTCACCAACGTAACGAATACCTTTGCCCTTATAGGGTTCTGGTGAACGAAGACCACGAATGTAAGCTGCTGTTTGACCAACAACTTCTTTGTTGATACCCTGAACCACGATTTGCGTTGGACTTGGTAGTTCAAACGTGACATTCTCTGGAGCTTCAACTTCGTCTTGGTGTGATTTACCAACAGAAAGCACAAGCTTAGAGCCCTGAAGCTGTGCACGGTAACCAACCCCGCGCATTTCCAGTTCTTTCTTAAATCCTTCAGAAACACCGACCACCATATTGTTGAGGTTAGCACGGGTCGTTCCGTGGATCGTTTTCATTTCTTTGGAGTCGTTTGGACGATGAAGAGTTACTTCATTACCATCAACTTTAATTTCAATGTTTTTGTTAAACTCCCGAGTGAGTTCACCTTTAGGTCCCTTTACAGTTACTACATTGTCCTTGTTGCTAAGTTCAACCCCAGCAGGCAATACAATAACTTTATTACCAATACGTGACATATTTTCTTTTCTCCTGTTAAATTATCAGGCCGCTTTAAGCGACTAGTTTTCACGGGGTGCTCATGATACAAAGGGCGTCAAAAACCAAAGTGAAAATAGAAAACTTGACGCAGAAACTCAGGTTTCTAGGAAAGTTTATCTTTTTCACACAGGTTTTAGCCCGTGTTCAATGAGCAAGTTTGTTGGCACCTCTTACGAGATTACCAAACGTAAGCTAATACCTCGCCACCAACGTTCTTCTGACGTGCTTCTTTATCTGTCAAAAGACCTTCTGATGTAGAAATAATTGCAATTCCAAGGCCATTAAGAACCTTTGGAAGTTCTTCACGTTTTGTGTAAACACGAAGACCTGGTTTTGAAACACGTCTCAAGTTAGTGATAACACGTTCACCGTTTTGACCATATTTCAAGAAAACACGGACGATCCCTTGTTTGTTGTCTTCAACAAATTCAACATTCTTCACGAAACCTTCGCGTTTAAGGATTTCTGCAATCCCGTTTTTGATCTTTGATGCAGGTACTTCAAGCACTTCATGTTTTGCTTGGTTGGCATTACGAATGCGTGTTAAAAAGTCTGCAATTGGGTCAGTCATAACCATTAAATTATTCTCCTCTTACTAGTAGTTTGAAGCTCTCACTTGCTAGTTAAATTGATACAAAGGGCGGTAAAAACCACCGCAAAAATAGGAAACTCGACGCAGAAACCTCAGTTTCTAGAAGAGTTTGTCCTTTTCGCACAGGCTTTTCCCCGTGCTCACATCAGCGAACAAGATTTGTATCATGTTAGTTGAACTCGTCCCATGAACCGTGCAAAATAGATAGATCGACTTGTTTGCAAGCAAACTTCCTCGATTTCCTAATTTTGCTTTGTTCATCACGAGCTTAGTATCATGTTATTTGAGTTCGAGTGACTACCTGTACAAAAAAGAGACGCATCTGTTCTAGCTTTAGCTAGATTACGGATGTGGCCACCTTTAGGTGGAAAATTTCCTAGAGTCTTCAGACTCTCCGTCGATTCTCCTGTTTTTGTTTTGGTAGCTTAACGCTCTCACATCATGTTTTTACCAAGACGCTTTTGTTACGCCTGGAATTTGACCTTTATATGCCAATTCACGGAAGCAAACACGGCACAGTTTAAACTTGCGGTAAACAGAGTGTGGACGGCCACAACGTTCGCAACGAGTATAAGCTTGCGTAGAGAACTTCGCTTTGCGGTGGTTCTTAGCAATCATAGATTTTTTAGCCAATTTATTTACCTCCTAATTTATTTTGCAAAAGGCATTCCAAGCCCCGCCAACAATTCACGTGACTCTTCGTCAGTGTTAGCAGTTGTTACAATAACAATATCCAGACCACGTACTTTATCAACATCATCAAAATTGATTTCTGGAAAAATCAATTGTTCCTTAATACCAAGTGTGTAATTTCCGCGTCCATCAAAAGATTTTGTTGGAACACCATGGAAGTCACGGACACGTGGAAGAGAAACAGAAACCAATTTATCCAAAAATTCATACATGCGTTGACCGCGTAATGTAACCTTAGCACCGATTGCTACCCCTTCACGAAGGCGGAAGCCGGCGATAGATTTTTTCGCTTTGGTAATCAATGGTTTTTGACCTGAGATAAGTGCTAGCTCAGCAGCAGCTTTTTCCAGATTTTTAGCATTGTTTACAGCATCACCAACACCCATGTTAAGAACGATTTTCTCAACTTTAGGAACGGCCATAACTGATGAGTAGTTAAATTTTTCTGTCAAAGCAGGAACCACTTCATTAGTGTATTTTTCTTTAAGACGGTTAGCCATTTATACTTTTCTCCTTTCCTTCGTGATTAATCAAGCACTTCGCCCGATTTTTTGTTGTAACGAACCTTTTTGCCGTCAACAAACTTATAACCGACACGACCAGCAACACCGTTCTTATCAAGAACCTGAACGTTAGATACATGGATAGGCGCTTCTTTTTCAACGATAGCACCCTGAGGGTTTTCATTGTTTGGCTTTTGATGCTTCTTGATCATAGCAACACCTTCAACCACAACCTTATTTACTTTTGGAAGTGCCTTAAGGACAACAGCTTCTTTGCCCTTGTCCTTACCAGCAATAACACGAACTTTATCGCCTTTTTTTACAAACATTGAGTATTTCTCCTATTTCTTTCTTACGCCCTTTGACAGGGCACCCTAGATTGATAATCTAGGGGACTAGTTTGTTTTTATTGTTTTAGCAAGCAGCTAAGGCGGAAGTTAGAGAACTTCTGGCGCCAAAGATACAATACGCATGAAGCCACCTTCACGCAATTCACGGGCAACTGGTCCGAAAATACGAGTTCCACGAGGTGTTTTATCATCACGAACCAACACAGCTGCATTGTCGTCAAATTTGATATATGAACCATCAGCACGACGAGCACCTGACTTAGTACGTACAATAACAGCCTTAACAACATCACCCTTTTTAACAGCTCCACCAGGGGCAGCTTGTTTAACGGTGGCCACGATAACGTCACCGATGTTAGCGAATTTACGCCCTGAACCACCGAGAACTTTGATGGTCAAGATTTCACGAGCACCGCTATTATCAGCAACTTTCAAGCGACTTTCTTGTTGAATCATTTCAAATGTCTCCTTTTAGTTTGATTAGATAATAACAGCTTCTTCCACTACTTCTACAAGACGGAAGCGTTTAGTAGCCGATAGTGGGCGAGTTTCCATGATACGGACGATATCGCCAGTTTTAGCAACATTGTTTTCATCATGTGCTTTATATTTCTTAGAATAGTTGATACGTTTACCATAGACTGGGTGGTTACGCTTTGTTTCAACTATAACAGTAATTGTTTTATCCATCTTGTCTGAGACTACGCGTCCAACAAGGGTTCTACGTTGATTACGTTCCATTATTAGATTAACTCCTTTCCCAATCTATTATTTCATTTCAGACTGCACAGTTTTCACACGTGCAATTTGTTTCTTGACTTCGTTCAAGCGAGCAGTTTGATCAAGTTGACCTGCAGCTGCTTGAAAACGAAGATCAAAAAGTTCTTTTTTCAGTTCGCTTTCTTTTTGAGCAAGTTCTTCTTGAGACAAGCCACGAAGCTCAGCGACAAACTCTTTGATTTCTTTAAGTTTCATGTCTTCTCCTTATTCTGCTTCACGCCTTACGAATTTAGTCTTAACTGGCAACTTGTGGCTAGCCAAACGAAGGGCTTCACGAGCGACTTCTTCGGAAACACCAGCGATTTCAAACATCACTTTGCCACGTTTAACTGGTGCTACCCAACCTTCAGGTGCACCTTTACCAGACCCCATACGTACCCCGATAGCTTTAGCAGTATATGATTTGTGCGGGAAGATTTTAATCCAAACCTTACCACCACGTTTCATATAACGTGTCATAGCGATACGAGCAGCTTCGATTTGGCGGTTAGTAATCCAGTGACTAGTTGTAGCTTGAAGGCCAAATTCCCCGAATGCTACCTCTTTGCCACCTTTTGCTTCACCGCGCATTTTACCGCGGAATTCACGGCGGTGTTTAACACGTTTAGGTACTAACATTTGTTATTTGCCTCCTTTAGTGTTCTTACGAGCTGGAAGCACTTCACCACGATAGATCCAAACTTTAACACCAAGTTTTCCATAAGTGGTATCTGCTTCTTCCCAAGCATAGTCAATATCTGCACGAAGCGTATGAAGTGGAACTGTACCTTCTGAGTACCCCTCAGCACGGGCAATATCTGCACCATTTAAACGTCCAGATACTTGTGTTTTAATCCCTTTAGCACCTGCACGCATTGTGCGTTGGATAGCTTGCTTTTGAGCACGGCGGAAAGCAACACGCTGTTCCAATTGGCGAGCAATACTTTCACCAACTAGATGCGCATCCAAATCAGGTGCCTTAATTTCAACAATGTTGATATGCACTTGTTTACCAGTCAATTTATTCAACTTAGCACGAAGCGCATCAACGTTAGCGCCGCCCTTACCGATAACCATACCTGGTTTAGCCGTGTGAAGAGAAACGATAACTTTATTTACAGCACGCTCGATTTCAATAGTTGAAACCGAAGCATCTGCCAATTCTTTATTAATAAACTTGCGGATTGCCAAATCTTCATGAAGGTAATCTGCGTATTCTTTTTCAGCATACCATTTCGCATCCCAATCACGGATGATTCCGACGCGCATACCAATTGGATGTACTTTTTGACCCACGATTTTACCTCCTTATTTTTCTGCTACAACTACTGTAACGTGAGTTGTGCGTTTGTTGATTGGTGAAGCTGAACCTTTTGCGCGAGGACGGAAACGTTTCATTGTTGGTCCTTCATTAGCGAAAGTCTCAGATACAACCAAGTTTGCCTTTTCCAAACCAAAGTTATTCTCTGCATTAGCAATTGCTGAATTAAGTGTGTTTTCAACAATACGAGCAGCTTTGTTTGGTGTGAATTTTAAGATTGCAATCGCATCAGCAACATTCTTGCCACGGATAAGATCAAGAACAAGACGTGTTTTACGAGGTGAAACACGCACTGTACGAGCCATTGCTTTAGCTGAAGTAATTTCTGCCATTGTGTCCTCCTCCTAATTAACGACGTGTTTTCTTATCGTCTGCAGCGTGACCTTTGTAAGTACGCGTTGGTGCAAACTCACCAAGTTTGTGACCTACCATGTCTTCCTGGATGTAAACTGGTACGTGTTTACGTCCATCATAAACAGCGATTGTATAACCAATGAAACTTGGGAAAATCGTAGAACGACGTGACCAAGTTTTAATAACTTTTTTCTTCTCTTCGTTTGCTTGAGCTTCGATTTTTTTCATCAAGTGCTCATCGACGAAAGGTCCCTTTTTAAGACTGCGTCCCATTTATATGTATTCTCCTTTAATAATAAACCACAGCGGCTTGGGAACAGGACAAGGCCCCAATCCAAGCTAATCCATCATCCTGCTCTCCACACAGCCGATCCGCAGTTTTTTAGCTACGCTATAAAAACTCCCAGCAACCACTGCGTGAAACAAACAGTACCAATTAATCACCCTAAATTGCACCTTTTTCCTGACAAACCCTACCGAGCTGGCGGATATGTGATTACAGAATTTATTTTTCGTTGCGACGACGAACAATAAGTTTGTCTGATTTAGCTTTCTTATTACGAGTTTTAAGACCAAGCGCAGGTTTACCCCAAGGAGTAGAAGGCGCTTTACGGCCAACTGGTGCTCTACCTTCACCACCACCGTGTGGGTGATCGTTAGGGTTCATTACAGAACCACGAACGGTTGGGCGAACACCTTTCCAGCGATTACGGCCAGCTTTACCGAGATTGATAAGTGATTGTTGCTCATTACCAACTGTTCCAACCGTAGCGCGGCAAGTACCAAGAATCATGCGAACTTCACCTGATTGCAGGCGGACAAGAACGTATTTACCTTCTTGACCAAGAACCTGCGCAGAAGCTCCAGCTGCACGCACAAGCTCCCCACCTTTACCAGGCTTCAATTCAATATTGTGGATAACTGTACCAACTGGAATATTAGCAAGTGGCAACGCATTACCAACTTTTATATCTGCTTCTGGACCAGAAACGATACGTTGACCCACCTCAAGACCTTTCGGCGCAATGATGTAAGCTTTAACACCGTCAGTGTAGTGGACAAGTGCAATATTTGCAGTACGGTTTGGATCGTATTCGATTGATTTTACAACCGCTTCAACATTATCTTTATTGCGTTTGAAATCGATAATACGGTAGTGGCGTTTGTGCCCTCCACCATGATGGCGAACAGTGATGCGACCATTGTTATTACGGCCGGCTGTCTTGCTCAAGGGAGCAAGCAAACTTTTCTCAGGAGTGCTTGTAGTGATTTCAGCAAAATCCAAAGAAGTCATATTACGACGGCCATTTGTCGTTGGTTTATAAACTTTAATACCCACGTTTTATCCCTCCTTAGATTATTCAGCTTCAGCTGCAAACAACTCAATTGCTTTTGAGTCCGCTGTAAGCGTAACAATCGCTTTTTTAGTTTTACTCGTAAAACCTACATAGCGACCCATGCGTTTTTCTTTTGGCTTGACATTAACGACGTTAACACTTGCAACCTTAACCCCATCAAAAGCAGCTTCGACAGCTTGTTTAATCAAGAGTTTATGTGCACGTGTATCAACTTCAAATGTGTATTTGCCAGCTTCAAGATCAAGCATTGATTTTTCAGTAATAATAGGTTTTTTGATTACGTCGTACAAGTTCATTATGCAAGAACCTCCTCGATTGTAGAGATTGCGTCTTTTGTAACAAGAAGTTTGTCTGCATTTACAATGTCAAGAACACTTGCTGTTGTAGCAGTTGCAACTGCTACATTCGGAAGATTGCGTGCTGATAAAGCAGCAGCTTTGTTGTCTTCTTCCAAAACAACAAGCACTTTCGAATCAATGCTCAGTGCGCTTAAAACTTTTGCAAATTCAGCAGTCTTTGGCGCTGCAAATGAAAGAGCATCTACAGCAACCAACTTATCTTCAGCCACTTTAGCTGAGAGAGCTGATTTCAGAGCAAGGCGACGAACTTTTTGCGGGAATTTGTAAGCATAAGAACGCGGTGTTGGTCCAAAGACAACACCACCGCCACGCCATTGCGGAGAACGAATAGAACCTTGGCGGGCACGTCCAGTTCCCTTTTGGCGCCATGGTTTACGACCACCACCAGATACAGCAGAGCGATTTTTAACAGCGTGTGTACCTTGGCGAAGGCTAGCGCGTTGGCTGATAACCACATCAAACACCACTGATTCGTTTGGTTCAATACCGAAGACTGCATCGTTCAGTTCAACTGTGCTAACTTCCTTACCAGCTTGGTCAAATAGTTTTACGTTTGCCATTATAACTGTTTTCTCCTTTCCTCTTATTTAGCAGCTTTTACTGCAGATTTAATGGTGATAAGTGATTTCTTAGCACCTGGAACATTACCTTTGATTAAGATAACATTTTTCTCTGGAATAACTTGTACAACTTCAAGATTTTGAATAGTTACACGGTTACCTCCCATGCGTCCCGCCAAATGTTTGTTCTTAAATACACGGTTAGGTGCAACCGGCCCCATAGAACCAGGACGACGATGGTAACGAGAACCGTGAGCCATAGGGCCACGAGATTGTCCATGGCGCTTGATGGCACCTTGGAACCCTTTGCCCTTGGTTGTACCAGTTACATCAATAACATCCCCAGCTTCAAATTGTTCAACAGTCAATTCTGAACCAACTTCCAAGCCTTCAATGTTTTTGAATTCACGAATGAAGCGCTTAGGAGCCGTGCTAGCTTTTGCCACGTGACCTTTGGCAGGTTTGTTGCTCAATACCTCACGTTTATCATCAAAGCCAACCTGAACTGCTTCATAACCGTCTGATTCAACAGTTTTAACCTGAAGAACAACATTTGGTGCTGCTTCGATGACAGTAACAGGGATAAATTCACCAGATTCAGTGAAGATTTGAGTCATTCCCACTTTTTTCCCTAAGATTCCTTTTGTCATGAGAAAATATTTCCTTTACTTTATTTTTTAAAAAGTTTTTTACGAGCGTTTTTTTATGCTCAAAAATCAAACTTAAAGCTTAATTTCTACGTTAACGCCACTTGGAAGATCCAACTTCATAAGGGCATCAACAGTTTTCTGCGTTGGATTCACAATGTCAATCAGACGTTTGTGAGTACGCATTTCAAATTGTTCACGCGAATCTTTATATTTGTGAGTCGCGCGGATAACGGTGTAAAGACTGCGTTCGGTTGGCAGCGGAATTGGTCCCGCAACTGAGGCCCCCGTACGTGTAGCAGTTTCTACGATTTTTTCTGCCGCAGTGTCAAGAGTACGGTGTTCGTACGCCTTTAAGCGAATACGGATTTTTTTGTTTGCCATCTTTTCTCCTCTCGTCTATTTACGATAATAGGCTAGCTCCTCAAGAAAACCGACAGGCTACTGCGTGGCAATGCAGCCGAGCGTGTCGCAACCTCTTGTATCATAGCTAAAGCTGTTTTTTCACAGCACCACAATATAATACCAGAAATATCAAGGGTTGGCAAGGCTTTTTACCTTTTTTTAATAAAAAACTTATCCAGTCAACTACTAAATAAGTTTATAGGTGTAATAGCGTATATACAGAAATAGAAAGCGAAATATATTATCTGCTATCGTAGCTATCCACACAGCAGCTAAACCATAGCCCATACAAGATACCAGCAGATAACCTAAGCCGATCCTAATCACCCACATGCCTAGTGTTGTGGCATACAGGGGCAACTTAGCCCGTCCTAATCCCTGCCAAACAGCAGTATAAACTAGTGTGCCCGCAGTTGCTAAACTCCCAATAAAGGAATAGAAGATGACAACACTACTGCTAGCAAGAACAAGCGGATCATCGGTAAATAAACCAGACATTTGGGGGGCTAAAAGAAGAATGCCCCCACCAACGATCACCATCAATAAAACAGCCAGCCAGTATGCTTCACGTACTATGGCCTTCAAGGAACTATAATCCTCTTCACCCAAACAACGAGCTACTAAAATAACAACAGCGGTAGACACTCCCATACCGGGTATATAGTTGAATTGAGTAAGGGTTTCACCAATAGCATTGCCAGCAACAACCTTAGTCCCAAGGCCAACGATCAAACTGACAATAAGAACATCACCAGCTCGCATCATTAATCTCTCACCTGAAGCAGGCAGAGCCAAGGCCAGTAGGTCACGATTCCATAGCCGACTAATTTTAAAATCTCGCATTTGCAGACGTGACGACTGCCATAAAATGACACAAGCAATTAAACGCGAAAAAACCGTCGCCCAAGCAACTCCAACAATACCCCAATGGCAAATAAAAACCGCTACTGCCGATAAAACGGCATTGATAAAGTTGGACAAAACACTAACATACATGGAAATGCGAGGACGACCTTGAGCCCTTAAAATATTCCCCATGACAGTCATCAAGCCCAATGTGACAATGCCGCCCCCTACTATCGCTAAATAACTTCCCCCTGCTAGGCTCACTGCCCATTCAGTCCCTAAAAGCCTTAATAGGTAGCGACCAGCAAGAATAGAGACTAAGCCAAGGAGTAAACTGAGGACCGTCGTCAATAAAAGAGCGTCCCAGATGTGTTGCTTACTCATCCTTTGATTGCCAGCTCCTAAACTTTTGGCAATCAAACTAGCTGCTGCACTCCCTAGAGCAATCAATACGGCTTGATAAATGGCTAAAATATTGTTAGCTACCGAAACACCTGATACTGCAATAATACCTACCTGAGCCACTAGGTAGTTATCAACAACTCCCATTAACATTTGCAAAAGGTTTTCAACTATAGCTGGCAGAGCCAAGGTCATAATTTGTCTTCGATGTCTCATATCATAAACAAAAAAGCCCAAGGGCTTTTCTTAAACTCCTAAATAGTTCTCTACAGCTTCCTGCATAGCAGTCATCGCTACAACTTTTTGGTGACGCACCTGTGCAGTCTTCAAACCAGCAACTGCGCGCGGAACAGCCACATCCGATAAGTGATAAAGCTCTTCCACAGCCTTGAAATCATCTCCGGCATCCAATCCAGTGACAGCCGTAACAGCCACACGCGGAAACTTATAAGGACTAGCGGTTGAGGCAATTACAACAGGCGACCGATCACCAGTATCCCTCCGATAAGCCTGATATACTGCCGAAGCTACCGCCGTATGTGGATCCTCAACATAATGCGACTGTTTATAAATCCGCTTTATCTCAGCTTCAGTTTCCTCTTCGGTTGCAAAACCAGCAGCAAACAACTCCAGAATATCTGTCCGGATAGGTTCCAAACTATATTCTCCTTGTTGACTCAAAGCATCCATCAATTCCTTAGTTTTCACCGCATTATTATCCAATATGTGAAAGATTAAGCGCTCCAAATTTGAAGAGACTAAAATATCCATAGAAGGACTGCTGGTTACCTTAAAGCTACGCTTTTTATCATAGGTACCAGTTTTGAAGAAATCCGTCAAAACATTATTTTCATTAGAAGCACAAATCAGTTTCTTAATTGGAACCCCAATATTGCGCGCATAGTAGGCCGCTAAGATGTTCCCAAAATTACCCGTAGGCACAGTAACATTGATAGTATCTCCATTGCGTATTTCTCCAGATTTTATCAGCTGTGCATAAGCATAGACATAGTAGACAATCTGTGGAACCAAACGCCCAATGTTCATCGAATTTGCTGACGACAGTTGCATGTGATTAGCTAGGAGCTTTTCACGCAAATTGGCATCATTAAACATACGCTTAACATCAGTCTGGGCATCATCAAAATTTCCTTCAATCGCGATTACATGTGTATTTGTACCAACCTGAGTAGTCATTTGAAGTTCTTGAATTTTACTGACACCGCCTTTAGGATAAAACACAATAATTTCTGTTCCTGCCACATCTGCAAAGCCAGCCATAGCAGCTTTCCCAGTATCTCCAGAAGTTGCTGTCAAAATAACAATCTTATTATCTACCCCTAGCTTCTTGGCAGACGTTGTTAGAAGGTAAGGAAGAATAGATAGAGCCATATCTTTAAAGGCAATAGTAGACCCATGAAAAAGTTCTAAATTATACTGATTTCCCAGTTTAACTAAAGGAGCAACAGCAGGAGTATCAAACTTACTATCATATGCATTGCTGATACAATAATCCAGCTCATCTTCAGTAAAATCATCTAAAAAGGCCGATAAAACCAATTTAGCTACCTCCTGATAAGAAGCGTTTTGCAGCTTATCGAAGTCAAGATTAATGTCGGGCGTAGTTAAGGGGGTAAATAACCCACCATCTGCCGCTAGCCCCTGTAAAATAGCCTGACTGGCTGTTACCTGATTGTCTTCATCTCGCGTCGATTGGTAAACTAATGTCATGATGTCATCCTCTTTTTAATAGTCTTTGAAATATTATAACACAGTTGTCAGAAAATTTGGAAGCCTACTTTTATAATGATTACCCAGCACAACTGCCTCCTTCTCATTCAATAGAAACAATAATTCGGGAATCGCAAACAAAAAAGACCGATGAGCACTCTCACCTAGTCTCCGCTGTATTTAATCCTTATTAAATTCCATCGTACCTCCATCCTCGTCTTTCAAAGTTAAACCTGAGGCCGTCTTTTTATAAGAAATTTGCTGTCCTTTCTCAAAATCACTCAAATCACTATCAGAATTGACCTTTGTAATTTCAATTTTGCCCTTAACACGATTAACCTTCCCTTCAAAAATAGCTCCTGTAACTAGACCTTTATCGTCATCATATTCAAAACCATTTTCATCAACTTCCTCAGACAAAATTTTCTCAAAACCACTCTCATCGTAGCCGGCACCCTCAATCAGAGTATCCATCAAATAATTCCATTCATCAGTTGAGAAATCACTCTTATAACTAGAATAGGTAGAACTGTATTCTTTTTTTACAAGATCGTAGAAACTATCATAATCAACAGAATAGATGATCCTTGCCTTAACAACATCATCCTCGATTACTGTTTCCACAGCAAGATCATCACTAAAATCTGAATAATTTAGGCCGTCGATACCATCAAAACTAGTACCGGCTAGATTATCTTTCAAATCTGCTTGTAACTCTTTTACTTGATAACTTCCGTCGACATTTCCTGAGAGCTGACGGTAAACTAAAATTCCAACAGCAATTAAAATGACAGCTGACACAGAAGCTATAATACTCCAGACAATCTTCTTAGTATTATGAGGCTTCTGCGGTGCTACAAAACTTCCCTGCACAGGTATCCCTTGTTGAACTGGCACACTACCAGAAATAGCTGTTCCTGTATAAGCAACTGGCTGCGAGGCTATTGAAGTTTGTCCAATTCCTCCTGCGACTGGAGTTGGTGAACCCGTGTTAAGGGTCGCTGAGTCTGCAGTCTCAGTGTTAACTTGTTGATTTATCTGGGAATTAGTTGACTGGCTAGTCCGCGGATCAGGGATAGATGCTTGACCAAAGGTGGGATTCTGCTGTTGCTGCATCCCTGCTAGCTGTGTCGATGACGCAATATTATCAACAGCTTGATCAGGGGTAGTTGTCGGTGATTTCTGAAACGCAGTCGTTTCTGAAGCTGAACCATACTGTTGTAGGGATTCTGACTCGGAATAATCAGGCACTTTATTAAAATCTTCTTGCGACATAGCATCTCCTTTTATTTAACTATAAAATAAGTTTTAAACTTTAAAAAATTCAGAATAATTTAAGTTTATCCTACCACGCTTTTCTTTTCCTGTCAAACCCACCTGCAAAAGACTCTCCTATCGGAGGATATAAAAACTGAAGCCTATCCCAGACCTCAGCCTATTTCTCTAATTATCCTTGTCTAAATCAATGTTATCGTCTTTACCTTCAAGAACGATACCTGACGATGTCTTCTTATAGTGAATATCTTTTCCTTTTTCAAGAGCATTTATAGCATCCAATCCATCATCATCGTCTAGAAAATCTTCACTGCTGTAATAGTCAGTAATGACAATTGACCTTGACCAGCGATTAACATTTCCTTTGAATAAGGTTGCGGAAGCTGTGCCTGTCTTAGAATTATAACTAAACTCGTTTTCTCCGATAGAATCTTGGATATTCGAATCAAATTCATCCAAGAATTCCTCCTTATTTGAAGGAAGTCCAGCCTTTTTTAACTCATCCGCACTAAAGTCATAGCTATCTATACCCTCTTTATAAGTTTTATATAACTTATCCCTATCAAAAGAGACCTTAACTGTCCCCACAGCTTTGTCACCATCAATTTTGACATCAAACTCAGCCTTCACTGCGTCACTGTCAAAGATTGAACTGTCATAATCACTATCAGTTTCTTCTAATTTTTTTGAAAATTCCTTTTCAAGCGATGTTGCACTGTAATCTCCATTAATATTACCCGATATATAATAATAGAGGGTGCCACCACCTCCAATTAGAACGAGAGCAGCAACAACAGATAAGATAATAGTTACAATCAGTTTGGTATTTGGCTGCTTCTGTGGCTGATTAGAAAATTGCTCCGGCATAGGCTGTTGAACAAAGCCTTGATTCATCGTATTTTGTGACACAACATTCTCCCTTTTGTTTTATTTAAGGAAATATTACCACTTATTCAACCAACCGTCAATCTTTTTAACTAATTAAATAAATAGCACGATTGTTCAAGGTGAAAATCCTCTAGTTAATTAATTACCAATGTCCCTTTTCCTAAACCAATACCAACCTACTGTCAAGTTAGACGCTAACAACAAGTTCATCAAGAATATCGAGCGCTAAGTTTTGGGTTTTAAAACTTCAAGAACTTCAAAGCAAAAAGCCTCATCGTTGTGAACATACAAATAGAGAAGACAAAGCCTGTCTTCTCTAAAGGTTAAAACAAATCACTCACTACAGTTGACAAATAGTGATGGAGAGCCAAAATTATTTTTCCTTAATCTTGATATTGGTCGTACGATCTCGCAAAGTAACAGCATCTGATTGTTTAGCATAGGACATAGAATCACCTGTATTAAAATGCTTCAAGCTTTGCAAGCTATTGTCATTACCATCAGTATTATTCTGATAAAGCCCTTTGTTATAGGAAGAAATAACAATTTTTCTCGTCCAGCGGTTAACCTTCCCCTTAAAAATCGTTCCTGAAACCTCACCCGTTTCTTCCTTAAAACTCAATCCACTTGACTTCGCCCCTTGGGCAATCGTACCATTAAAAGTCTTGATAATATCCTCTTTTGAAGGGACCTGCTCCATGACCGCTTGCTTTATCTCGTCAGAAGCCCCCTCAAGTTCTGCGTTGACGGCAGCCATATATATATTATAGGCTTCCTCTCCATTAACCTTATAGCTGATTGTTGCTTTTGCTTGTTCATTATGGATATTAACATCAACATGGACATCAGTAATAATATCACTGTATTTGATGCCTGTATCGCCAACTTCTCCGCTGGCATCTTTTTTTATATTCTCTTCCAATGATGTTGCACGGTAATCGCCATTTATATCCCCCGAAAGGTAGCGATAGAAAGCTCCACCAGCTCCTAGCAACACTAAAATGAAAAACAGAGTGAGAACAACTCTTCCTGCCTTCGATTTTTTTTGAGGACGCCGCCTTCTCCTGCTAAAATTCTCTTCCTGTCGTGTAGTCTGGTAAGTATTTCGTGCCATTCTTTTCTCCTCTTCAATATCATTAAAGGCCAGCTTATCATCTAAGCTGGCTACTGTCAATAAAAATTGATGATGTTTTCTATTTGTAATATTTAAATTTATTGCCCCTTAGCGGGCCTTTTTGCAGCTTCAGTAACTGCACCTTGAATCGTTTGAACATAGAGATCAGCTCCATTGGTAGACTGAGAATAATGAACACCATCTGTACCGTCCCAAATGTCAGGATTATCTTGCGCGGTTTGATACCAATCAGCCACCGTTATATAACCATTATCCTCAGCCAATTGAAGCTCATAATCACGAACGGCCGACATTTTTGAATTCTCCTGAGAATCATAAGGTGTAACCAAAACCAAACGATGGCCATCTGGCAGAGCATCCAAAAATTGCTGAATATCATCTTGATAATTATCTGGTGAATTCACTCCTACAGCCAAGACAACTGTTTCTGGCAATGTATTAGCCTCAATATTCGTTTGGAGAGTCTCAAAGGCTGCATCAAAACTTCGGCTGACCGAAGCATCTAACAGAGCATTAGACATATTATGAGCAAAAGCATCTTGAGAGCGTAAAGCAACAGAATCCCCAATAACTAAGACATTATTTAAAGCATTAGCATCTCCTGCTGTTCTCTGGTTCATCAATGTCATATTCGTATCAGCCTGATTTAGAGAGTCCACTAGAACTCCCGATTCAAATTCACCAAGTCTAGGTGCTAATAAACTGATAGACAAACTAACCACTGCTAAGACACCCGCAAATCCACCAATCCACCTTTTATAGGGAGCAACATCAATGTCCATTCCCAACATTTTTGGCTCCTTGCCAGCAATCATTGGTTCGATAACGTAGAAGGAGAAAGCCGCAAAAATTGTAGATAGAATGAAGGTCAGTAAGCTCGCCAGCCAATTCAGCATTAACTGAGAAAAGATAATGTAAAATGGCCAGTGAAAAAGATAAATCCCATAGCTGATATCAGAAAAGAAAGTGATCACCACAGGCTCCTTAACCTCTGGTATCTTATCATGAAGAGCCCTAGCTGCATAAATCATGAGACAGGCAAAGAGACTAGTTAGAGCAAAACCAAAAAGATAGGTCAAACGGCCCTCATAGGTTAAAACCAGCCCCAACAGGAGCAGAACAGCCCAACTTCCAATAAATTGCAACAAGATTCGCTGCAAAGACCAACGCTCAACATTTTTATCAAATCGCCTAGTCGTATCTGAAACTCCAGACATTGTTGCACAGATAGCACCCAAATAAAATGGAAAACTATGGCTAAAGGTAGAAAAGTAGTTGAAGGACACATTGTCTACTAAAATGCTACCGATAAACATGGTTAAATAACTGACAAAAAACAGACTAATAGAGGCTAAGAAAATCCCCCCACGAAAATTACTTTGAGAAAGCTTACGTTTTGATAACCACCAAACCAAAATCCCCCAGAAAATATAAAAATGAACCTCAACTGCTAAACTCCAAGTATGCAGAAAAAGGTGAGGATTAAATTGATTCTCATAATTACTACCGATAAAGATTTCATACCAGTTGGTCATAAAACCAAAAGCGGCAACAATTTGCTTACCAATACTGGCAATAAAATCATTCCTAACCAGCAGGGTAAAGGGCATAGTAACAAGCACCATAATGATAACCGGAGGTACAATACGATAGAAACGCCGCTTAAAAAAACCTAATAAATCAATTGTCCGCTTACGATGATACTCATCAATTAAAAGAGCTGTAATCAGAAAACCAGAGAAAGCGAAAAAAACATCTACCCCGATAAAACCACCGGGCAGAGCTTTTTTAAAAAAGTGATAAATCAAAACTAACAACAGTCCTGTCACCCTAACAAAAGAAAACCACTTAATCCGCATCTTGATATATTCCTTGTTTAAACCTTCCCGTGTACGTTTGTCCGTCAGCTGTTGTCAAAGTACCCTGACCATTAGCTTGACCTTTAGTAAATTCTCCCTTATAGCGCCAACCGCTCTTAGAAGTAAAAGTACCCTTTCCCTCAAACTGACCATTGACAAAATCACCGCTATATTTATCTCCATTTTTATAGGTTAGCCTTCCTTGTCCATTCATCTTATTATTTTTGACATGACCTGTATACACAATCTTCCCTTTATCAAAGGTCAAAGTCTTCTTTGAACCAAAAGGCATTAGCAAAATAGCCAAAGCGCAAATCAAAATAACAACAACCGCTGCTATTTCTACCTGTTCCCTGCTAATCTTGCTTAAATCAATCTTTTTCATTACATCTACCCTATTATTCACTGTCAATAATACAAAGCCAGTTGCGACATCCAGACTCAACCAAGGCATAAGTCTCCTCAAAATCCCCCGTATACCAAGGATCCGGTACGCCTCCCGCAATAAATAAGTGGATTTTCTTGCTAAAAGCAGGAAAACTATTTCTCAAATCTTCGACGTTTTGCTGATCCATTCCAAGTATATAATCAAATCTCTCCATATCATCTAGAGAAATCTGCTGCGATACCTTAGAAGTATCATAAAAAATGGCATGCTGCTTAAAAACATTTTGCGTCCCACGATGGATTGGGTTACCGTGCTCCCAAGAGGAGGTTGCACGACTTTCAATCAGGACATCTCTTTTACCCACCAATTTTTTCATCACAAATTCAGCCATCGGACTGCGACAAATATTTCCAAGACAAACAAAACATACTTTTTTCATAACAATATTATATCATATAGATTACAAAAATATAACGAAACAGTTTAGTTTAGAGGCTTTTCAATCCCCAGATGCTCGTATGCCTTTGCCGTCGCAACACGCCCTGAGCGCGTCCGCAAAATAAACCCTTTTTGAATCAGATAAGGTTCATACATATCTTCAACAGTTTCACGTTCTTCAGAAATATTGATAGATAAGGTAGCCAAACCAACAGGACCTCCCCCATACATATCAATCATAGTTCGCAAGATTTTCTGATCGATATAATCCAACCCTTCTTGATCTACATCCAACATATTTAAAGCTTTATCCGTAATGGCATCGTCAATAATACCATCACCGATGATTTGGGCGTAATCACGAACTCGTTTTAACAGTCGGTTGGCAATACGGGGTGTTCCTCTACTGCGTTTAGCAAGCTCAATCGCAGCCTCATGGGTAATGTCAGCTTCAAAAATCTCGGCAGTACGTTCAACGATCTCCGTTAAATCAGCAGCTTCATAATACTCCATATGTCCATTGATGCCAAAGCGAGCTCGCAAAGGATTTGAAAGCATCCCAGCACGAGTCGTTGCCCCGATCAAGGTAAAAGGCGGCAAATCTAAGTGTACACTACGGCTAGCTTCTCCTGCTCCAATCATAATATCAATGTAAAAGTCCTCCATGGCGCTGTACAACACTTCTTCAACAGCCATTGGCATACGGTGGATTTCATCAATAAACAGTACATCCCCCGGTTCAAGATCATTGAGAATAGCTACCAAATCACCGGCTTTCTCAATTGCAGGACCTGCCGTTTGTTTTAAATTAACACCTAATTCATTGGCAATCACGAAAGCCATTGTAGTCTTTCCAAGGCCTGGAGGGCCAAATAACAATACATGATCTAGAGCTTCATCACGTCCTTTAGCAGCTTCAATGAAAATAGCTAACTGATCCTTAACCTTATCTTGTCCAATATACTCTTTAAATGTTTGGGGGCGAAGGGTACGTTCAACCTCCCCTTCGTTTTCTAACATTTCATCATCCAAAATTCTAGTCATGCTATCATTATAACACAAATGCTTCTCACCAAAATCACCTAACAGTAAAGATTTTTACATTTCAATGTTAAAAAACATCTAGTAGATAAACACCCACAATCTAGGTAATATATTATCCATTGTTACTGACATAAACACAAAGATGATTCAACTGATACTCTCATCCAAGCAAGATCCTTTCTGATATATACCCACAAATGAAAAAAGCACCTTGCAAGAGACTTGCAAAATGCTCGTAAGTATTGATATAAAGCTGTTCTTAACGTTTTGAGAACTGACTAGCTTTACGCGCTTTCTTAAGACCTGGTTTCTTACGTTCAACCATGCGGGCATCACGTGTAAGAAGACCTGCGCGCTTCAAAGAATCGCGGAAATCTGGATCTACTTGCAGCAATGCACGTGCAATACCGTGACGGATTGCACCTGACTGGCCTGCATAGCCACCGCCATCAACATTAACAAAAACATCATATGAACCAACAGTTGACGTAACTGCAAAAGGTTGGTTAATAACAAGACGTAGGTCTGCATGCGGAATATACTCTTCTACATCTTTTTTGTTTACTGTAATCTGACCAGTACCTGGGACCAAACGTACACGTGCCACGGCATTTTTACGACGTCCAGTACCTGTATATTGTGCTTGTACCATTTAAAATATGCTCCTTTCCTCTTAGATAAGACCTGAAATATCAAGAACTTCTGGCTGCTGTGCAGCATGAGTGTGCTCGCTACCAACAAAAACTTTCAACTTCATACCTTGCGCACGCCCAAGAGTATTATGCGGAAGCATACCTTTAACTGATTTTTCAATTAAACGAACAGCATTCTTAGAACGCAACTCACCAGCAGAGATTTGTTTCAAACCACCTGGATACATCGAGTGAGTGTAATAAATTTTATCAGTTGCTTTTTTACCAGTCAATTTAACTTTTTCAGCATTGATAACGATAACAAAATCGCCAGTATCAGTGTGAGGGGTAAAAGTTGGTTTATTTTTCCCACGAAGCACGCTAGCCACTACCGCTGACAAACGGCCTAGCGGTACATCAGTAGCGTCCACGACATACCATTTACGTTCAACTTCGCCTGGCTTAGCCATGTATGTTGTTTTATTCATGATTTCTCCTATACCATCATTTTTGTTTACAGTGCGGATGTTCCAAGTCCACAAATATTTCTAAAGCTTTCCGGGGCTTCTGAAATGGGGTAAACAATACCGCCTATTATCATACCAAATTTAAACCGGCAAAGTCAAGTGCTTTTCCTTTACTTTTTATCCCTAAAGTTTCACTGTATTGATAGCCTGCTCAAGGAAGGCAAAATACGATAGAGACACATTTCTAACCACATCACCTGAACAAAAAAAGCAAGAATCCCTTGCCTTTTCCAAATTAACGAACGGTTAACAAATATCTCCAATCAAAACTACCTAATTTTGATCATCATCAAAATCATCAAATTCAATTTTGATATCTTTAATAAAGGCACTGCGTCCTTTAAAGGCACCGCCTCGCATCAAAAGCAAGAGTTTCCTATAATCCTCTGTACTTAGCTTTGTTTTCAACTCCTTAAGCTTATCCTTCAAAGCAATATAATCAACTGTATCCATTTTATGATCAGGAATACGATGTCCGAGCTCAGAAATCTCTTCATAGATCATCTTATCAAATGCACGCTTTTGACTCTCTTGTTTTCTAATATTATCAAGAACGTAACTCCTAAATTTTGTTTTAAAATAGGAGCGTAATTTTTCTTCATCGTGCATCAACTCAGGAAAACGTTCCAACAATTGATACAAAATGATCTGCGCCTCCTGCTTCCAATCATCATGTGCCCACAATTTAATATAATACTCACGTGCTAATTTTTGAACGATTTTCTTAACCGAATCAAAGGCTCCCACAAATGCATCATCATCCATACTTAGTACCTCTTTCAATAGAAACAATAAACCTGCTGTAATAACTTCGCGCTCCTCAACTACATCTTCTACATCATCCTCAGGAGGAAGCGCTGAACTCCGATTAAAAATCTCACGCAATTTTTTCTTATCCATAAACATAACTCCTTTTAAAATATTTTGACAATAAAGATTATAATAGAAGATTCAGAAAATTTATAGTGACATCGATGTCACCTATTCCACTATAAAATCCTTTGTCATAAAATAAAGTAAATAAGACATGCAAATTTATCTGCACATCTATCTATTCGTATTCAATTTAGAAAATTATAAAAATAGCTATTAAAATTTGAATTTTTTCCGATTAGTATCAGACTCACACATGCTATATCTCAAATTAATCATTGGGGAATTTCCCTGAGAAATTAACTAGATTACAGCTTGTACTTAACCCCAATCCCCCTTAAAAAGTTTATCACAAGCTTACATAATCTAAGCTGGTTTGAAGATATTGTTCACACTAATGATTGACCCCACAAGGTAACCCTAAAACATCTTTCTTAAATTGGAAACTCTCTAACACTACTGACTGAAAAACACCATGAGAAACCTGGCAGTGCTGTTACCAAGCAAAAAATTAGTCACGGATAGAACAAAAGCTGACAAACAGCATCCGCCTATGTACATATATTTCTGACAGACAAGTGGATAACTCCCTAATAAATTGCTGACACTAGCCGAGTAAAGCCCCCCTCTTCAGTTACAAAAGTTTTTCAATCATTTAAAAAATGAGATACTATGAAGCTGGAAATTCACGTATCAGAGAGCATACCATCAAATATGAAAATTCTTATACCAGAAAGATCTCATTAAGAACACCTATACCATCCCAACCGTCTGCCAAGCCAAGTCTTGCCAGAATGCTGACGTCTGCTAAAAGACAAATACAAGTAATTTCTATAAAACCGCATACGAGTCCCTCATCACATCAGAACCGCACATTATAAAATTATTAAACAAAGTGTTACTCTCTCGCTCTTTCTGTGAATCCCTACAAAAATAAGGAAATAGCAGTGATGAATTACTGATCAAAAAATATTCTTTCCCAAATCCCTAAATTCATAAATTTGACAAATCGAAAATACCAGAGAAGAATCAGGAAAACTAAAAAATCCCCCTGAAATAACAAACAAGGAGACTAAAACACAAGTATACCGGCGGCCGGGGTCGAACCGGCACGTCCTTGCGGACACTGGATTTTGAGTCCAGCGCGTCTGCCAATTCCGCCACGCCGGCTAGTATAGCATCAACTGGGGTAGCTGGATTCGAACCAACGCATGAGGGAGTCAAAGTCCCTTGCCTTACCGCTTGGCTATACCCCAAGATAGGCGAATGATGGGGATCGAACCCACGCATGCCAGAGCCACAATCTGGTGTGTTAACCACTTCACCACATTCGCCATATAACACGGGCAGTAGGAATTGAACCCACACTGAAGGTTTTGGAGACCTTAGTTCTACCTTTAAACTATGCCCGTAAAATGGAAGGGGAGGGATTCGAACCCCCGAACCCGAAGGAGCGGATTTACAGTCCGCCGCGTTTAGCCTCTTCGCTACCCTTCCATCATATATACAAAATGGCGCGAGACGGAATCGAACCGCCGACACATGGAGCTTCAATCCATTGCTCTACCAACTGAGCTACCGAGCCTTCCTACCTCTATAGGTATTGCGGGAGCAGGATTTGAACCTACGACCTTCGGGTTATGAGCCCGACGAGCTACCTAACTGCTCCATCCCGCGATATTATTAGTAAAGGAGGATGTGGGATTCGAACCCACGCACGCTGTTACACGCCTGACGGTTTTCAAGACCGTTCCCTTCAGCCAGACTTGGGTAATCCTCCAACAATAGTCCGTACGGGATTCGAACCCGTGTTACCGCCGTGAAAAGGCGGTGTCTTAACCCCTTGACCAACGGACCCTTCATGGGCACAAGTGGACTCGAACCACCGACCTCACGCTTATCAGGCGTGCGCTCTAACCAGCTGAGCTATGCGCCCAAACTAACTGTTTGGCACTTATAATTTTCATTATAAAGCGGGTGACGAGAATCGAACTCGCGACAACAGCTTGGAAGGCTGTAGTTTTACCACTAAACTACACCCGCTAATGGGAGTTAACGGGATCGAACCGCTGACCCTCTGCTTGTAAGGCAGATGCTCTCCCAGCTGAGCTAAACTCCCTTGGAACAGAAGTTTAACTCTAGCTGGGAAACAGTCGAAAGCTTCGCTTTCCC
>NZ_JBRUHS010000019.1:0-25544 GCF_053206945.1 Streptococcus dentasini
TCATTCCGGGTAACCGCTCGGATGAGCTGTTTGAGTATAACTTCTATGATGACTATGACCAAACAGGCGATCAGTACACCGGTCAGTATAAGGTCTATGCCAAGTCTGACATCACCCTGAAAGATGGGACTGTGATCGCAGCGGGAACGGATGTGACCGGTCATACGGAGGCAGAGGTCAATGAAGCTGAGGGGCTCATTATCATCGCATTTAAGGAAGCCTTCTTGCGTTCGGTTTCGCTGGACTCTAGTTTCCAAGCTGAAAGCTATATCCAGATGAAGCGGATAGCGGTTGGCACCTTTGAGAACACGTATATCAATACGATTAACGGCGTGACCTACAGTTCGAATACGGTTAAGACGACAACGCCGGAGGATCCAGCCGATCCTACGCCGCCGGCACCGAATCGTAACCGTCTGCCGCTAACGGTGAGCTATTACCTTGAGGACGCAACATCGCAGCCAGCAAAAGCCAGCCTTTTGCCACAGACTGGCAGCAAGGACAGTGCTTATCTGCCGCTCTTAGGCTTGAGTGCGATTTTAGCTAGTCTTGGTTTGGCAGGGATGCGCCGTAAGAAGGAAGCATAATCAAAACAAAGAAGCAGACATAGTCTCTGCTTCTTATTTTTTAGGTTCCATTAGCAGCTTTGGCAGCTGCCTTTTATTAGAAGTGGCTAGAGTTTAAACATTTTTCTATATAGAAACTATCATTTTTACCCATAACGTGGTATACTAAATAGGTTGCACTAAAGTGCAATTATTATATATTACAGGTTTTATAAGACAGCCTCGCACTGTCTTTAGAAAGAGAATTTAAGTGAAATTTACAGAATTACATTTAGCAGAAGATATTCTGCAAGCCGTTGACAAAGCAGGTTTTGTCGAGCCTTCTCCTATCCAGGAACTGACGATTCCTTTGGCCCTCGAGGGCAAGGATGTCATCGGTCAAGCACAGACAGGAACAGGTAAGACAGCTGCTTTTGGTTTGCCCACCCTCAATAAAATTGATGCTGAAAATAAAGCGATTCAAGCTTTAGTTATTGCGCCAACGCGTGAATTAGCGGTACAGAGTCAGGAAGAGCTCTTCCGCTTTGGCCGTGAAAAAGGTGTCAAGGTCCGTTCTGTTTACGGGGGATCTAGCATTGAGAAACAAATTAAAGCCCTGCGTTCAGGTGCCCATATTGTCGTTGGTACACCGGGACGTCTGCTGGACTTGATCAAACGTCGGGCTCTTAAGCTCAATACGGTTGAGACCTTGATTCTTGACGAAGCTGACGAAATGCTCAATATGGGGTTCCTTGAGGATATCGAGGCTATTATCAGCCATGTTCCTGAAGAACGTCAAACTCTTCTCTTTTCAGCTACCATGCCTGATGCCATCAAGCGTATCGGTGTGAAATTTATGAAAGAGCCTGAGCACGTTAAAATTGCTGCTAAAGAATTGACCAGCGACAAGGTCGAACAATTTTATATCCGAGTTAAGGAACAGGAAAAGTTCGATACGATGACCCGCCTTATTGACGTTGATCAGCCGGAATTATCTATTGTTTTTGGTCGTACCAAACGTCGTGTTGATGAATTAACCCGCGGGTTAAAGCTGCGTGGCTATCGCGCAGAAGGTATTCATGGTGATTTAGATCAGAACAAGCGCCTGCGAGTTATCCGCGATTTTAAAAACGATAACCTTGATATCCTAGTTGCAACCGATGTGGCTGCCCGTGGACTGGATATCTCAGGTGTGACCCATGTTTATAACTATGATATCCCACAGGATCCTGAAAGCTATGTCCATCGCATTGGGCGGACAGGTCGTGCCGGTAAGTCAGGTCAGTCCATCACCTTTGTGTCACCAAATGAAATGGGCTATCTGTCTATCATTGAAAAATTGACGAACAAGCGTATGAAGGGACTAAAACCGGCTACAGCCGAGGAGGCCTTTCAAGCAAAAAAACGTGTGGCTCTTAAAAAGATTGAGCGCGATTTTGCGGATGAAGCGGTTCGAACTAACTTTGAAAAATTTAAGGGTGACGCTGTTAAATTAGCAACAGAATTTTCACCAGAAGAGCTGGCTCTCTATATCCTTAGCCTCACCGTGCAGGATCCTGAGACGATGCCAGAGGTCGAAATTAGTCGTGAAAAACCACTACCTTTTAAATCGTCTGGTAGTCATAAGGGCAAGGGCGGTCGCGGTAATAATAATTATCGCAGTGGCGGTAGAGATCGTTATCGTCGGGATAACAATGGTCGACGCGACTTTAAGCGGGTCTCCAATAAAAATCGTAAAGACTTCGAAAAAAAGGACAATAAACGTCCCCACCGCACTTCAAGTGAAAAGAAAAATGGCTTCGTTATCCGCAATAAAGGTGACAGATAAGTCCATTTGTTTCTTCTTGTATAATTAAAAGGCAACCTCAGCCATTGTGTACATGTATGCACAGCTGAGGGACCTTTTTATTTTTTGCCCACTCTCTTGAAAGTTTTTAAGAAGTAATTGAGAGAACCTTTAAATATTATTAAAATAATCTGGAAGCGTTTACAAAATAGTTACAAATAAGTATAATATAGGCGTAGAAGGTTATAACTTTTTAAAGATATTAATAGGGAGGTGATCTCTATGCCATCGCGTCATGATTTACATCATTCCAAAAAACAAAACTCATTTTGGAAATGGGGAGGCACACTTTTAGGTCTGGTTTTGATAGCTTTAATCGCCTTTATTCTCATCAATCAATCCACGACTACAACGCATAGTAGCCAAAAGGCAAGGAGCCCTCAAAGTTCTATACGTCATAAATCATCAAGTCATTTGGCAAAGAAGCCTAAGAACAAGAGTAGTTCAGTATCTAGCTCCAGCCAATCAGGTACCAATGATAGTAATAACAATCAGTCTTCTAGTCAGAATCAGAGCCATATTATTTCCAGTGATCTAGTAGGTACCTGGCAGGGTCAGACTCCTGTCAGCAATTATGCAGTTACCATGACCTTCCAAGAAAATGGTCAGGTTGATGTGACGATTGACCAAACCGCTCTCAGTCTTACAGTTGGCAGTTTGAGAGAAATTTCACCTGGTCTATACCTCTACCAAGATATCAGTCCTGCTGATCAGGCTAACTACTTGTTACCGGGTGCTGAACTCGGTGGCACTGGTGGCCCAGTCAAGTTTGGCTATGGGGTATCCGTCAATGGTGATACCATTAAGCCTGTCTTCTGGCAGGTTCAACCAGACCAAGATTTTACAGCCGACAACATGTCCAAAGAAGCCGGCTACCACGGAGTATTCACTCTCAGTCGTAGCCAATAGAAACTTCACTGGGCATGTTAACATAGAAAAAGCGAGGTAGATTTTCTGAGTAATCTGCCTCGTTTTGCGTTTACAGGATAATTTAGCTAAAGAAGTGAATGAGAATACCACCTAATATCAGAATAATAGCCCCGCCGAGCCGGTTGGCCATCTGGGCGAAGGCAATCATTTCCATACGGTCAGCAGCTGAGAGGACAGCGATATTGCCAGTCCCCCCCATTGAATTATTAATCATACCTGCACCGATGGCTGTTTCGACTGGATAGAGACCAAAGATTTTACCGAGGAACCAGCTGGCCAGTCCCATGGCGATTACCGAAGTTAAGCTTAGGATAAGGAATTGCCAAGTCATGGCCTGTGCTAGTTTGGATAGGTCCATCATAGCCAAACCGATACCAGCCAAAACAGCATGGGTTAAGTTGGTCATGACGACTTGGTTGAACATAACAACACAGTCTTGAAGTGCTTTTGGTACGGCATCAGTTGCTTTCAAGATAAAGACAATGATGATCATAAAGGCGTAACTGTGGATCTTTGGAATAAAGGCGTTGAGGATAACACCGATGAGAAACAATCCAAAGGCAAGCATGAGGCCAACGCCAATCTTAGTGGCATCAAGCCTTAATTTTGGTTTTTCAAGCTCTTCCTTATTAACTTCGATCAGAACACCATGACCGTTGTACTTGGTATTGACGAAAGCTTTAGCAAGAAAGATAGCCCCGATAATGGCAAATAGGTTACCCAGAGTCGTTGCGGGGGCCAACTGATTAAGGATTTGACCGGCAGGGACATGGAGTTGGCTGGCATAGATTTTAGAAAGCGGTACGATACCAGCTCCCATACCTCCAGCCATCTGAGCCATAGAGATATAAAGTACAGAGTGACCAAAGCCTTGACCAAGGAGGGCTCCCATAGTACCTGTAGCGAAGAAACCAATGACCATAGTAGCGAGTGAGATGGGGATGAAGCGAGCCGAAGCCTTAACCAAGAGATTGCGGTTCATGCCTAGGATAGCTCCACAGATCAAGGCAGCAATATAGAAGTCTAGAAAGCCCCAATCTTGCATAAAAGTCCCCGTAGCCTCAACCAGATCCTTAGGCATGATATGAAGACTGTTAAGCAGGGCAGCCGCAATCAAGGTAAAAACAGAACCACCACCGAGGTAGGTGTTAAAAATAGGCAATTTTTCCCCACAGAAGTAGAAGAGGTGCCCTAAAAGGATGAGCATGAAGGTAATTCCTAACATATTAAACGGAAGTTTCCCCATCCAGATGGTAATAGCTAAAATGATGATCAAGCCCATATAGAGGGGGAGACCAAGACCAGAGATCTTAATATCATTAAGTTTTTTCATGATCGCTGAAAGCCTCCAATATTAATATTCTGGGTACCATTTGAGGTCACGGACAGCCTTAGCCATATCAGTTTCCCTTGCTTGGGCCAAGCCCTGTTCTTGCGCTTTTTTGGCAACGGCTTCAGCTACCTTAATAGAAACATCAGCTACATACTTAAATGGTGGAAGAACAGGTGCCCCTGGCTGACCCGGATCGACCAAACCGCTGAGTGAGTGGGCTGCGGCCCCAATCATTTCATCAGTCAAGAGCTTGGCTTCTGAGGCTAACATACCAAGTCCGAGACCTGGATAAATCAGGGCATTATTAGCTTGACCGATTTGATAATCGACACCCTTGTAGGAAACAGTGCCGGAAGGAACACCTGTTGCTACGAAGGCCTTACCATCAGACCATTCAATCACTTGCTCAGCAGTTGCTTCCAATTTTTTAGTTGGATTAGAGATTGGGAAGATAACCGGACGTTCGGTATTTTGACGCATAGCTTGGACAACTTCCTTGGTGAAGGCACCAGCATCAGTAGAGGTACCAACCAAGATTGTTGATTTGACAGTTTTGATAACATCAAGGAGACTGGTCATATCACCAGCATTTTCAAAGTCCGCACGTTTCTTAGCAAATGGTTTTTGGGCAGGTGTCAAATCTTCCATATCATCGAAGAGAAGACCTTGCTGGTCGATCATGAAGAAATGTTTGTAGGCTTCCTCTTCTGATAATCCTTCGCTGACCATTTCAGCATGAACTCGAGAAGCGATACCAGCACCGGCAGAACCGCCACCGTAGCAGAGGTAGACTTGGTCAGTGAGTTTTTCGCCAGTGATATCAAGGGCACCGAAGATACCGCCGAGAACAACAATACCAGTACCTTGAATATCATCATTGAAAGTTGGAATATCATTCTTGTAGCGGTTCAAGATGTCAGCCGCAGTTGAGCGCCCGAAATCTTCCCAGTGAAGGTAGAGTTTAGGAAAGAGTTTTTCTGCAGTTTGAACAAATTGGTCGATAAATTTATCATATTGTTGGCCACGGATCCGTTTGTGACGGTTACCGAGGTACATTGGATCGTCCAACAGTTCTTGGCGGTTGGTACCAGCGTCGATAACCAAAGGCATTACGGATGATGGGTCAATACCAGCAGCGGCGGTGTAGACCATCAATTTACCAACAGAGATATCTACCCCTTGGACGCCCCAGTCACCGATACCAAGGATTCCTTCAGCATCTGTTGCTACAATCAAACGAATATCGCGGTCGCCGGCTGCATTTTTCAAGGTTTCTTCAATATTTTCAGGGTGGTTAATATCAAGGTAGGCCGCGTATTGAGGATCAACAAAAAGTTGGCTGTAATTTTCAATGGTATCTGCAATTGTGGGATCATAAACAATAGGATTAAACTCTACGATATGCTGATTGAACAAATAGTAAAAAAGGGTGCGATTGGTATTGAAAATTTCCATCAAAAAGAGACGTTTTTCTAGATCTGATGGTTTTTGCAGGTAGTGCTGGTAAGCTTGATCTGCCTGTTCTTCAATGGTTTGTACGTAAGGTGGTAAGAGACCAATCAGACCGTGTTCCTTACGTTCTTCCATAGTGAAGGCAGTTCCCTTATTCAAAAAGGGATTGTTTAAAATATCGTGTGCTTGCATTTTATTCTCCTCTATAATAAGTCGTATTACTCGCAAAGAGCGACCTTATTATAGGTTTAGCGTCTTCTTATAGTCAACTGCCTGCCTTATCATAAATTTTATTTATAAGACTGGCGTTTGTGGTACAATGATGACAATATAAGGGAGGTCCTGTATGAATATCAGGGATTTAGAATATTTTCAAGAGTTATCGAGGCTAAATTCATTTACAGCGGTTGCCCAGTCTTTTAAGGTTAGTCAACCCACTATCACCTACGCTATTAAGCGTTTAGAGCGTCAGTTTGACTGTGAGCTTTTTGTTAAAGATCCTTCCCACCGCTCAGTTGTTTTAACCTATCAAGGAGAGATTCTAGCTAGGCATATTGAAGCCATTCTAGCGGAACTGGCCGTTTCACAAAAAGAGATAGACCGCGCCAATCATCAAGAAGTTAAGGTCGGCTTCCCGCCAATTATCAGAGCGCGAATTCTATCACAGCTTATCCACAAGGGAGTAGATCTCAGTTTTATGTCTAGCATGCAAATTCTGGGCGGCGGATCTGTTGACCTGCTCCAGCAGTTGGTGGCTGGCGACTTGGATTTCAGCTTTATCGGCAGTCTGCACCCTTTAGATCATCCTAAATTGATAACGAAGGAACTTTATCAACGTCCCTTTTATATTGTTGTATCTGAAAAACATCCCCTAGCTAAAAAGCGGTCGGTCTCCTTTGGTGAGGTATTAAATGAACCCTTTCTTATCTTGGATGAAGGCCATACGCACTTAGAAGCCTTTAATCATCTGAATGACAAATACCAGCAACGCGCCAATATCTTTTTGAAATTGAGTGAGATTTCTATTATCGGACAGATGGTTGGAGAAAATCTTGGCATTACTCTCTTGACTGACTTCCTTCCCTTTTCAGAATTGGAAGGCTTGGTCAAAATCCCTCTTACCGATGATGATAATGTCAGCTTTCATGTCAGCTATGCCTACTCAAAAAGTACAGTTTTATCTCCATTAATTGAGCATTTGATTGAGTTGTTAGGGAAAGTTAAGTAGATAGTAAAAGGGAGTGGGATCAACCTAAAAATTGAAAATTTTGGCTCTCACCACGTCTTGATTTTAAAGTGGTGACCTGAAATGGTCGCTTTCCAGAGCGTTTTTGACACTTGCTTTGCAAGCTTCATTTCCCGATTAAAAAGGTTTCCCAGACCTTTTTAACCCACCCCCGCACAGCTCAAAAGGAGTGGAGGAACTTTTGAGATTGGAAATAGAGCTTGGGGAAAAAGTCCTAAACGTGATTCTTTTGTGCAGTAATAAACAATTGACGCAGTGGTTGATTGGAAGTCCTTATCTCTTGCCTTGCAAGTGATAGGTCAAACAGTCTGGGAGACTGTTTGAGAAAACCAAGATCAACGGTTCGGAGGTGGGAGTGAAATTCTCCGATGGAGGATTTCTACCTGAACTTTAAAATAAGAAAGCGAGGAAAATCAATTTCTTCGAAATACTGATTTCTATCCCATTCTCTTAGTTTTTCTGCTTTAGCCTTGCGGCAAAAGGGAAATCAGCCCGCAGCGGTTCATTGGTGCTAAAGCACATAATGACCTTAGGGGTAAGACTTCTTGGCCTAGCCAACAAGTCTTACTCCCAACCACTGCGCCCAGAGTTTATTCCAAAACAAAGATACTGAACAAGTCTTGCCCAGTATCTTTGTTTTATAGATGCAATATGCGTGAACTTATCGGTTATGGCAACCTGTTAGTTAGCTAGGGTGCCATCAGAATTAAAAATATACTCCTGCCCATTGATCGTTTGATTGCCAGTCACCCCTCTACCATCAGCACCAAAGTAATAAGTGTTTCCATCCACTTCAACAAAGCGATTCGTTACGGCCTTACCACTTTCATCGAAGTAATAAAAATCACTGGTAAAGGTAGTTGTTGATGGATTTTTGTAGTAAGCTTTTTCAGGTGTATGGCTGTAGACACTACCAGATGGAGCATAAAGACGGTAGAAGACCAGTTGATTTGATTTTGCAGGATAGTTTGTGACAGTACCAAGGCCATTTTGATCAAAGTGATAGGTTACCCCATCAATAGTGATATCGGAGTTTGTCTTAGTTTCGCCACTGTCAGCATCAAGGTAATAACGCTCTCCCTTGAGCGTAGAAGTCAATTTACCTTTGACTTGGGTACCATCTTCAGTGAAATAGTAAGTTTTTCCATCGATGGTTTGCAAGCCAGTAAGAGCCCTTCCGTCTTTACCAAAGTATTTGTAAACGTCGCCTATTTGGACAAATTGATTGCTAACGGCACTGCCATCTTTACCGAAATAAAGACGGTAGCTATTATCATGGTTATCATACTTATTTGTTGGGATATGGTAGTGAGGTTGACCATTTGCTTCAAACCAGACCTCACCATGGTACATAACATTGTCGTTGCCTGTTACTTTCGCTGGGGCATTATACTGCCATTCTTTAACAGTACCAAAATAGTAGGTCTTTCCATCGATTTCTTGAAGACCAGAAGCTAATTTACCATCAGCATCCACATAGTAAGTCTGACCATCTTGCTCTACCCATTGGTTTTTGACTTCTGTATTTTCAGTCAAAATGCCATGTTTATCAGGAGTATAAGCTTTACCGTTATAAACAGAGACTAGCGGTAGAGAGTCGTAAGAATTAGTGGTAGCTGAAGTAGGCCTATAAACATTTCTAACGATAAGATAGCCATTTTCAGTGAAATGATAGAGTTTACCGTCGATTTCTTTGAAACCCTTCACAGCCTTACCATCAGCATCAAAGTACATGGTGTAGGTAAGGCTGGGTCCTACTGGGGCATAATTAAAGTTGGCATATCCCCAGCCATTTTTGACCTTGATACCGGTGTCTTTATCATAGTAACTAACCGAATCATCCTCATTACGGAGAGTCTTCCCCTTATACTCCTGACCAGTGCTAGAAAAGTAATACTCATTGCCATCGATGATTTGTTTACCAGTGACACGAGCACCGTCAGCACCGTAATAAACCCACTTGTCTTCTGGGCTCCTTCGAGGGAAACTAATCACCTCAGCCAGTCGGAAACGGTTTTTCCACATGTGACCGTTATCTTGGTCGAAATAATAGGTCTTATCATTAATTTGAACATCAACGCCTTTGGCTTGCTTCCCATCCTCATAGAAGTAGTGAGGGGCACCGTCGATGTCTTTAAGCCCTGTAACATTTTGACCGTTTTGATCAGCATAATACCAATTGCCTTGGTCGTCAGAGTGGAAACCAGTTACAGCTGCTTTGTCAGCCTCAGCTACTACTTGTAGATCTGATGAAGCCTGAGCTTGAGGTGCAGTTGATTCAAAATTTTCTGATAGAGCAGGTTGCTCAGCCGTTTCTTCTACAGGAGCAACAGTAGTAGTGTCAGCTTGGACGGGCTCAGAAGTTGCTAATGGTGATGATATAACTGCAGTATTTTGATGATCTGTAGCAGCTGGTGTTTCAGTCGCATTAGCTATTGAGCCGGTCTCAGTAGCAGGGGGTGTCGTACTTTGTACAGGATTTGGGGTGGTGACTTGCTCGGCCGTAGCAGCTACTTCATCGGCAGAGACTCGCCCTTCAGTTGCTGCTAGTAGACCCATACCAGTTAACAAACTAGCACTGGATACAGCAATAGTTACCCACTGTTTTTTGACCTTGTGGAGTTTGTAATGTAATTTTCTTTCCATTTGACTTTCCTTAAAAAGTGATAATTTTACTGGTTAAAAATTATTTAAAACAATAACCCTTAACTTCAAACAATTTTAACATTTCCCGACTCTTTTTACAATGGTTTAAGTTATTATTTAGCATAGAATAATTGATTTTGATGGATAAAAATGGGAACGGGATAGACTGCCATAATTTCGAAGAATTTGATTTCGTCGTCCATCTCCGTCCAGCTCAAAAGGCTTGTGGGACCTTTTGAGGTCGGAAATAAGCACCTGTTCATCACATTTATTTAGGCTGACCGCTACCACTTGTGTGGTACTTTAACAGTCCAGTGAATTGTTTGTTTAATGTGGACGCTTAAAAACTAAGAAGCGCCAGTTACAGAAAACCAATCAGCAGTAGTCCATTGGACTATGTATGAGTAAGGCTAAGCAGGCCTAGCCAACAAGCCTTACTCCTAACAACCATGTCAATCTGGTAAATCTAGAACAATACAAAATAACAAAATTAAGTGTTGCTTTTATGTATTGTTTTGAAGTTATTAAATCACAAAAAAAGACAATAGCCTTAAAATGACTACTGTTTTAAAAATAGTTCTTGTCTAAAACCCTGATAGGCTTGACAAATGGTAGAAAAAAGGCAGAACGGTTGTCCTAGCCTTCAGCCGTGGTATTATTATTTTTAGTTGGCAATGAGTAACTTGCCTTATCTTTCATGTTCTTTGATATAAGCTATCTTTTGCTGACGGGTTTTATTTTTAAATTTAGCCTCAGCACTCATAGCCGCATTTTTATGATTGAAGGTTTCCGAGTAGATAAGTTTAACAGGGAGACGGGACTTGGTGTATTTAGCGCCTTTACCAGCATTATGAGTTGCAATTCGCTTGTCCAAGTCAGTAGTGTAGCCGGTGTAGAGACTGCCGTCAGCACATTCCAACACATACATATAAGCCTTGTGATCCTTACCGAAGTAAATGTCATGAATCTCATCAGTGTAGTCACCATTATCTTTATGGACAATGAGTGGCGGTAGGAACTTCATACCATCGATAGAGCCATCCTTAATAGCTTCAACCAAAAGCATATTAGCTTCCTTATTAGCCTTGGGGTAGACAAATTGGATCCGTTTGGGAGCTAGTTTGTACTTTTGCAAGGTATCCATGATTTCAAGGAAGCGGTCTGGTCGGTGAACAAGAGTTAGTTTACCTTTAGTCTTGAGAGCTTGCTGGCTGATATGACAGATGTCATCTAGGGTGATTGCAATCTCGTGGCGGGCCAGAAGATAGTGCTGACTGGCATTTTTCTTAGACGTTTTAGTTGCCTTGAAATAGGGAGGATTACAGAGGATAAGATCGACTTTGGAGCGAGGAGCATGATCCATGAGATTTTTTAAGTCATCATTAATCATGGTGACCTGCTCAGTTAGCCCATTGAGTTCAATTGAACGCTGTCCCATATCAGCCAGTCGCTCTTGGAGTTCAATTTCTAGGATCTTGGCTTTAGTTTGAGTTGAAGCAAAGAGACCGACAGCGCCGTTGCCGCTGCAGAGATCAACGATCAAACCTTTAGACGGGAACTTTGGGAAGCGTGACAGCAAGACACTATCGACAGAGTAGCTGAAGACTTCCTCGTTTTGGATAATTTTAACATCGGTAGAAAAGAGCTGATCAATGCGCTCTCCCTTAAGCAGATTTTTCTTGGTCATGGAAATCATTATAGCATGATTTAGGAATGAAAAATAGTAGGTCTTGTCATAGGTCAGTGATCGTCTTGGGAAAATAGCAAAATTGGCTTAGCTATTCAGAAGAAGAAGCAAAGTGATAATTATCAGAAAGATTGTTGTTTATTTTCAAACGATGACTATTTGTGTTAAAAATTACAAATTCACTCTAATTTTCCTTGCATAAGTAAATTTTAAGCGCTACAATGACTGCGTAATTTTTTAAAAAGAGAACTTTCTATGAACACAGTAAGTTTGGATTCGATGGCTTTTGATAATTTTGAGGTGGCGGATATGTCTGTTCTTTCAGGTACTGAAGGTGGCAGTCCGCTCGGTGGAATCATAGTTGGCGCTGGATTAGGATTTGTAGGAGCTATGAAGGGAGCTACAGAAGGTGCTGAAGGCGGAGCCGCTCTTAGCTTTATACCAGTAGTTGGACCATATATGGAAATGGGTTGTGCAATTGGCGGAGCTGTTTTAGGCGGTATTGGTGGCGCCTATACTGGTTATAAAGTTGGAGATAAGTTGTTCTAATAACACAAACTACAAAGAGGTATCTCTTACATGAAAGAACTAATTATTGCTCTTCTTTGGATTTTCTTTATATATACTGCAAGTGCGTTTTCAAAAAAGTTTGATACAAAACCCGCTAAAATAATTGCTTTTTTTGTTAATATCTTAGCTTCTATCTTCGTAATAGTCTATTTTCTTTTTTTCAGTAAGTAGTAGAATTTTAGATAAGATAGCTTATCTCTTGGGTACAGAAATTTTGAAAAGGGAGATAAGATAGCAAATTTAGAAGGTGAATTTAATGGATTTGGATTTGCAACTTCATCTCTTGATGAATGGAGGTTGCACTTGGAGCAATAACTGCTGCTACTCCTGTCGGAGCGGCTCTTTGTATGGCTGGTGCCGCCGCATATTATGCATTCGAAGAATAACTAGGGGAACTGATATGTTGTTTAATACTAAGTTTAGAAGATGGTATACGCTATTCCTATTTCTAGTAGTAGCTATAATATGGACGATGGCCTTTTGGTCCTATAGTAAACTGTTTGCAGCTTTATCTTTTATCGTAATTACGGCTGTCAATCTTCTTGCTTTTTTTGGAGTAAAGGGTTCAAATTAACTAACGTCAATAATTTTGTACTTTATAAATTAGTTATGAAGTCCATCCTTTTGACTCTTTGTCAACTGTAATAGGTGTCGAATAAGTTAAACACGAGAGAGGATCGTAGCTCTCTCGTATTGTCTTTCTTAAGTTTTTAGGCGGTAAGTTAAAATGAATAGCTGCCGGGTCGTTTTACTATTCAAAACAAGAAGAATTTTGTCTTAATTTAGAGTTATTAAAATGGCGAAGGAATAGGACTGGATCCTTTTGGAGCTATTGCAGGTGGTGCTACTGAGGGAGTGAGTGGTGCGGTTGCCGGCGGAATTGGTGGAGGAGTGAATTATTTACTGAATTGTTGGGGGTAATATGGAATATTGCATTACGGGAGCTATTACAGCACTAGTTGTCATAATAATTATACAATTGATGAATTGGAAAAAACCAAAATAACTTGTTGTGAAGATTAGTTTTGACGACCTCAAGATAGCTAATTATCTGCACAAGAAAGCTAATGATAAGGTACTTGGAATCTAGTGGGAAGCTGGGTTCCTTTTTTGCTTATTGTTCTTAGTCTTGCTGATGTTCTGACCTTCCTTGCTTTCTTGATTTTTAAGGGAATTTGCTTTAAAATAAAAGAGCTGAAAAATGAATAATGACAAGCGATGGTTAACAGCTTGCCTAGGAGATAGATCATGTCAACAAGTATTAAAAAACGTCCAGAGGTCTTGTCACCTGCAGGGACTTTGGAAAAATTAAAAGTAGCCGTTCTCTACGGGGCTGATGCGGTCTTTGTCGGCGGCCAGCAGTATGGACTGCGCAGTCGTGCTGGGAATTTTAGCATGGAGGATATGCAAGAAGGCATCAATTTTGCTCATGAACATGGGGCCAAGGTCTATGTGGCCGCTAATATGGTAACCCATGAAGGCAATGAACAAGGAGCCGGCGACTGGTTCCGCCAGCTGCGTGATATGGGCCTCGATGCCGTTATCGTATCGGATCCGGCCTTGATCGAGATCTGTGCGACAGAAGCGCCGGGTCTGGATATTCACCTGTCGACCCAAGCGTCGGCTACCAATGTCGAAACCTTTAAGTTCTGGAGCAATTACGGCCTGACTCGTGTCGTCTTGGCGCGTGAGGTTAATATGGAAGAACTGGCTGAGATTCGCCGCCGTACCGATGTTGAAATCGAAGCCTTCGTTCACGGTGCTATGTGCATTTCTTATTCAGGTCGCTGTACTTTATCTAATCACATGAGCCACCGCGATGCCAACCGCGGCGGTTGTTCACAGTCCTGCCGCTGGAAATACGATCTCTACGATATGCCATTTGGTCAGGAGCGTCGCAGCCTCAAGGGGGAAATTCCTGAAGAGTACTCTATGTCAGCGGTTGATATGTGCATGATTGAACATATTCCTGACATGATTGAAAATGGCGTTGATAGCTTAAAGATTGAAGGCCGGATGAAATCGATCCATTACGTTTCAACTGTAACAAACTGCTATAAGGCCGCGGTAGATGCCTATATGGAGAGTCCAGCAAAATTCGAAGCTATCAAGGATGATTTGATTGATGAACTCTGGAAGGTTGCCCAACGTGAATTGGCAACGGGCTTCTACTACAGTACCCCTACAGAAAATGAGCAGCTCTTCGGTGCTCGCCGCAAGATTCCTCAATATAAATTTATCGCTGAGGTTGTTTCCTTTAATGAAAAAACGATGACAGCTACCATTCGTCAGCGTAATGTTATCAAGGAAGGGGATCATGTTGAATTTTACGGTCCAGGTTTCCGCCATTTTGAAACCAATATCGAAGATCTCCACGATGCTGAGGGAAATAAAATTGATCGGGCACCAAATCCAATGGAACTTTTGACTATCACGGTTCCTCAAGCAGTTCAGCCGGGTGATATGGTTCGTGCCTGCAAGGAAGGTCTCGTCAATCTCTATAAGGAAGACGGCAGCAGCCAAACAGTTAGGGCCTGATTTTTGAAAAACTTTTACGAATAAACAATCAGGAGGAAGAGCAAAGATGGCAGAATTTACATTTGAAATTGAAGAAAAACTTTTGGTCCTCTCTGAAAATGATAAGGGTTGGACCAAGGAACTTAATCGCGTTAGCTTTAATGGTGCTCCGGCTAAGTATGATATTCGTGCGTGGAGCCCTGATCATACTAAAATGGGTAAGGGTATCACTCTGACCAACGAAGAATTTCAAGTTCTTGTTGACGCTTTTAAAAATTAAATAGGATTAGGGTTGCTGCTTTGCTTGTAGAGCGAAGGGCTGACCCTAGTTTTTTTTATTAGGGAAGCTTAAAGGCGGTAACTTCTATCATATTTGCCTTTTAGTCAGAGGGTGGGACTCAATCAGTAAATCGTGGTAAAATCACGATTTTGATTTTCCTCGCTCTCTTATTTTAAGGCTCAGGCCTCTGCCACTTTCCTGTTTTTAGGTGGCAGGCTTTGGCAGTTTATCCCCAGACTGCCAAACTCCACTGGAGCATTTTGACACTTGCTTTACAAGCTTTATTTCTCAATTAAAAAGGTCTACTAGACCTTTTTAACCCACCTCCGCATAGCTCAAAAGGTCTGGGAGACCTTTTGAGGTTGGGGATAAGATGAACATCGTTCATCATATTAGATAACCTCCAACAGTTCCCCAAACTGTTGGAGCTATCACTTGGGTAGTAGTTAAACAGCCCAGTGGACTATTTAAGGGAGCGCCTAAGATAGGAAAGCGCCCCAAGATAAGAACCGCCAATCAGCAGGGGTTCATTGGAGCTAAAGCACCTAATGAACTGTGCAGGGGTAAGACTTCTTGGCATAGCCAACAAGTCTTACCCCCAACCACTGCGTCAATCTGATAAATCTAGGATAATGCTAACAGGTATGGACTTTTGTCCCAGACTCATCTTAGGCTAAAAATTTTTTCGCCACTAGGCTGACCTTTGCAGTATTAGCTTGACAAAGCTTTCTGAAAGAGGTTACAATATGAGAAAATAAGTGTGGGGATTGTTTTACCGATTTCCGCATGGAATATTTTTGAGTAAGGATTAGCAGTCTTGTCATTAAGGAGTCAGATGAGAGAGTTTGAAGATGATTATAGACGGGCCATCGGGAAAAGCGGAGTTCGAGGCTTGGGCGACCCACAGGTCAAAAAAGAATTGGAAGATAGGGTCTATCGTCTGCACGAGGCCTTGAGGGTATCCGAAGATGAAAACTCCCGTCATGAAATCCAGTTTCTTTTGGATCGCGCCAAGGGAGAGTACCAAAAGTATATTCTAGCAGAGAGGAAGATGGTGGCTATGATTCGACGTGATATGCGAGTGCAAGCAGAAGAAGAGCGTAAGAAAAAACGACAACTATTTATATTGATAGCAAGTATAGCTGGATTAGCGCTGGTTGTTCTCTTTGTTATCTTGCACATCAATGCGGCTAATCGAGCAGCTAAAAACGAGGCAGCAGCCAAGGCCGCTTTTCAACAGAAATCAGATGTAGCCAAGGATGCTAAGGAGGAAGCGGACAATAAGCTGGGAGACACAGAGCTTTTTCCTAAAAATCTCATTGGTACTTGGTCAGGCCAACAAGGAGGGGCCGAAATAACTCTGACTTTCAGCGAAGATGGTACTGTGACTGTCACGACTGAGCTCAGTGATGGGAGCTACACTGAAAATTCGGGAGTTGTTACATCAACGTTACCAGTTGATGATACGACCTTTAGAATCGTTGAGTATTCTGGAGTGGTTTCCCCCGAACAGTCCAACGGTACCGCAGTTTCTGAACTGGGCTATAAACTGGGTTCTGGTGGCAAGGAACTCTATCCGATTCTCTGGCAGTCCCAGGCAGGTCAGGCTATTGACTACAGCAAGTACACTTATGACGATAGCAATGTCCTTAAAAAGGAAGACTAAACCATATTAGCAAAAAGCCGGTGGTGTTTCCGCTGGCTTTTTGCGATTAATATTAGTGCTAATGTACTTTGAAGATAAATCCGATGAGGTGATGAGTCTTAGGCAGCTCAAAAGATCTCACAGACCTTTTGAGCTGGGAAGGGTAAGACCAACGGAGCTGATATCATAAAAATAAGGATCTATCATAAGATTCTCAAACGCTATGAAAGTGTCCAGTAAAAGCTGTATCTATTTCATAGCTCCCTTCTTTAAAATTTGGTATAATATAAACTAACACTTATTACAAATTAAAAGAATGGAGGTAGGCTGGTGGCGGATTATCTGTCGGTCAGTTCCCTGACTAAATATTTAAAACTTAAGTTTGACTGCGACCCCTATTTAGAGAGAGTCTACCTGACTGGTCAAGTATCCAATTTCCGCAAGCGTCCCACTCATCAATATTTCTCTCTTAAGGATGAGAATGCTGTTATTCAGGCTACTATGTGGGCTGGTGTCTTCCGTAAGCTGGGTTTTGATTTAGAAGAGGGAATGAAAATCAATGTTGTCGGCCGCGTTCAGCTCTATGCTCCTAATGGAACTTACTCTATTGTTATCGAAAGAGCCGAGCCTGATGGCATTGGTGCTTTGGCTGTCCAGTTTGAACAGCTAAAAAAGAAGTTGACTCAGGCGGGCTACTTTGCAGCTGAGCATAAGCAAGCCCTCCCACAGTTTGTTAAGAAAATTGGTGTCATCACAAGTCCCAGCGGTGCTGTGATTCGTGACATTATTACGACTATCCGCCGGCGTTTCCCAGGTGTTGCCGTTTTACTTTTTCCTACAAAAGTTCAAGGAGAAGGCAGCGCGCAGGAAGTAGCCGATAATATCGCTAAGGCTAATCAGAGAGAAGACCTAGACTTACTAATTGTTGGACGTGGTGGCGGTTCTATTGAGGACCTCTGGGCTTTCAATGAGGAGATTGTTGTTCAGGCTATTTTTGAATCCCGACTGCCAGTCATCTCAAGTGTCGGACATGAGACAGACACCACCCTCGCCGACTATGTGGCTGATCACAGAGCGGCAACACCGACAGCAGCAGCTGAATTGGCTACCCCTGTCACCAAGGCTGATGTTCTTTCTTGGCTTCAAGAAGCGAGTCATCGTGCCTATCAAGCAGTACAGCGTCGCATTAAACAGCAGGAAGACAGGTTTTTGCAGGTCAGCCGCTCGGTTATTTTTCGCCAGCCTGAGCGACTTTATGATGCTCACAGTCAAAAACTGGATCGTTTGCGAGAGCAGTTGTTCAACTTAACACGCAGCTATTTGAGGCAGAATCAGCAGGAGCAACTCCTGTTGGCTCATCGCTTAAACAGCTTGGATTTGCGAGGTCAGTTGGAGCGATTTCAGGATCGCCTCAATCAGCAAGAGCGCTTGCTGAAATCTAATATGGCCAATCAATATGACAGTAAGTTGGCTCGTTTTGAAAAGGCTCAGGAGGCACTCTTATCGCTAGATACTAGCCGAATCGTTGCAAGAGGCTATGCTATTGTGCAAAAAAATGGCAGACCGATTACCAGCGTTAAAGAGGCAGCGATAGGAATGGCTCTGAACTTAGAGATGAAAGATGGGGAACTAGAAGTAGAGGTAAAAAATGCCAAGCAAAAAGAAGACATTTGAAGAAAATTTACAGGAATTAGAAGCGATTGTTACCAAGCTGGAAAATGGTGATGTTCCTCTGGAAAAGGCGATTGCAGAATTTCAAAAAGGGATGACGCTCTCAAAAGATTTACAAAAAACCTTGTCTGAGGCAGAGGAAACGCTTGTTAAGGTCATGCAGACTGATGGTTCCGAAGTAGAAATGGATAGCGATGACTAAGCTCCAAAAGATTGATCAGGCTATTCGTAGCTATTATGAGCGTGAGTCGGTTGCTGATAAACTAATAGAAGCTATTTTTTACTCCATTGATGCTGGCGGCAAGCGGATTCGTCCCTCGATGCTGCTGGACATTATTGAAGGTTTCGGTATTGAGCTGAAAACCTGCCACTATCAGGTTGCTGCAGCTTTGGAGATGATTCATACGGGTAGTCTGATTCACGATGATCTACCTGCTATGGATAATGATGATTATCGACGCGGACGTCTCACCAACCATAGGCAGTTTGACGAAGCCACAGCTATCCTAGCTGGCGACAGTCTCTTTTTAGATTCTTATGGTTTATTAGCGCAGGCTGATTTACCAGAGGATATGGCTATCGCCTTGATTAAAAATCTATCTCAAGCTTCTGGCACCTTCGGTATGGTGGGCGGTCAGATGCTGGATATTGAGGGTGAAGGCCAGCAGCTCAAATTAGAGGAACTATCGGCTATTCATCGTAACAAAACAGGGAAGCTTCTTGCTTATCCTTTTAAAGCCGCTGCCATTCTTGCTAACCAAGACGACGCGACTCAGGAGCAGTGTGAACAGGCTGGGATTCTAGTTGGTATGGCCTTTCAAATCAGGGATGATATTTTAGATGTGACAGCAAGTTTTGAAGACTTAGGCAAAACGCCTCAGAAGGACTTGATAGCTGAAAAATCAACCTACCCAAGCCTGCTCGGCCTAGATAGATCTTACCATCTCTTGGAGGAATCCCTCAACCAAGCTATTGCTATTTTGCAAGAACTAAAAGTTAGTAAGGGATTTGTTCCGGATAAAATTATAAGGATGATAGAAAGGTTGCGGTTGCATGCCTAAGGAACGAGTAGATGTACTAGCCTATAAACAGGGTCTCTTTGCTACCCGAGAGCAGGCTAAACGCGGCGTTATGGCAGGTCTGGTCGTCGCTGTGTCAGATGGTCAGCGCTTTGATAAACCCGGCGAGAAGATTTCTGATGATATTGAACTTAGGTTGAAAGGCGAAGTCCTTAAATATGTTAGCCGCGGTGGTCTTAAGCTGGAAAAGGCTTTAGAGATTTTTGATATCGCAGTTGAGGGACTCATAACCCTAGATATAGGTGCGTCAACTGGCGGTTTTACTGATGTTATGCTGCAAAATGGGGCTAAACTGGTCTATGCAGTAGATGTTGGTACTAACCAGCTCGTTTGGAAACTTAGACAGGACCAGCGTGTTATTAGTATGGAGCAGTATAATTTCCGCTACGCTAAATCCGACGATTTTAGTCGCGGCTTGCCTAGTTTTGCTAGTATTGATGTTAGCTTTATTTCGCTCAGTCTTATTTTACCGCCCTTAGCTGCCTTGCTCTCACAAGGCTGCCGCCTTGTTGCCCTAGTTAAACCGCAGTTTGAAGCAGGGCGCCGACAGGTTGGTAAAAATGGCATTATCAAGGATCCAGCTGTCCATCAGAAAGTTTTAGAAACTGTGGCTGCCTTTGCTGTCGATTTCGGATTTACAGTTAGGGGGCTGGATTTTTCTCCCATTCAAGGTGGTCATGGCAATATTGAATTTTTAATGGATCTGGAGCGCTCACAAAAACCTGAAAATCTAGCAGCTGATGCCATCTTACCAACAGTAGAAAAAGCACACGAGGAATTTAAAAAGAATGAAGAAGCATGAACGTTTAGAACTACTGCGACAAATTGTTTTAGAAAATGAAATTGAAACCCAACATGACCTTGTTGCCATGTTGGAAGCTCATGGTCTCAAATCTACTCAAGCAACGATTTCCCGCGATATCAACAATCTTGGCATTGTTAAAGTACCTAGTAAATCAGGTAAATATGTTTACGGCCTGTCTAAAGAATCGGCCAGAAAATTGATGACCCCCTTGCAGCAGGCTTGCGAATCCATTATTAGTCTGTCCGATAATATCGCAGGCTTAGAGCAGATGATCAGTATTTCTGCTGTACCGGGCAATACGCGTTACCTTAAGCGGCTTTTGCTGCAGGAGTATGGTGAAGAGATTTTTAGTATTATTGCTGATGACGATAGTATCTTAATCGTGTTGAAATCAGCTGGATTTGCTGCTGCTCTGCGCCAGAATTTAACAGCTTGGATAAAACAACACCATTGATTGAGGAGACTTATGCTAATAGAAATTTCCATAAAAAATTTTGCTATTATTGAGGAAATTTCCCTCAATTTTGACAATGGTATGACGGTTTTAACAGGTGAAACAGGCGCCGGAAAATCTATTATTATCGATGCAATGAATATGATGCTGGGAGCTAGAGCTAATACCGAAGTTATTCGTCACGGTGCAGCTAAGGCTGAGATCGAAGGTTTTTTTACCCTTCAGGATAACCCAGCACTCAGTCAGGTTTTGAACGATAATGGTATTGAATTGGGGGATGAGCTGATTATCAGGCGGGAAATTCTTCAGAATGGTCGCAGTATCAGCCGCATCAATGGCCAAATGGTTAACCTATCAACCTTACGGTCTATCGGGCAATATTTGGTTGATATCCACGGTCAGCACGATCAAGAAGAACTGATGAAGGCTGCTCAGCATATTAGGCTTCTGGATGAATTCGGAGATGAAGATTTCTTTGTTATAAAAAAATCTTATCAGTCTAGTTTTGATGCCTACAGGAAGCTGCGTAAACGAGTTCTCGAAAAGCAGAAAAACGAAGAGGAGCACAAGGCTCGTATCGAGATGCTAGAGTTTCAGATAGCGGAGATCGAAGCAGCTGATCTTAAATCTGGTGAAGATAATAAACTCAATCAGGAGCGTGACAAGCTGCTTAATCACAAACATATTGCTGATACTCTAACCAATGCCTTTGCCATGCTCGATAATGAAGATTTCTCAAGCCTAGCTAATGTGCGTTCAGCTATGAATGATCTGCTGGCGCTAGAAGAATATGATCCAGATTACAAAGACCTGTCAGCTAATCTTTCAGAATCCTATTATGCCCTAGAAGATGTAACCAAGCGCCTAGCGGATATTATAGATGGCCTTGATTTTGATGGAAATCGTCTCAATGCAGTCGATGATCGACTTAATATCATCCACACCATAACGCGTAAATACGGTGGCAGTGTTGACGATGTTTTAGATTATTTTGATACTATTACTAAGGAATATAACCATCTAACGGGCAATGACCTGCAATCTGATGATTTGGAGACAGACTTAAAAACTTTAGAAAAAGAACTGATCGCCTCAAGTCAACTTCTTAGTGAGAAGCGTCATGCTTTAGCAGCTGTGTTAGAAACTGATATTAAACAAGAATTGATGGATCTCTACATGGACAAGGCCGATTTCCAAGTCCAATTTAGTAAGGGAAAATTTAGTCGTGAAGGCAATGAGCAGGTTGAATTTTATATTTCAACTAATCCAGGGGAAGAGTTTAAACCACTGATCAAGGTTGCTTCAGGCGGGGAACTGTCCCGTTTAATGCTGGCAATCAAATCCGCCTTTGCTCGTAAAGAAGACAAAACCAGTATCGTTTTTGATGAGGTTGATACTGGAGTTTCAGGACGCGTAGCGCAAGCCATTGCTCAGAAAATTTATAAGATTGGAAGCCATGGCCAAGTTTTAGCTATTTCTCACCTACCGCAGGTTATTGCAGCAGCAGATTACCAATTCTTTATTGAAAAAGAAAGTAAAGAAGAATCGACTGTTTCGACTGTTCGTTTGTTAACAACTAAGGAGCGTGTTGAGGAGATTGCCAAGATGTTAGCCGGCGATCAGCTAACCAAAGCAGCCTTAGCACAAGCCCAAGAGCTATTGCAAAACCGATAAGACAATAAAAATTAGAGTTTGGTGTTTCATTACCATCTCTAATTTTTTTGTATTGGTAAAAAATATTTTAATACTACTTGTCAAATTAAGAAGGAGATAGTATAATAAATTTTGCATTTATGGGAGAAGAATTTTATGCCAAAATAGTATTTAAATACTATTGTTTTGCAGCCTAGTTTTTAAGCTGCAAAGCTAGGTATCCATTGGGGGTGGCAGAGAAATGATAGATAAATTGAATAGTATGAGAAGAGGGAACAAGAATTCATCAACAAATTTACGTTTTGATATTCAGCTGGCCTTGCTGATTATAGGAGGGATTTTGATTGCCTTCGCCTTGGGAGCCATAGAGCAACAGGTTAGTTCTGACACGTCAACATCTGAACAGCCCGTAGCCCAGACAACTGGGGAAATTTTACCCTTAGACATTGATGGTGTCTTGAACGGTGATTATTCTTCCGTTGTAGGAACATGGAAGAGTGGCACTGGCACCAGCATTACCTTTGATACTGCGGGAGAAGTAACCTATAAGACTAAAAAGGGGAAGGTTAGTAAGGGGATTCTCTATAATGCTCGACTTCTAGATGGGCGCTTAGAAGCTCAATTTGAGACCAAAAACGGCGAGGTTGTCAGTATCTTCTTAGTGCCAGCAGGGATACCGACCAAATACACTGGGGCCACCTATCAGTCTGATGCTGTACTGGTTAATAGCGAGACAGCAGATGACGATCATCCATTTTATCGCTAATATAGTAGTAACGGTTTGTGCTGGGTCTATGGCTCAGCACTTTTTGTATATCGTTTTATTGGATTCTGGGCGGTGGGTTTCAGCTATTTGCTCTAAATGAAAAAGTTTCAGTAGCTCATCTGCTTAAAAGAATTTTTCTTTAGTGACCTCATCACCTCATTTCAGCAATTTATGGCTCGTCTGGAGCAGATCGGGGCTATTTGCGACAAAGCAAGAGTTTCAGACAGATCGTGTGCCTGTTTCAGGCTCTTTTTTTGCCTTCAACTCTTCACTCAATCTGTTCTGCTTTCTGTTATCAGCTGGATAATTTAGTTTTAATGCATAATTTTCATTTTTTACGAAAAAATATTGACAAATATTCATGTATCCTGTAAAATTATCACATATTTATTCATAGGAGGCGAATAAAATGAAGGTGGCTATCGTTGGTGTCTCAGGTTACAGTGGGTTGGAATTAGTGCGTTTGCTGGCTCAGCACAGTCAGGTTCAAGTGGTTTCTATTCATGCTACTAAGGAGGTTGGGGCCTTACTGTCAGATCTTTATCCTCACCTTAAAGGTATTTGTGACTTAGAAATACAACCCTTTGACGCTATGAATATTATGCAAAATACTGATCTTGTTTTTATGGCGACTCCCAGCGGCGTAGCTAAGGAGAGTTCAGCTGTCTTTGTGGAAAATGATTTTCCTGTTATTGATTTATCTGGCGATCATCGTCTATCTGCTGAAGACTACCAGAAATGGTATGGTAAGACGCCAGCGGCCTCCAAGGTTTTAGAGAAATTTACCTATTCTCTAGCTGAGTTTACGAATGCCGGTACCAATAAATTTATTTCAAACCCCGGCTGCTATGCAACGGCGACAGAGTTAGCCTTGATCCCTCTGCTCGGGTCTGATAAAGTTGATTTGGATTCAGTCATCGTGGATGCCAAGAGTGGCTTGACCGGAGCCGGAAAAAAATTGGCTGAGTCCAGTCATTTTGTTAATGTCCATGATAATTACGTGACTTATAAGCTCAATGAGCACCAGCATATTCCAGAAATTGTACAGGCGCTCAAAAAGTTTAATCCTAAGTTTGATCATATCCAGTTTTCAACATCGCTTCTTCCTATCAACCGTGGGATTATGGCGACCTGTTATGTCAGGATGTCGCAGCATGTAACAAAGGAGGAAATTCATCAGCTCTACCAAGCTACTTATGGTGATAAAGTGTTTGTCCGTCTGCAGCAGTCTCTGCCTAATTTGCACGATGTCTTAGGCTCTAATTTTACAGACATTGGCTTTGCCTATAATCCTGTAACAAAGATTTTAACAGTTGTATCAGTCCTTGATAATTTAGTCAAAGGTGCAGCTGGTCAGGCTGTTCAAAATATGAATCTAGCCTTTGGTTTTGCAGAAACGGATGGCCTTCTGTCAGGTCCAAGCTATTTATAAGAGTAAAATTTTAAAAATTGTTATCTTAGAATTGGAGAAAGTTGATTATGAAAATTATTGACGGTAATATTGCCAGTCCTCTTGGCTTTTCAGCCGATGGTCTGCATGCAGGTTTTAAGAAGAGAAAGCTAGATCTTGGATGGATTGTTTCGGAAACACCTGCCAGCGTTGCGGGTGTTTATACAACTAATAAAGTTATTGCTGCTCCTTTACTCGTTACGAAACAATCAGTCGACAGGATGAAACAAATGCAGGCTGTTGTTGTGAATTCCGGAGTTGCCAACTCCTGTACCGGCCTTCAAGGCATGGAAGATGCCTATGAAATGCAAAGCCTAGCTGCTCAAAAATTGGGGATCGAGGCTGATTTGGTTGGTATCGCTTCAACTGGCATTATCGGTGACCCGCTCCCGATGGAGACACTAAAAAAAGGCTTGTCTAAAATCGTTATCAATGGCAATGCTACTGATTTTGCCAGAGCTATTTTGACGACAGATACCAAAACTAAGACGGTTGCCGTAGCAGAAGACTTTGGTAAAGATGTAGTAACGATGGCTGGTGTTGCTAAGGGTTCAGGAATGATTCATCCTAATATGGCAACTATGCTGGCTTTTATTACTTGTGATGCTAATATTGCCAGTGCTACCTTGCAGCAAGCCCTATCACAAAAGGTAGAGACTACCTTTAATCAAATTACAGTTGATGGCGATACCTCTACTAACGATATGGTGCTTGTCCTTGCTAACGGCTGTGCCAAAAATAAAGAAATCCTGCCTGATACACCAGAGTTTGACCGCTTTGTAGCCATGCTTGAATACGTCATGGCCGACCTAGCTAAAAAGATTGCTCAGGATGGTGAAGGAGCCAGTAAGCTTATTCAGGTTGATGTTAAGGGAGCAGCCAGCGCTCTTGATGCACGGATGCTAGCTAAATCCGTCGTTGGTTCCAGCCTTGTCAAAACAGCTATCTTTGGTGAAGATCCCAATTGGG
>NZ_JBRUHS010000020.1:0-21616 GCF_053206945.1 Streptococcus dentasini
TAAATGATGGGCTTTAGCAGTATAATGTAGGTGGTTCATTTGGATTACCTCTGCTGTTTTTTTCTCATTTGCAGTATAATCCAAATGGACTTTTTTGTTAACTGTTTTTTACTAGCACCACAGGTATACACTATAAACTTCACAAAGTGAAGAAACAATGGGTGGCAATTGCTGTGACAACTATGGCTGGTCTATCTCTGATGACGGTTGGGACTACATCATCTGTTAGTGCTGATAGTCAGCCTCAGGATTCTCAAGCGGCTCAAGCAACTCAGAACGATCAATCAGTCGTTGGTGATGGGACTCAAGTTAGTAGCTCTGAGCAACCTATTCAAGCAGAAGAAAGTACAACTAATAGCCAGTCTGCTTCTGCAGAGGAAGTGGCTAAAGCTAATCAGCCCCAAGCAGGTTCTATCGCTACTCAAGATGATCGTCAGGATTCACCTGAGCTTAATCAAACTACTGCCGAGTCGGCCAATCCAAGAGCTGAGGGAAACTTGGTCACGCCTGCCTCTGCTGGTGGTGTAGTCTATGCCCAAAGTCCTCAACTCGTTAGTCAATCGGAGCAGTCAACGACTACAACTAAAGGTGTCACAGAAAAACAGACCTCAGAGTCAGTTCTTGTGGAGAATCAAGTTACTGCCTCAGATGCTCAGCGTGCAGAGATCAATAAAATTTTGGACGGTCACTCATCTGGTATTTCTACTTTAGACGCTGCAGCTCTGACACTTGAGTTTGAAAAAGCTCGTCTCAGGGGCGCTACCGATGCCACTATTTTAGCGGAAATTCAGAAGGTTGGGCGCGTCGTTCCCAATAATCTGACCTACCTCAGCGATTTCTATGACCATCAAACAGGGACCAGCGGGACTGCCTTTCGAGATAAAGCCAGCGGTAAGGTTATTATCGCTTATACAGCTACTAATAATGATGGCAATGAATTGCAAGATGCTCTGGGAGCCGATTTAATTGGGATTGGTTTAGCACGTGGGCAACATTACCAGCCAGCTTATGATTTTTACGATAAGATTGCCAGCCAGTATGGGGCTGGGAACATTGTTATTACCGGTCATTCCTTGGGTGGCAATGTCGCTCAGCGGGTAGCCTTGAAAAAGAATGTTGCCACAACGGTTGTTTATAATGCAGCTCCGCTTTATATTCCATCTGTTGCTTATTTAGGGAATAAAGCTTATGATTCCCTTCGGGAGAAACTTCAAGGAGAATTTAGTCTTCCTTCGAATAAGGCTGAGGCCAAGCAAACTATTGCGGATATTAAGAGTGATATCAAGGCCTTTACGGGTGATGTTATCCGTATCACAACCCAAAAAGACTGGCTTAACAATGCTATGCGTTGGCTAGGAGCGGTTTATCTTGGTAAAGAATATGTGATTCCTAATTCTGGCAATCACGATTTGAAGACGATTGCCGAAGATGCTAAGCAAGTGGCTAATGTGAAGCAATGGACTACCATCTAAATTTTTAACTAAAAGGTCAGGCCTTTTGTTATTAGCTGTAAATTAATCTCGAGCAAAATTGATTCATGGTCTTGGCGGTCACTCGAGTCAATCATGTCAGATTTGGTAATTTTATTGGCGATGGGTTGCTGGTTAGCCGATAGTCAATGCGCCAGCCAGTGTTGCTGATCTTACTGGCCTTGCTGTGCTTATCAGGAATAGATAGAATGTCACTGTATTTATAGCAAAAGCTATCAGTGGAACCTTCTTCTAGCAGAGTAGTGAAGCACTGTGATCTTCATCGGCGAAGTCAAGAAAACGGTGATTGTTCTCTGGTTTGGTGAGATCAAATTCTTTGTAGAGATATGGTACTCATTCGTAAGGGGGCACAAAAATAATATTGTAAGGCAGTAGCTAGTAGTGACTACTGCTCTATTTTTGTTTGTCTAGTTCGGTTGGGGAATCGGTGTGTTTGGGTTTGTTTTAACGGCACAAGATATAGTCCCAGAATTAGATTATGTGCTCCCTTTTGCTAAACTGGCCGCTTCCATGAATCAGATGACTGCTGTTAATCCAGAGATTACAAGTTTTGAATGGCTGAGATTGGTTCTCTATACCGTGCTAATCGTGTTAGGAGCTAGTTTTTTACAGATTCGTCATCTTAAAAAAATAGTTTCCTAATGGCTCAATAGGAAGATAAGATGTGAGGCACCTTATTTCTATGGACAGTAAGGTCCATCGTGTTAATAGTAATAAACATTAACGTCAATATACAAATAAGCCACCATATCATTTTGTATAGGTGGCTTTTCTATATGGAATGTTATAAATCGATCTCCAACAAAATCGGTCCATGGTCTTGGCGGTCGCCTGAGTTGATCATATCAGATTTGATAATTTTATCAGCGATGCGGTTACTGGTCAGCCAGTAGTCGATGCGCCAGCCGGTGTTGTTGATCTTGCTGGTCTTACTGCGCTGTGCCCACCAAGTATAGACATTGGGAATATCGCCATGTTTGTAGCGGAAGGTGTCTGTGAAGCCTTTGGCCAGCAGGTTGGTGAAGCCTTCACGTTCTTCGTCTGTGAAGCCGGGAGAACGGCGGTTACTGCTAGGGTTAGCCAGGTCGATTTCCTTGTGGGCAACATTATAATCCCCACTGGCTAGAACAGGTTTTTGGCCATCAAGTTGGGCTAGATACTCAGCGTACTTGATATCCCAGATCTGGCGTTCGTCCAAGCGTTTGAGCCCGTCTCCAGCATTTGGGGTGTAGACTGTAGTGACAAAGAATTTATCAAATTCTAACGTGATGATACGGCCTTCACTGTCCATGGTAGATGGAGCATCGATTTCAGGATAGGTTATGATGGGATCGGGAAGATTCTTTTTATAGAGAAAGAGGGTCCCCGCGTAACCCTTGCGTGCAGGCTCAACTGAGGATCGCCAAGTGATTTGGTAGTCAGGGAAATAATCTTCCAATAGGGTCAGATGTTTTTTTGTTGGCCCTTTGGCTGATAGTTTTGTTTCTTGAATAGCAATGATATCTGCATCCTGTGCGATGAGTGTATCGATAACTTGACGCGAGAGAAGCGCACGAGCTGAATCACTGGTCAGAGCTGCATTGAGGGAATCTATATTCCAAGAAATGAGTTTCATAATCATATCCTTTACTTTATACATAAGGTTTTCTTCATTATAGCAAAATGCCCAAAGGGGCGCGACTGTTTTGTTTGATATTCTCAGCTAAATTAATACAGATTAAAAGATTGAAAATAGAGTGGAATATTCAAAAACTGACTTGACAGCAACAGCATAAGGCTTTATAATAGTATCATTATTGACAGAAAAGTCAGAATATTCTATAGATAGGAGTCAACTATGGTTGAACAAACGCAATCTACATCCACTTGGAAAACGAAATTAAGAGCCTTAGGACCTGGTATCCTTATGGCTTCGGCGGCCGTTGGTGGTTCACATATCGTATCATCGACACAGGCAGGAGCAAAATTTGGCTGGCAGTTAGCCATATTAGTCCTCTTAATTAATGTTTTTAAGTATCCTTTTTTCCGTTTTGGATCGCAGTATACTGCTGAGACAGGTAAAAACTTGGTTGAAGGCTATGCCGAAAAGGGCAAGCTTTACCTGATTGTTTACTTTATTTTGAATATCTTTTCGGCTGTGATCAACACGGCAGGAGTGGGAATTCTCTGTGCTGCCATCGTTGCTAGCGCAGTTCCTAGCTCGTGGGGACTTGGTATTAATCAGTTGACGACGATTATCATTGTGATTATTTGGGGGATGTTGCTTCTTGGCGGCTACCGCTTTCTTGATGGTTTATCTAAATGGATTATGTCGGCGCTGACAATTGCGACCGTGCTGGCAGTAGTGATTGCCCTTTTTAAGCATCGTGAATATGCTCCTGATTTTGAAGCCGTATCTCCTTGGACAATTGCTTCTTTACCATTCTTAATTTCTCTTATGGGGTGGATGCCAGCACCAATTGAAATTTCAACGATCAATTCTCTCTGGTCAGTGGAAAAGCGCAAGACAGTTGACTTCAATGAAGAAGACGCAATGTTTGATTTTAATGTCGGCTACATTGGAACGGCTATCCTAGCTTTTATCTTTCTGGCCTTAGGCGCACTTATCCAGTACGGTAATGGTGAAGCTGTTCAAAGTGCTTCGGCAGCCTACATTTCTCAATTTGTTCAGATGTACGCTTCCTCTTTGGGAGCATGGGCTAAGCCGCTTATTACTTTTATTGCCTTCTTGTGTATTTTTGGGACCGTCATCACTGTTATTGATGGTTACTCACGGGCCAACGACGAGGCGCTCCGACTTCTTTTCAATAAGGAAAAAACGACCAAGATCTCACTGACAATTTGGATGAGTCTTACTTCAATTGCTGGTCTACTTATCGTTTATCTTTTCTCTGGTCAAGTGGCACAAATGCTTCAATTTGCCATGATAGGTTCTTTTATCACAACACCATTCTTTGCTTACCTGAATTACAGTTTAGTTAATAGTCAAGGGAAAAAATTACCTGGTTGGCTTAATGGGCTATCTATCGCTGGTTTGATTTACTTATTTGGCTTTGCGATTGTCTTCATCGCCGCCTGGTTGACAGGAAATATTGGCTAATGCCAAAGGGGGATCTGACTGTGAAATTAAGACAACATTTTGCCAAGATAGTTCGCTGAATCTGGCAATCTGTTCTTTCGATCCCAATAACATTTCAGATTTTTCTTATAGGAATACAAAATAAATAATCCACCTGTAGCCTAACAGGTGGATTATTTATTATTTTAGAGCAATTAAAATAACTGTTACAATATAAAAAATTGCTGTTAAGAGATAGCCCATTCGCCAGAATAGCTTGAAGAAGCGCTTGTAAGAAAAAACTTTAATTTTACCTGTTCGCCTTAGAATAAAGAGGCAGGTTGCAATTGCCAGCAAACACATCATGAGTAAGTACTGAGGCAGGAAGCTGTGAGAAAAGTAGATACCAGAGACATAGATAATAGCCCAAGCTAAGAAGGGAAGGGAGAGGTCTGGGAATTTGATGCTGAACCGTTTAAGGTCAAAATACCTAACTAAGGATTGAGCTAGAAAGGGGATTAAAAAGAAATAAAAGACTGCTAGAAAGTATATCATAATCCTATTTTATCCTGATTACCAAAGAAAGTAAACTTATTTCTATAGATAAAAGAGAAAATTTACTGCACATATAAAACTTATCTAAATAGAGTTACTTCTAGGATGTTACCGCTTACAAAAATATGTGCTATAATATTTTTGGTAGGGGAAATTTGTAATTTTATAGGCTGCAGATTGTGATAAAAGGATAGTTTTTCTTAGACGCAAGCGTCTTTGTCCAACCTTCGATTTTTGCTTGATCTGCGGTTGTCCTTGGTATCATAGTAATCGAACTTGGTCTAAAAGGCTCAGAATTTAGCTAGGCTATCTTGTTTGTAATTAAGTGATGGTGGGCTCTTAAATTCTAATCGCTTTTTACGGCCTTAGTATCTTAATATATAAAGGAGTAGAACAATGAGTGAAGAAATTCGTGTTGCTGTTGTAACAGGTGGTGGTCGAGGTATCGGTAAAGGTATTGTAGAACAGTTGTGCACAGACGGTTATGCGGTTGTTGTTGCCGATCTTGATCCAGCAACTGCTCAATCTACTGCTGATGAAATGACAGCTAAAGGATTTAAGGCTGTCAGTGCAGCAGGGGATGTCTCTAAGCGAGAGGATCACGATAAGTTTGTCAAGGCAGCTATTGATAGTTTCGGACGTCTTGATACTTATATCAATAATGCTGGTATTGCGCAGATAAAAACATTGCAAGAAGAGACTCTTGAAGACATGGAAAGAATATACGGCATTAATGTCTTTGGAACCTTGTTTGGCATTCAGGCAGCGACTGCCCAGTTTAGGCAGCAAGATGATGGCGATAAGGTACGAAAAATCATTAACGCTTCCAGCATAGCTGGACATATCGCTTTTGATTTATTGGGAGCTTACTCGTCAACTAAATTTGCTGTTAGGGGGCTAACGCAGGCGGCTGCCAAAGAGCTAGGAAGTGAGCATATTACTGTTAATGCCTACTGTCCAGGTATCGTAGGAACAGACATGTGGGAACTTATTGATGAAAAGATGGTTGACATCAAAGGCGGACAAAAGGGTCAGTATCTGGAGCAGTATTCACAGCTAATTACTTTGGGGCGTGTTCAGACACCGGCAGACGTTGCTAATTATGTTTCTTATTTAGCTTCTTCCAAGTCTGACTACATGACAGGTCAAGCTGTTCAAATTGATGGTGGTATTCAGTTCATCTAGTGCAGTTAATTGTTCTGTCTGCAAAACACATGAGGTTTGATTAGGTGCCCATGTGTTTTTTATTTTCTGCTAAAAATCTTGCATCTTAAAATTATTCCTGTATAATAGTAAGAGTATGCTTGTTGCATACTTGTGGGAGGTAAAAATCTTATCCTTACCGCCAAAACCACAAAGGAGGAAATTACAAATGGCTAAAAAAGTCGAAAATGTCGTAAAACTTCAAATTCCTGCTGGTAAAGCTACACCAGCTCCACCGGTTGGTCCTGCACTTGGTCAAGCCGGAATCAATATCATGGGATTCACTAAAGAGTTTAATGCTCGTACGGCTGATCAAGCTGGTATGCTGATCCCAGTTGTTATCTCTGTGTATGAAGACAAATCATTTGATTTCATCACTAAAACTCCACCAGCTGCTGTTCTTTTGAAAAAGGCTGCAGGTGTTGAAAAAGGTTCAGGTGAACCAAACCGAACAAAAGTTGCTTCAGTAACACGTGCACAAGTGCAAGAAATCGCTGAAACAAAAATGCCTGACTTGAACGCTGCCAACCTCGAATCAGCTATGCGTATGATCGAAGGTACTGCACGTTCAATGGGATTCACTATTACTGACTAATAGAATCCACCTTCACCGAGTTTAAGCATAGTGCTTACGGTGTGGAAGATGAAAATCGATAGGACCACATAACACAAGGAGAATAGATAACATGGCTAAAAAAAGCAAACAAATGCGTGCTGCCTTAGAGAAGGTAGACACTTCAAAGGCATACAGTGTAGAAGAAGCTGTAACACTCGCAAAAGAAACAAACTTTGCAAAATTTGATGCAACAGTAGAAGTTGCCTACAATCTTAACATCGATGTTAAGAAAGCTGACCAACAAATCCGTGGGGCAATGGTATTGCCAAATGGTACCGGTAAAACTCAGCGCGTTCTTGTATTTGCGCGCGGTGCCAAAGCTGAAGAAGCTAAGGTAGCTGGTGCAGACTTCGTTGGTGAAGAAGAACTTGTTCAAAAAATCAACGACGGCTGGCTGGACTTCGACGTTGTTGTCGCTACACCTGATATGATGGCAGTTGTTGGTCGTCTTGGACGTGTCCTTGGCCCACGCAACCTCATGCCAAACCCTAAGACCGGCACAGTAACGATGGATGTTGCTAAGGCTGTTGAAGAATCTAAAGGTGGTAAAATTACTTACCGTGCTGATAAGGCAGGTAATGTTCAAGCTATCATCGGTAAAGTATCGTTTGACACTGATAAACTGGTTGAGAACCTCAAGGCTTTCAATGATGTTATTGTGAAAGCTAAACCGGCGACAGCTAAGGGTGCTTATATCACAAACTTGTCAATTACTACGACTCAAGGTGTTGGTATCAAGGTTGATGCTAGCTCATTATAGTTAAAGAAGCTCGAGCTTGTGCTTGAGTTTTTTTATGTCTCAAGCTGATTTAGTCTCAAACAGTATTGTTTACCTTTTGTTATTTATTTTTTAAACTGCTAGGAGAAAGCCTTATTTTATGATAAAATAATTAGGATAAAATGTAAGGAGAGTGAAGATGGTAGAACCAAAGTATAAACGTGTCCTGATTAAACTATCTGGTGAGGCCTTAGCCGGCGATAAGGGTGTTGGCATTAATCTGCCAAAAGTGCAGGCAATGGCTAGGGAGATCGCAGAAGTACATGCATCCGGTGTTCAGATTGCGCTGGTTATCGGTGGTGGTAATCTCTGGCGCGGTGAACCGGCAGCTGAGGCTGGCATGGATCGTGTTCAGGCAGATTATACTGGTATGCTTGGTACGGTTATGAACGCTTTAGTTATGGCGGACAGTCTTAAGCAGGTAGGAGTTGATACGCGCGTTCAGACAGCTATTGCTATGCAGTCAGTTGCCGAACCTTATATTCGAGGGCGTGCTCTTCGTCATTTGGAAAAGGGACGTATTGTTATTTTTGGTGCAGGTATCGGATCTCCTTATTTTTCTACCGATACGACCGCAGCTCTGCGTGCTGCAGAGGTTGAAGCTGAAGCTATTCTGATGGCTAAAAATGGTGTTGATGGGGTCTATAATGATGATCCGCGTAAAAATGCTGATGCTATTAAGTTTGATGAGCTGACTCATGTTGAAGTGATTAAGCGCGGGCTGAAGATTATGGACGCCACGGCAGCTACTATGTCTATGGATAACGATATTGATTTAGTTGTCTTTGATATGAATGAGCCCGGCAATATCAGACGTGTTGTCTTTGGTGAGGCAATTGGGACAACAGTTTCTAATAAACCCTCCAGTTAAGTAGATATAGATGTTAAAAGCATTAAAAAGCATAGTAACTCTTAGTAAAGTGGTTATTTAAAGACATAGGCTCTCTTCAATTGCTCTTTTTCTTGAAGTTTTTAATACTTTATGGCTTTGTGGCTTGGTATCTTATGAAAGGAATAAATATAAATATGGCAAATCTAATTATTGAAAAAGCAAAGGAACGTTTTACACATTCTCACGAATCACTTGGTCGTGAATTTGCGGCTATCCGTGCTGGCCGAGCAAATGCTAGCTTGCTTGATCGCATTGAAGTCGAATACTATGGTGCCCCAACACCCTTGAATCAGTTAGCCTCTATTACAGTGCCTGAGGCACGTGTTCTCTTGATTTCCCCCTTTGATAAGGGCTCTATCAAAGATATTGAGCGTGCTATCAATGAGTCCGATTTGGGTATCAATCCAGCTAATGATGGTTCCGTCATCCGTCTAGTTATCCCTGCTCTTACAGAAGAAACGCGCAAGGAGTTGGCTAAAGAAGTGAAGAAAATCGGTGAAAATGCTAAGGTTGCTATCCGTAATATCCGCCGCGATGCTATGGATGAGGCTAAAAAGCAAGAGAAGGATAAGGAAATCACCGAGGATGAATTAAAGTCTCTTGAAAAAGATATTCAAAAGGCAACTGATGATGCTATCAAAAAAATTGAGGGCATGATCAGCGAAAAAGAAAACGAACTGCTTACTGTTTAGGGTAAAACAAGTAAAACTAGGGGTCTGGGACAGTGGCGTCTCAGATCCTTCTTTATTGGTAAGTCTAATAATTTTTAGAATTTAGAAGGAATACTGAGAGATGAATGATTTATTAGCTAAGACTGTTTTAGCAATGGTGACCGACGAAAATGCGTCTTATTATTTTGCGCAAAAAGATGGACAGACTCTTGCTTTGGATAAGAAGGAAGGAGAGCATCATCTAGGTGATATGGTAGAAGGCTTTGTGTATAGCGATTCACACCAAAAGCTGCGTATGACAACTCTGCCTGTGACGGCCAGTCGTTCAAGCTACGGCTGGAGTGAGGTGACAGAGGTTCGCAGAGATTTGGGAGTATTTGTAGATACAGGTCTGCCGGATAAGGAAATTGTCGTATCGCTTGATCTCCTACCTGATATTAAGGAACTCTGGCCTAAAAAAGGGGATAAACTTTACATTAGACTGGACATTGATAAAAAGGGACGTATCTGGGGTATTCCTGCAGAGCCATCAATTTTTCAAAAATTAGCTGGTCCAGCTTACGATAATATGCAAAATCAAAACTTACGTGCCATCGTTTATCGCCTCAAATTGTCTGGAACGTTTGTCTACCTACCGGATAATAATATGCTGGGATTTATTCACCCTAATGAGCGCTATCAAGAACCACGCCTAGGTGAAGAACTTGATGTCCGAGTGATTGGTTATCGTCAAGTTGATCGCACGCTAAATCTGTCACTGAAGCCGCGTTCATTTGAAATGTTGGAAAACGATGCTCAAATGATTCTGACGTATTTAGAAAGTAAGGGAGGTTTTATGACCTTGAATGATAAGTCTTCACCTGATGACATCAGAGCAATTTTTGGCATTTCTAAAGGTCAGTTTAAAAAAGCATTAGGGGGACTGATGAAAGCTCAAAAAATTAAGCAAAGTCCGGAAGGAACGAATCTCCTTTGAATGAGAAGGCTAGGCAAAAGCTTATACACCTCTCATACTTTAGAATAAGCTCTTAAGCGCAGTAATGTGGAGTGGGGCTTCACCCTGCTATGTTTATTAACAATCAGCGCTCTCTCAGATGGGGAGTTTCATTTTGCATAAGGCTCAAGCAGAGACTATTAAAGGGGGAAATCCTAAAACAGCAAGGTAAGCAGATATGTTAGGGAGAGTGTTTCAGGTTACTGTTTAGCAAGCAAGGAACGGTGAGAATCAAAATGGTTTTCCCCCTTCTTTTTATAGTTATTCGAAAGGGGCTAGATAAACTATTAAGCTTTAATGACAGCCTGTAAGCAATTTGTAAGCTAGTTAAAAAGCATTCTTGTGTCAGTGATTTTTTCGGAGATTCATGCTGTCATAGAATTATCACAAAAGAAAACTCCTATTCTAGGCTTAACGCTAATGTTTGACAGCCTAGAATCAAGATTGTAGAATGTGGGCAAGATAAATACAATGGTGTGTTTATCGAAGGGAATTAAGAGTGGTAATAGCCGACGATTGCTATTTTTAATTCCTAGAAGGGTTATTGTTATTTTGGTTTGTCGGAACGAAAATACTTAACCTAGTCGTGAGTCGGACGAAAATGTCTATCTCATTCATCATGAAAAAGGAGATGATTCCCATGACTAAAATGAAGACGAAATTGATGCTTAATAAGAAAAAACTTGCTCTTGCAGCAGCTATTGGCTTAACAGCTATAGGTGGTGTTGGTGCGGCTAAGGTATCAGCTGCGACCGATATTGGTGCTGAACAAGCTAAAACGATTGCTTTGCAGGATGCAGGACTTAGTGCTAGCCAAGTGACAGCTGTGAAGGTTGAAACGGATTCTAATAACAATATCGCTGTTTATAAGGTAGAGTTTAAGCGTAATCATAATGAATATGATTACACTATCAACGCTGCTGATGGAAGTATCACAGAAAAAGATAATGATATTGATGATGCTTCATCTAACAGTGGTAACAATGGAACAAATGGTAATAGTGGCAGCAATGCTCAAAGAGCGGCTCGCCTATCGTCTGCTGATGCTAAGTCTATTGCGCTATCGGACGCTGGACTGGCAGAAGGAGATGTCACAGCACTGAAAGTTGAATCAGATTCTGATAATGATATCCCTGTTTATGAAATAGAATTCAAACAGGGGGACACGGAGTATGACTATACCATTAATGCTCTTAATGGTGCCATTACAGAAAAAGATATTTCTTAAACCAGTGATCAGGTTACTTTGACTTTAACAACGGTGGCCGAACTAGCTTGCTAGTTCGGCTTTTTTGCTAGGTTCTGGCAGTGATGTGATATAAATTCTTTATCAGTTGATAAGTTTTAAATATTTGTTCAGCCTTGTTAAAGATGGTATGATAGGCTTAAGACTAAATACTATAGGAGTTTTTTTATGAAGCTTAAAAATATTGTTAAATTTGGGGCAGTAGCTGTTGCTTCGGTAGCTTTGCTAGCGGCCTGCAGTTCCAATAGTTCTGGTAAGGGAGCTAAGGAAACAGTTACCTTTGCAACAGTTGGTACAACCAACCCTTTCTCTTATGAGGGCAAAGATGGAAATTTGACAGGGTACGATGTTGAAGTTGCTAAGGCAGTGTTCAAGGGATCTGATAAGTATCAGGTTGAGTTTAAAAAGACGGAATGGTCGTCAGTCTTTGCTGGTCTTGACTCTAGTAAATATCAAATGGCAGGCAATAATATTAGTTATTCTGATGAGCGGGCTTCAAAATATCTTTACTCTGAGCCAACGGGGACAACGCCTTCTGTCTTAGCTGTGCCAAAGGATAGTGATATTAAATCATTTGATGACATTGGGGGTCATTCCACTCAAGTTGTTCAAGGAACTACAACAGCTAAGCAACTAGAAGATTATAATAAGAAACACTCAGACAATCCAGTTGATATTAAATATACGGATGAAGATATTACTCAGATTTTGGGTAGCTTGAATGACAGCAAGTTTGATTTCAAACTGTTCGATGCCCCAACGGTTAACAGTGTCATTAAGAATCAATCATTAGATAACTTAAAGACTATTGAATTACCTTCTGATGAACAACCGTTTATTTACTTCGTATTCTCTAACGATCAAAAAGATTTACAAAAGTTCGTCAATAAACGTTTAGAAGAATTGCAAAAAGATGGAACTTTAGCCAAACTCGCGAAGAAATACTTAGGAAATGAGGATTATATTCCAGAACCTAAGGATATGAAGGTGCCATCTAAAAAAGGATAAAAGGGCAGTGGCTCTTTTATTTTTGAATAATGAAGAGTCAATAGACAAAAGGTTATAACTTTCAGCTATATGTTTATACAATTATAAACAATTTGAAAGCTTTCAGGCCTTATGAGATAATAATTCCACGATCATAAAGAAAAGAGGACTTGGTATGAAGTTGAGAAAAATTCTTGGTGTTTTGACTGTATTTGTGGTAGCAGCTTTATTTCTGGCAGCCTGCGGCAATAAATCGTCAGATAAAAATACATTGAAGGTTGGTGTCATGACGCTGGATGATGCGACTAAACCGGTTTGGGATCAGGTGAAAAAGGATGCTGCTAAGAAGGGCGTTAAGTTAGAGTTTGTTCAATTTACAGACTATAACCAACCTAATAAGGCTTTGGTTGCCGGCGATATTGATGTTAATGCCTTTCAAACCCGCTATTTCCTAGAGGATTGGAATAAGAAAAACAAGGAAAACTTGGTATCTGCGGGAGATACCCTAATCAGTCCGATTCGTCTTTTCTCGAAGGAAGCCTCAAAAGGTAAGGCTGCTTATTCTGATATCAAGGACCTGCCGGAAGGAGCAAAGATTGGGCTAAATAATGATGCAACTAACCAAAGCCGTGCTCTGTTTTTACTACAGTCAGCAGGCTTGATTAAGCTGTCTACTAAGGATGGCGAACTTGCTTCTGTTAAGGATATTACTGAAAACTCTAAAAACCTTGAATTTAAAGAAGTGAGTGCAGAACAGGTGGCTAAGACTTTGCAAAATGGTGATGTCGATGCTGCTGTTATTAATAACTCCTACGCTCAGACGGCTAAGATTAACTACGATACGACCCTGTTTGTAGAGGATGTTACTGGTCCTAATGCTAAGAATTGGATCAACTTTATTGCTGCTAAACCAGATTGGAAAAAATCAGACAAGGCTGATGCTATCAAGACTTTAGTGAAGGTTTATCAGACTGATAAGATTGGTAAATTGATTAGCAAGGCATCAAATGGTGTCGACCGTCCTATTTGGAAGGGGGCACCAGATACAACCTCATCTAGCAAATAGGTTCAGATGAAGTACTTATCCTGAAAATAGCTAAAAGGAGCTGGAAGGTAATAGCTTTCAGCTCTCTTTATCATTATTAACCGTATTAAAGGAGACTACATTATATGAGTGAACCCATTATTCAGCTGGATCACATTGATATTACATTCCAGCAAAAGAAGCGCCGAATAGAGGCTGTTAAAGACGTTACTGTTCATATTGATCAGGGTGATATTTATGGAATTGTTGGTTATTCGGGGGCTGGGAAATCGACCTTAGTTCGTGCTATCAATCTCCTTCAGGTTCCAACGGCGGGTTCTGTAAAGGTTGCTGGCGACAGTCTTTTTGAGGGTCAGCAAGTTCAGTTAGCCAGCGCTGCTCTGCGTCAGAAGCGCCGTGAGATTGGTATGATTTTTCAACATTTTAATCTAATGTCGCAGAAAACAGCGCGACAAAATGTGGCTTTTGCCCTGCGACATTCAGACCTTTCATCAGATACGAAGGGGAAAAAAGTTGATGAATTATTAGAGTTAGTGGGTCTTGCGGACCGGGCTGATAATTATCCTGCGCAACTATCTGGTGGTCAGAAACAGCGGGTCGCTATTGCACGTGCTCTTGCCAATGATCCTAAAATTCTGATTTCTGATGAGTCCACTTCTGCTTTGGATCCTAAGACGACTAAACAAATTTTAACCTTGCTGCAAGATTTGAATAAAAAACTTGGTTTGACGGTTGTAATGATTACGCATGAGATGCAGATTGTCAAGGATATTTGCAACCGTGTAGCTGTCATGCAAAACGGTGTTCTTATTGAAGAAGGGAGCGTTTTGGACATCTTTTCCAACCCCAAGGAAGCCCTGACTCAGGATTTTATTAAAACAGCAACGGGGATTGATGAAGCCTTGGTGAAAATAAATCGACAGGAAGCTGTTGAACATCTGGCTGAACATGACCGCTTGGTCCTTTTACGGTATGCAGGTGCCTCGACAGATGAGCCCCTGCTTAATAGAATCTATAAGCAGTATCAGGTGACGGCTAATATCCTTTATGCCAATATTGAAATTTTAGATAATACCCCTGTTGGAGAGATGGTCGTTATTTTGTCAGGGGAACAAGTATCCTTGGCTTTAGAGGCTGTTAAAGTGGCAGATGTATCGGTTTCTATTTTAAAAGGAGGTAAGGCATGATCGAGTTTTTTGAAACTTATTTACCTAATGCTTATAGTTTAGGCTGGGGAGGCGATGCGGGCTGGTGGTCTGCTATTAAGGACACCCTTTACATGACTTTCTGGGGCTTTGTTATCGGTGGCTCCCTAGGCTTGATTGCTGGACTCTTTCTTGTTTTGACTGGACCTAGAGGAGTCATTGAAAACCGCCCAGTGTTCTGGGTTTTGGACAAGTTGGTATCAGTGTTTCGAGCTATTCCTTTTATCATCTTAGTTGCTGTTTTAAGTGGTGTAACAAAAGTTTTTGTTGGCTCGACAATTGGAGCCACGGCAGCTCTTGTGCCTTTATCAGCAGCAACTTTTCCTTTCTTTGCTCGTCAGGTTCAAGTGGTCTTTTCAGAGATGGATTATGGGGTTATTGAAGCTTCCCAAGCCAGCGGTGCGACTCTCTGGGATATCGTTAAGGTTTACCTCAGTGAGGGCTTGCCAGAGTTGGTTCGTATTTCAACAGTAACCTTAATTTCTATTGTTGGTGAAACAGCCATGGCTGGTGCTATCGGTGCTGGTGGTCTTGGTAACTTTGCTATCTTTCAGGGTTATACCTATTCAAGAACAGATGTAACTATCGTAGCAACTGTTTTGATATTACTGATTATTTTTATCATTCAATTTGCAGGTGATTTCTTAACTCACAAAATTAGTCATCGTTAGTAAAAAGTAAGGCAGGATTAAAGGCGCTTCATTTTGCTGGGGGGTTCTTGATTCTGTCTTTTTTTTGTGATGTTGACGATTGTTGACTTTTGTATTATAGTTTTACTTGTCTTAGTAATTTAGGAGCGGGTTAAAATCATCATTTTGAGGACAAGGATTTTATGGTCTTACTTGTGCAAGATTGCCCGAGGTCAAAAATTAATAAACATTTTGAGGCTGGGAATCTTCACCAAGCGAACCGCCCCTTAGTATCTTAGTAACTGAACATAGGCCTAATTTCCTCGGGAAAAAGAAGGAGCTTCTTGTGCGTCAAGCACACGTCGTCGCTCCCCTATTTTCCTGTCAGAAATTTTCGCTAAGCGAACCGCCCCTTAATATCTTAGTAACTGAACACGGGCTGCGGAATGTGCAAAAAAGATAGTTTCTTCCTAGACGCAAGCGTCCTCGTCGAACCTCCTATTTTTGCTTTATCCTTGATCCGCGGACGCCCTTTGGTTAGTCGATTTTACTAACCAAACGAAGTTAGTGGGAGAGGTAGCCAATTCACTCTAGTGATTAGCGTTTGGTATCAAGTGCGAAGCGCTTAGATAACAAGTCTCTGCCGTATCTTAATAATCGAACACGCCTACGACTCTGTGGAAAAAGATAAAGTCTCCTAGATGCCTGCTGCATCTGCGTCAACTTTCCTATTTTCCTTTGAGTCGCTTAACGGCTTTGTATCTTAATATAAGGAGTATTTATTGTGAAACGTCTCTTTTCGGTTTGGAATCGTACTAGTTTGCTCAAGCGCATAACTATTGGAGTTCTTATGGGAGCAATCCTTGGAGTTTTGTTACCTAAGCTTACGGTGATTGGACTTTTAGGGGAATTATTTGTCGGTGGTCTTAAGGCTATTGCGCCGCTTTTGGTTTTCGCCTTGGTTGCTAATGCTCTTTCTCAGACACGGGAAGGGCAGAAGTCAAATATGACGACGGTTATTGGCCTTTATTTGTTCGGGACTTTTGCAGCAGCCCTGACTGCGGTAATTTCTCACTATGTGTTTCCCATTCGTCTGACTCTGTCGCAAGCAGCAGGCAAAGCTGCTTCAAGTATGTCCCAGTCACCTAAGGGAGTCGGAGAGGTTTTTAATACTTTGCTCTTAAAGATGGTCGATAATCCTATTCACGCCCTAGTAGATGCCAATTATATCGGTGTACTGGTATGGGCTGTTGTCTTTGGTTTTGCTATGCGGACAGCTAGTGAAAATACTAAGGACCTTCTCAATACAATGGCAGAGACAACGTCACAGATTGTCCGCTGGATTATTAATCTAGCCCCCTTTGGTATCTTGGGGTTGGTCTTTACGACTATCTCTGAAAATGGGATCAGTGTTTTATCGCGTTACGGTATTTTGATCTTAGTATTAGTTGCGACTATGGCTTTCGTAGCTTTGGTTATCAATCCGTTTATTGCTTTCGTTATGATGAGACGCAATCCCTATCCCTTGGTTTTTCGCTGCTTGCGGGAATCGGGGGTAACTGCCTTCTTTACACGCTCCTCGGCGGCTAATATTCCTGTTAACCTGAAATTGTGTGAAGATTTGGGACTGGATCCCGATACTTATTCTGTTTCTATCCCGCTGGGGTCTACGATTAATATGGCAGGAGCAGCTGTTACCATTAATGTTTTAACTCTAGCTGCGACAACGACTTTGGGGATTCACGTAGATTTTGCCACAGCTCTTATTTTGAGTTTGGTTGCTGCTATATCAGCTTGCGGTGCTTCTGGGGTAGCAGGAGGATCTTTGCTTTTGATACCGGTTGCCTGCAGTCTCTTTGGTATTGACAATGATACTGCTATGCAAGTTGTTGGAGCTGGCTTTATTGTAGGTGTTATCCAAGACTCTTGTGAAACGGCCCTCAATTCTTCAACAGATGTTCTCTTTACTGCGGTTGCCGAATTTTCAGCATGGGGAAGAAAGTAAGTAATGTAATATGATTTAGGAGTTTGGGACAAGATGTCGCAAACTCTTTTAGCTACTAAGAAGTTTGAGGAGGGTATACTCTTTTAAGTCTGCTGACCAATTTGTTATCTATGCTTTTATAATAGTTATAGCTTATTATAGTAAAAGACTATCTGGTGCTAGCCTGCGAATATGATATAATAAGAACTTATAACAGGGGAAAGGAATGGCGTATGTCAAATTATTTATTAGTCTTACAATCCGATTTTGGTTTAGTTGATGGTGCCGTCTCTGCGATGGTGGGTGTAGCTCTGCAGGAGGAGCCAAGATTAGGTGTCCATCACCTGACTCACGATATCACCCCTTATAATATTTTTGAAGCGAGTTACCGTCTTTTTCAAACAGTTGAATATTGGCCTGAAGGAACGACCTTTGTGTCTGTTGTTGATCCTGGTGTCGGCTCTGATCGAAGAAGTGTGGTTGCTTTAACAAAGAAAAATCAGTATATTGTCACTCCTGATAATGGAACACTTTCTTATATCAAAAAGCATATTGGGATTAAAGCTTTACGGGAGATTTCTGAGATTAAGAACAGACGTGAGAATACAGAGCTATCCTATACTTTCCATGGACGTGATGTTTATGCTTTTACAGGTGCAAAATTGGCTTCTGGCCATATTAACTTTGAGGATGTTGGTCCTGAATTGCGAGTAGAGGATATTGTTGAGCTGCCAGTTGTTGAGACCCATGTTGAAGAGGATTTGGTGCGCGGTGCAGTCGATATTCTAGATGTGCGTTTTGGATCTTTATGGACTTCTATCACGCGTGACGATTTTTATACACTTAATCCCCAGTTTAACGATCGGTTTGAAGTTACTATTTATAATAATGACATGCTGGTCTATCAAAATCAGGTGACCTATGGAAAATCTTTTGCGGATGTACGGATTGGTCAGCCTATTATCTATATCAATTCACTCTATCGTGTTGGTCTAGCAATTAACCAAGGATCCTTTGCTAAGGCTTATAACGTCGGCGTTGGACCGCAGTGGCATATCGAACTCAAAAAGATCTGAGGACCGAGGGCTTAAGATAGAGCTAAATTGTTAGGTGTGTACGAATAGGAGGCATTAGCAGGCAGCAAATATGGGTAGCACGTTAAAGAAATCTGTACGTGATGCTGATGTGTTCTGTTCTGTTCATTTTGTCATATGGGAATATATCATAAGGAGTTAATCATGAAAGCTAATTCTATAAAAACCGTTGTCGCTACTGGTATAGGAGCAGCCCTCTTTGTTATTATTGGGATGTTTGTTAATATTCCTATCTTTGGAAATACCAGCATTCAATTACAATATGCTGTACAAGCACTTTTTTCAGTCATCTTTGGGCCTGTGGCTGGTTTCTTTATCGGATTTATTGGTCATGCCCTCAAGGATGGTATTCAGTACGGCAATATCTCGTGGGCTTGGGTTCTGGCCAGTGGATTAGTTGGGTTAGGTATTGGTCTTTTTCGCGGTTTTTACGATGCGAGCAAGGGGAGATTTGGCTTTAAGCAAATCGTTTGGTTCAACTTAGTTCAAATTTTTTCTGTCTATGTGGCCTATGGCTTAATTTGTCCGTTAGGGGATCGGCTCTTCTACAGACAGGCTTGGTCCTACCTATTTGTACAAGGAGCAGTTGCCGGAACGGCTAATGCTTTGACAATCGCCGTTGGCGGTACGATTCTACTTTTGGTTTATGCTGGTACACGCGTTCAGTCAGGAAGTCTTTCTAAAGATTAGTGGTGAAGCAGTTGATTAAGTTTGAAAATTTTTCTTTCAAATATGACGCACAAACGGAACCAACGCTAAAAAATATTACGCTATCAATTAACAAGGGAGAAAAGGTCTTAATCGTAGGACCGTCAGGCTCAGGGAAGTCCACCTTGGCTCAAGTTATTAATGGGATTATTCCAAATACTTACAAAGGAGAACACTCTGGTCAGGTCTTTATCGATGGTCAAGATGCTTTTGAGCTCTCTATTTATGATAAATCCCATTTAGTCAGTACCGTTTTGCAAGACACAGATGGACAATTTATCGGTTTATCTGTAGCGGAAGATTTAGCTTTTGCTCTTGAAAATGATTGTATGCCTCAGAGCGAGATGCTTCAAACCGTTCATAACTGGGCTGGGAAATTAAACTTGGTTGATTTGCTCAATCATAGGCCGCAGGATTTATCTGGCGGGCAGAAACAGCGTGTCAGCTTGGCGGGAGTTCTTGTTGATGAGAGTCCTGTGTTGCTTTTTGATGAACCCCTAGCAAATTTAGACCCCAAGTCGGGACAAGATACTATTGATTTGATTGATCAGATTCATAATGAGACAGGAGCGACCAGTCTCATTATAGAACATCGTTTGGAAGATGTTCTATATCGTCCGGTCAATAGGGTTATTCTCATTAATGACGGGTGTATTCTTTTTGACGGTTCCGCAGATGAGATTCTATCTACTTCCTTATTAACAGATAATGGTATTCGTGAACCGCTCTACATTACCGTTTTGCGTCAATTGGGAATGGATATCAGTCAGGTCAAAGGTCTGTCAAGGCTTTCAGATATTGATTTATCAGGGGTAGTTTACAGCAGCAGTCCTTTGGAACTTGTACAGCCAACTTCACCAGCGTCCTTGCTTGAGGTTAAAGGACTACAGTTTGCTTATGAAGCTGCGAATCCGATCTTGAAAGATATCGATTTTACCTTTCATAAGGGAGAACGTATCGCGATTGTTGGTAGGAATGGTGCAGGGAAATCGACCTTAGCTAAGGCTTTGACGAAATTTGTATCGGCAGATGGTGACTTAATTTGGCAGGGGCAAAATATCTCAGCTGACTCTATTAAAGAGCGTGCTAGTCGGATAGGTTATGTTTTGCAAAATCCTAATCAGATGATTAGCCAAACTATGATTTTTGATGAAGTTGCTAAAGGTTTGCGCCTGCGCAATATGTCTGAAGAAGAGATTGAACCGCTTGTTTTAAGGACGCTTCAGATATGCGGTCTGTACGAATTTCGCAAATGGCCGATTGCGGCTTTATCCTACGGTCAAAAGAAGCGGGTAACGATCGCTTCGATTTTAATCCTTAATCCTGAGATTATTTTTTTAGACGAACCTACGGCTGGTCAGGACATGAAAAATTATACTGAGATTATGGACTTTCTTGATGAGCTTAATCAGGCAGGGCATACGGTTGTCATGATTACACATGATATGCAGCTGATGCTGGACTATTCTGACCGCTGCCTTGTTATTGCTGACGGCGGAATTATTGCCGATCGATCCCCCATTGAGGTTTTAGCAGATAGGGAACTGATTGCTCGGGCTAATCTGAAAGAGACTAGCATTTTTCATCTGGCTCAGATGATGAAGGTAGATGCTGGTTCGTTGACACAATTTTATCGGCAGCGTAAGGGGGCGTACTATGGCAGATAAATTGATAGGCTATCATGAGGGAACAGGATTTCTCTACCGGCTGTCAGGTAGTACGAAACTCTTATTTTTTGTTTTGGTGTCCATCGCCTGTATGACAACTTACGATACTCGCTTGATTGCTATTGTTGGTTTGGGGGCACTTGCGCTTTTTCGCTGGGCTAGAATTAAGTGGTCGGAAGTCTCCTTTGTCATGCTTATTGTTATGCTCATTGCTTTATTTAATATTGTAATGGTTTATCTTTTTTCCCCTTCTTATGGTGAGGAGCTCTATGGGAGTAAGACAATATTACTGGCTGGCTGGGGGCGCTTTTATCTAACGAGTCAAGAACTATTTTATCTTTTGAACCTGATTTTGAAATATTTTTGTACGGTACCTCTAGCTATTCTTTTCTTGATGACAACTCATCCCAGTCAATTTGCAGCCAGTTTAAATCGTATTGGGGTTCCCTATAAAATCGCCTATTCAGTGAGCTTGACACTGCGCTATATTCCTGATGTTCAGGAAGAGTTTGGTATGATCAAATTGTCACAGGAGGCGCGTGGTTTGGAATTGTCCCAGAAAGCAAGCCTTGTCGGTCGCATTAAGGGGAATTTGCAAATTGTTATTCCTCTAATTTTGGGTTCTTTGGAGCGTATTGATACTATAGCAACTGCAATGGAGCTGCGCCGATTTGGAAAATATAAGAAGCGGACTTGGTATCGCGCTCAAAAAATGACAGTCGGAGACTGGTGGACCTTGCTTTTGGCCATTATTCTATTATTGATCAGTTTCCTACTTATCTTTGCTAATGATG
>NZ_JBRUHS010000021.1:0-4379 GCF_053206945.1 Streptococcus dentasini
CCACCGACTGTTTAGCGACCAGGGTCTTGTCGATATCGACTCCTACGTTATTGGTGATGGCCTTGTTAACCTGAGGCTGGATGGCATATCTCGCATAGTGGTAACGAACCGTTGGAACAGCGGGTGCTCCAGGGAAACGCTGTAGGATTGGCGGCGTCGGCGGCGTTGGCACTACCTCATAGTTAGGCTCATCCGGCTTATTGGGTTCCGGCTGATCTGGTGTCCGAGTCGGTGGGGTTGGTTCCGGCTCGTAGTTGGGTTCTACTGGAGCTGGTTCGGATGGCTGCTCCACTTCATAGTTGGGCTCATCCGGTTTATTGGGCTCCGGCTGATCCGGTGTCCGAGTCGGCGGTGTTGGCTCTGGATCGTAGTTGGGTTCTACCGGGGCTGGTTCGGATGGCTGTTCTACTTCATAGTTGGGCTCATCCGGCTTGTTGGGTTCCGGCTGATCCGGTGTCCGAGTCGGCGGTGTTGGCTCCGGCTCGTAGTTGGGTTCTACCGGGGCTGGTTCCAAGTCCTTTTCGACCTCGTAAACAGGTTCTGAAGGCTTGGTAGGTTCTACCGGTGGTTCTGGATTTTCCTTGGTCACTTTCGGTACGTTAACCGCACGGATTTTACCGTTAAGAGAATACCAAATATTTGGCCGTTTACCTTCCGAATTGTCTTTACCTCGAACAATCGGCATTTCAGAAAGCGGCATGACATTTGTTGCCGATGTGGCACCTAAGGTAATACTGTTATTTGGACCAGACATCTTGATGGCCCCCGCACCATACCAAGAATTGGGTGCATCGGATGAATCCCAACCTGAGTTTGGCTGACTATTCTTATACATAGTCCAACGGGCACCACCTTCGCCCTGTTTAAAGTTAAGCGTGTCCGTAGCATAAATCTGACCGTTTTTCTCACCGATAGATGAACCAGCAATCTTAACGAAGGTACCAGTGTAGTCCTTAGCCATCTCGATAGAGTTATGCTCACGGTTTAATGATGCTACCGATAAAAGCGCATTATCAAAGTCAATCGGATTGCCATCTTCATCGTAGAAGGTGAACTCATTTTTAATAAAGATAGATGTATCTTTTTCTATATTACCAGTGAAAGCAGACGCAAATACCCCTAGAGTTGGATCGGTAAAGATCCCCAGCCAGACCTTACCTTCTGGATTCTGGAATTTTGAATCTGGATCAACAGTATACTTAAAGACAATCTTGGAAATCTTTTTACCATTGTAGTAAGAGTTTTCTAAATTGGTGTAAGTCGCTGTAGCACTTTGGCCGCGTTCTAAAAGGACAGAAGCCCACTTAACTTCACCAGTGCTACTTACAGTTGTCGTCCAATCCGACTTATTGCCAATATTACCAAAGAGCTCCATTGAAGAAGAGACATCATCAGCTTGTTGTAGATTACTGATATCCAAGTCATCCATCTGAAGTACTTTCTGATCATACTTAGCTTTTGAAGTACTCTTGCTGAAAGCATCATCCATAGCAGAAGCTTTTAAAAACTGACCTTCAGTCGTCAAAGCCAATTGGGCATTGGGCTCAAGATCATAAACCAAGCTTTGAGCAGATGGTTCCGTCAAGTTACCGTCTTCGTTCTTATGCTTCTCAAGTTCTTCCAGAGCCTTTTTAATGCGCTCTTGTTCTTCTTCGTATTCCCGTTTTTTGATAGGATATTCAGCCAAATCCTTTTGGTATTTAGCTAAGTCCTCTTCATATTTGGCTAATTTAGCTTCATAGGCGGCTTTAGCATCGGCATTGCGCTGTTTGATGGCGGCATTTTCTGCTGCAATCTCGGCATTTTTTGCCGTATTTTCGGCTACAGCCTTGTCGTAAGCCGCTTTAGCATCGGCATTGGCTTTCTGCACGCGAGCGAGCTCTTGCTCGTAGGCGGCCTGTTTAGCTTGATAGTCTGCCTCATTATCCTTGTTCTTTTGTTGGATATCTGCTAAATCGGCTTCATATTGCTTCAGGGCCGCTTCATATTTAGCTTTGGCATCCGCATTGCGCTGTTTGATGGCGGCATTTTCTGCTGCAATCTCAGCATTCTTAGCCTTGTTGTCCTTGACAGCCTGATCATAGGCTGCCTTGGCATCGGCATTGGCCTTTTGTACGCGAGCCAGCTCTTGTTCGTAAGCTGCTTTTTTGGCTTGGTAATCCGCTTCATTATCCTTATTGCCTTGCTGAGCTGCTGCCAAATCAGCTTCATATTGCTTCAGGGCCGCTTCATATTGAGCCTTGGCGTCGGCGTTGCGCTGTCTGATAGCTTCGTTTTCTTTTGCAATCTCAGTATTTTTTGCCGTATTTTCAGCCACAGCCTTGTCGTAAGCCGCTTTAGCATCGGTATTGGCCTTGCGAACGCGCTCTAACTCTGCTTGATAGGCAGCAAGAGCAGCCTGATAAGCTGTTTCATTATTTTTATTTGTATTTTGAATGGCTTCCAGCTCTTTTTGGTACTGGGCTAATTTAGCTTCATAGTCAGCCTTGGCAGCAGCATTAGCAGTATTAATCCGCTCAACTTCTGCCTGATGGGCAGCCAAATCTTTATCATATTGCTCTGCAGCGGCCTTGTTTTCTGCATCTATTCGCTCAACTTCCGCCTTGTGCTTAGCAACTTCTTCCTTATAAGAGTCGACGGTTGTCTTAATTTCTTCTACTTGCTGGGCATAATCCGCATCTATCTCCGCCTGCTTAGCAGCTGCTTGCTCTGAGGTCTGAACGGTCCCCGCGTCCACATCAGCCTCTTCTTGAACCGTCACACCAGCTTGGTAGGCTTCCTTAACCGCCTGCTCCAATTCTGGTGACGGGGCCTCTACAACCAGCTTCCCCCCATTGTTCTGGCCGGCTTGGGCCTGACTCTGGCTGGCTTGGTCGCTGGCTGGCCCTTGAGCTTCCGGCAGATTAGTCGCTGGGTTGCCTGTTGCTGTCCCGACAACTTTAGTGTCAACACCGCTTGTCGATGTTGTTTCCGATACTTCCTCGGCTGCTGCTCTATAGCCTGTCAGTGACACCAGCGCTGTAGCTCCCAACACAGCACCGCATAGAGATTTCACAACCTTACTTTTTCGAAAACCGTAAACTTGTTTTGCTTTCATTATTTTCTCCCAATATTTTTCTAAGCAAATAATATTGCCGGGAATATTGTAACATAATTCCCCTGATTAAGAAATATTATTGTCTCACATTGCCATTGTTCTGAAAAATATATGATATTTTTCTGTTTATTACAGATAAATTATGATTGGCCTTCTAAGTACAAAAGCACAAAATAAATCTTCCTTGACTATTTGCATTTAGCCTAATTAATCGGCTTATTAGCTTTTGATATCATAGGGATAAGATCTTGTTAAGTGCACAAAATTTTGCTATGATGAAGGTGTCACAAGAGGAGCTTTTGCTGAGAATGACTTTTTTCTATCCTTGCTACTTTGGATTGGAAGTTTCGTCTAAACTCTTTGAACCTGAACAAGGTAATGCTTGCGTAAGGGATGTGAAAATCATAATAAATTTTCCTTGAGTTTATTGCGGTTTTGATTGTGGCAATCATGTAGGTGCCCAGTCTTGACTGCGGTAACGAGAAAGGATTTTTTTATGCAAAAAACAAATGTTGCTTCTATAGCTGAAATAGCCTTGTTTGCAGGTTTGGCTATGGTTTTAGATATTTTTACCCAGCCCTTATCGCTGGGACCATGGCTCTCTCTCTCTTTTAAAATGGTCCCCATTTTTATCTTAGCCTTCCGCCGCGGGACAAGGCCCGCTGTGTTGGCAGGGCTTATCTGGGGAATTTTACAGGTTGTAACCGGTCAGGCCGCCGGAGGCTGGCTTAATCTCTGGCAGGGCTTTTTAGAATACTTCATTGCCTTTAGCTTGATCGGACTTGCCGGAGTCATCCAGCCTTTATTTGAACAAACCCTTAGAAAACATCAGTCCTTAAGGAGCTGGACCACCATGATCCTTGGCATCTTAGTCGGCAGCCTGTCTCGCTATATTGTCCATTTTATCGCTGGAATTATTTTCTGGGGAAGCTACGCTCCTAAGGGACAGTCAGCTCTCATCTATTCTGCCATTGTCAATGGTTCTTCTTGGCTGGGTGAGACCCTAGCCTGCATCATTGCTCTGGGTTTGCTCTTTCCTTTTATCAAACGCTTTCTGTTGATAAGCTAAAAAGGTCAACTTAGACTAAAAGGAATTCAACTTCAGGAATCATCAAATTTTAGAAAACGGTAAATGAAATAAAATTTGTCACCTACTGCAGTAGACACACACCCAAAAAGCCCTCGCTGAGTTTAATCCCAGCGAGGGCTTTTCTTGCAGACCTATCGTATATGAGCCAAGACTAGCTCCTAATAACTTCTAGCCATTATGCTTCCTTCCTAC
>NZ_JBRUHS010000022.1:0-3175 GCF_053206945.1 Streptococcus dentasini
CTAGGGCTTAACGACTGTGTTCGGCATGGGTACAGGTGTCTCTCCTAGGCTAGCGTCACTTAACTATGAATGGACTTAGTTTGCCAATTCAAAATTGAATACCTATCTATTGTATCAAGCCTAACCTCTCGCTGTCAATACTAAGTAATTGTACTCGGGCTAAAAGCCCTCCCTTACTTATCTTTGGATAAGTCCTCGAGCGATTAGTATTGGTCCGCTTCACATGTCACCATGCTTCCACTCCCAACCTATCTACCTGATCTTCTCTCAGGGCTCTTACTGATATCAAATCATGGGAAATCTCATCTTGAGGGAGGCTTCACACTTAGATGCTTTCAGCGTTTATCCCTTCCATACATAGCTACCCAGCGATGCTCTTGGCAGAACAACTGGTACACCAGCGGTATGTCCACTCTGGTCCTCTCGTACTAGGAGCAGATCCTCTCAAATTTCCTTCGCCCGCGACGGATAGGGACCGAACTGTCTCACGACGTTCTGAACCCAGCTCGCGTGCCGCTTTAATGGGCGAACAGCCCAACCCTTGGGACCGACTACAGCCCCAGGATGCGACGAGCCGACATCGAGGTGCCAAACCTCCCCGTCGATGTGAACTCTTGGGGGAGATAAGCCTGTTATCCCCAGGGTAGCTTTTATCCGTTGAGCGATGGCCCTTCCATACGGTACCACCGGATCACTAAGCCCGACTTTCGTCCCTGCTCGAGTTGTCGCTCTCGCAGTCAAGCTCCCTTATACCTTTACACTCTGCGACTGATTTCCAACCAGTCTGAGGGAACCTTTGGGCGCCTCCGTTACCTTTTAGGAGGCGACCGCCCCAGTCAAACTGCCCGTCAGACACTGTCTCCGTAGATGATTAACCTACCGGGTTAGAGTAGCCATAACACAAGGGTAGTATCCCAACAGCGCCTCTGCCGAAACTAGCGTCCCGGCTTCTATGGCTCCTACCTATCCTGTACATGTGGTACAGATACTCAATATCAAACTGCAGTAAAGCTCCATGGGGTCTTTCCGTCCTGTCGCGGGTAACCTGCATCTTCACAGGTACTAAAATTTCACCGAGTCTCTCGTTGAGACAGTGCCCAAATCATTACGCCTTTCGTGCGGGTCGGAACTTACCCGACAAGGAATTTCGCTACCTTAGGACCGTTATAGTTACGGCCGCCGTTTACTGGGGCTTCAATTCATACCTTCGCTTACGCTAAGCACTCCTCTTAACCTTCCAGCACCGGGCAGGCGTCACCCCCTATACGTCATCTTGCGATTTCGCAGAGAGCTGTGTTTTTGATAAACAGTTGCTTGGGCCTTTTCACTGCGGCTGACCTTATAGCCAGCGCCCCTTCTCCCGAAGTTACGGGGCCATTTTGCCGAGTTCCTTAACGAGAGTTCGCTCGCTCACCTGAGGCTACTCGCCTCGACTACCTGTGTCGGTTTGCGGTACGGGTAGAGTATACATTAACGCTAGAAGCTTTTCTTGGCAGCGTGACATCACTCACTTCGCTACTAAACTTCGCTCCCCATCACAGCTCAACGTTACAGAACTAAGCATTTGACTCAGTCCACGCCTCACTGCTTGGCCGGACTCTTCCAGTCGTCCGGTTGAGTTAGCCTTCTGCGTCCCTCCTTCACTCTATACTCTAGTACAGGAATATCAACCTGTTGCCCATCGGATACACCTGTCGGTCTCTCCTTAGGTCCCGACTAACCCAGGGCGGACGAGCCTTCCCCTGGAAACCTTAGTCTTACGGTGGACAGGATTCTCACCTGTCTTGCGCTACTCATACCGGCATTCTCACTTCTATGCACTCCAGCACTCCTCACGGTATACCTTCAACACACATAGAACGCTCTCCTACCATCCCTTTCGGAATCCACAGCTTCGGTAAATTGTTTTAGCCCCGGTACATTTTCGGCGCAGGGTCACTCGACTAGTGAGCTATTACGCACTCTTTGAATGAATAGCTGCTTCTAAGCTAACATCCTAGTTGTCTGTGCAACCCCACATCCTTTTCCACTTAACAATTATTTGGGGACCTTAGCTGGTGGTCTGGGCTGTTTCCCTTTCGACTACGGATCTTAGCACTCGCAGTCTGACTGCCGACCATAAATACTTGGCATTCGGAGTTTATCTGAGATTGGTAATCCGGGATGGACCCCTCACCCAAACAGTGCTCTACCTCCAAGATTCTCAATGTCGACGCTAGCCCTAAAGCTATTTCGGAGAGAACCAGCTATCTCCAAGTTCGTTTGGAATTTCTCCGCTACCCACAAGTCATCCAAGCACTTTTCAACGTACTCTGGTTCGGTCCTCCAGTGAGTTTTACCTCACCTTCAACCTGCTCATGGGTAGGTCACCTGGTTTCGGGTCTACATCCACGTACTTATGCGCCCTCTTCAGACTCGGTTTCCCTACGGCTCCGTCTCTTCAACTTAACCTCGCACGTAAACGTAACTCGCCGGTTCATTCTACAAAAGGCACGCTCTCACCCATTAACGGGCTCGAACTTCTTGTAGGCACACGGTTTCAGGTTCTCTTTCACTCCCCTTCCGGGGTGCTTTTCACCTTTCCCTCACGGTACTGGTTCACTATCGGTCACTAGGGAGTATTTAGGGTTGGGAGATGGGCCTCCCAGCTTCCGACGAGATTTCACGTGTCTCGCCGTACTCAGGATCCTGTTAGGCTCAAGCTGCTATTTCAAATACGAGGCTCTTACTCTCTTTGGCTGACCTTTCCAGATCATTCTTCTATAACTCTTGTGCCCCTGTCACAGTCCTACAACCCCAAGTTGTAAACAACTTGGTTTGCCCTCCTGCCTTTTCGCTCGCCGCTACTCAGGCAATCGCTCTTGCTTTCTCTTCCTGCAGCTACTGAGATGTTTCAGTTCACTGCGTCTTCCCTCCGCTACCCTTAACAGGTAGGGATACTAACCAGCAGTTAGTGGGTTCCCCCATTCGGATATCTCTGGATCAAAGCTTACGTACAGCTCCCCAAAGCATTTCGTCGTTAATCACGTCCTTCATCGGCTCCTAGTGCCAAGGCATCCACCGTGCGCCCTTATTAACTTAACCTTATTAAAAAACTCTTTAATATGTTTCTACAGCGTTTCGGTTTATTTCTTGTTACTTTTTTTGATAGATATTCAATTGTCAATGGGCAAGT
>NZ_JBRUHS010000023.1:0-1736 GCF_053206945.1 Streptococcus dentasini
TAATGGAGCCTAGCGGGATCGAACCGCTGACCTCCTGCGTGCAAAGCAGGCGCTCTCCCAGCTGAGCTAAGGCCCCACAAAACCTCTGAAAACTAAATAGACACCAAGCGTGCTTCCGTTTTTCCTTAGAAAGGAGGTGATCCAGCCGCACCTTCCGATACGGCTACCTTGTTACGACTTCACCCCAATCATCCGTCCCACCTTAGGCGGCTGGCTCCCGAAGGTTACCTCACCGACTTTGGGTGTTACAAACTCTCGTGGTGTGACGGGCGGTGTGTACAAGGCCCGGGAACGTATTCACCGCGGCGTGCTGATCCGCGATTACTAGCGATTCCGACTTCATGGAGGCGAGTTGCAGCCTCCAATCCGAACTGAGATTGGCTTTCAGAGATTAGCTTGCCGTCACCGGCTTGCGACTCGTTGTACCAACCATTGTAGCACGTGTGTAGCCCAGGTCATAAGGGGCATGATGATTTGACGTCATCCCCACCTTCCTCCGGTTTATTACCGGCAGTCTCGCTAGAGTGCCCAACTTAATGATGGCAACTAACAATAAGGGTTGCGCTCGTTGCGGGACTTAACCCAACATCTCACGACACGAGCTGACGACAACCATGCACCACCTGTCACCGATGTACTAAAAGTAACTCCCTATCTCTAGGGATAGCATCGGGATGTCAAGACCTGGTAAGGTTCTTCGCGTTGCTTCGAATTAAACCACATGCTCCACCGCTTGTGCGGGCCCCCGTCAATTCCTTTGAGTTTCAACCTTGCGGTCGTACTCCCCAGGCGGAGTGCTTATTGCGTTAGCTCCGGCACTGAGTCCCGGAAAGGACCCAACACCTAGCACTCAGCGTTTACGGCGTGGACTACCAGGGTATCTAATCCTGTTCGCTACCCACGCTTTCGAGCCTCAGCGTCAGTCACAGACCAGAGAGCCGCTTTCGCCACCGGTGTTCCTCCATATATCTACGCATTTCACCGCTACACATGGAATTCCACTCTCCCCTTCTGTACTCAAGTCCTACAGTTTCCAAAGCCAACAATGGTTAAGCCACTGCCTTTAACTTCAGACTTATAAAACCGCCTGCGCTCCCTTTACGCCCAATAAATCCGGACAACGCTCGGGACCTACGTATTACCGCGGCTGCTGGCACGTAGTTAGCCGTCCCTTTCTGGTCAGTTACCGTCACTTGTGTAGCTTTCCACTCTACACAACATTCTTCTCTGACAACAGAGCTTTACGATCCGAAAACCTTCTTCACTCACGCGGCGTTGCTCGGTCAGGGTTCCCCCCATTGCCGAAGATTCCCTACTGCTGCCTCCCGTAGGAGTCTGGGCCGTGTCTCAGTCCCAGTGTGGCCGTTCACCCTCTCAGGTCGGCTATGTATCGTCGCCTAGGTGAGCCATTACCTCACCTACTAGCTAATACAACGCAGGTCCATCTGGTAGTGATACTGTTGTATCTTTTAAAAGGTTAACAGGCGTTAACCCCTCTTATGCGGTATTAGCTATCGTTTCCAATAGTTATCCCCCGCTACCAGGCAGGTTACCTACGCGTTACTCACCCGTTCGCAACTCATCCAGAAAAAGCAAGCTCCTTCCTTCTGCGTTCTACTTGCATGTATTAGGCACGCCGCCAGCGTTCGTCCTGAGCCAGGATCAAACTCTCATTAATGCTAGTTCGTCCGGCTAAGCACTTCTGGCTTATCCGTTTATTGTTTCTTGACAGGTTA